>CAZVCM010000059.1:0-9675 GCA_964626105.1 uncultured Thermoflexus sp.
CGAGACCGATGGCCTGGCGTCGGAAACGCAGGACGTGATCAGGCGTTATGGGTTCCAGATCGCTGATCCGGACGAAGTGGCTGAGCGCGCAGTGCAGGCGCTGGTCAGCGGGCGCTATGAGATAGTGCTCGGCGGGCCGCTGGAACGGCTCGGTGTGCTGGTTGAGCGTTACGCGCCGTTTCTGCTGCGGGTGTACTGGCGGCTGTTCTTGCGCGAGGAGTGGGGCGAGGCGATGCGTGGCCTGGGCGGTGAGGAAGCGCGCTAGCGGAGCGGCGGCACCGGCGTCAAGCGTCCGGCGCGCCACGCGTCGAGCATCGCGTGTGTGCTCTCAAACGCGATGTCCGGTAGCGGATCGCCCTTTTTGAACCAGCCGATTGCGTCAGCATCATCGAGCGGTTGGGCGACGCCGTTCACTACGCGCCCGGCGTAGATGATCACGATCGACGCGCCGATCTCCGCCGCGCCCCCTTGCACGGCGAGCAGTCCCGATATCGCGATCTCAAGCCCGGTTTCTTCATGCACCTCGCGGATGGCGGCCTCGGCTGGATGCTCGCCGTAGTCGATGTAGCCTGCCGGGAGCGCCCATTTTCCGCGCTCTGGGTCGACTGCGCGCTGCACCAGCAAAACGGCTCCGTCCCGCTCGATGAACACCACCGCCGCTACTTTTGGATCGTCGAAGTGGATATACCCGCACGCCGGGCAGGTTCGGCGCAGCTTCCCGAAGCGGTTGGCGTCGATCATTGCCGCGCCGCATACCTGACAGAAATTCACCGGAGTCGGCTGCATCACACGCCTGCCTGCCGCCGCCCAAGCAGGATCAGAACAGAAGAGAGCGCCAGCCCTGCCGCGCCCAGTGCCACCAGCCACCAGCGCGGCCCAGCGTCGTCCGGTTGTGAGTCGGCGCGCTTGGCCGCAAGTGTCGGGGCGCTCGGCGATGGTTCGGTGTCTGCACCGTCAGCGCTTGCCGACGTCTCGCCAGCTGTTGCTGTTGGTGGCGGTGAAGCGGTCGCTGGGAGCGCCTGAAGCGGAAACGCTTCTTCTTCTGGAGGTGGCGCTGCGGCTTCGTCTGCGGTGTCAGCGGCGATTTCACTCTCCGCGAAGCGCTCCATCTGTGGCGCCTCAAGTTCGTGTGGCAGAGGAGACGCGGCTTCCGGCGGCGCGAACCCCTCTGTTTCGGCAAAGGTGCCCGCAAAGGTGCTGGCGGCGCTGTCGGCATCGGGGAATGGTGGTGCGTCCATCGGCGCCTGTCCTATGCCGCGCGCGGCGGCTGCGGCGTTTTCGCCAGGAATGTCTGCACCAGCGTCATCGAATTCGCTGTCCATCAGCGGAGGCGGTGACGGGGCAAGCGTCGGGGTATCCGGAACCGTGGTGGGTAGGCTCGCTGCGGCTGGCGCTGCGCTCGACGTGTAGGCGGGCGCCTGCGCCTCTTGCGTTTGGAGCGGGGCGCTCTCCTCGCCACCGAGCACCAACCCGAGCACGATCAGAATGATCGATGCCGCTGTGCCGAGCGCGCCGGATAACTGCATGACTGCGCCCGCGCTGAGAAGCCTTTGCCACCACGGCGCGCGGCGGCCGTACTCGGCAGGATCGAGCGCGAAGCTGCGCGGTGCTTTGAGCTGGGGCAGGCTGCTGACGAGGCGAACGGTCGCGCGCAGTTCGTCCAGCGCGCGGCGCAGATCGCTTTCAGTAGCAAGTCGCTGCTCCAGCGCGTGACGCTCCGCGTCGCTCATCTCGCCGTCCAGATAGGCGGAGAGCAGCTCCAGGTCGCGCTCAGGGATGTTCGAGTGAGAAGTCATCAGTTCAGATCACATCTGGCTTACGCAGGGGCGCTGTGCCTCATTTTTCTTCATCTACAAGACGGAATTCGGCGGGCAAAAGTTCCCCCAATCCTCGCAGGCAGTCCCGCAGGCGACCGCGCGCCCGGCTCAGGCGCGATTTCACGGTTCCGAGTGGCAGATCGGTGATCGTTGCGATGTCGGCGTAGGCGTAGTCTTCGACGTCTGCCAGCACGGCGATCACGCGCTGATCGTCCGGCAGGGCGCTGATGCAGTCCTGAATCGCGGCGCTGAGCTCGCTTCGCTGCGCGAACGCCTCGGGCGACTCGGGTGTTGAGTTCAGCGTGCCGTCGGGCTCGCCTACATTTTCGTAGAGATCGTCAAGCGAGGCAGCGGGGCGCCGTTGCGCGCGGCGTAATTCGTCGTAACAGGCATTCGTTACAATCCGCATCAGCCAGGGCTTAAAACGGTCGCCGCGAAACTGGTTCAGTTTCTTGAACGCCGAAATGAACGCTTCCTGCGTCGCGTCGCTGGCGGTGGCGGCGTCGCCGGTGATGCGATAGGCGACGGTATACGCGAGATCCTGATAGCGCAGAACCAGGCGATTGAACGCCTCAACATCGCCACGACGGGCGGCAGCGATCCATTGTTCCTCGTGCATGGCCCTGGAAACACGCCCTAAAACGCGTAGTTGAGCATTGACGCCAACTCGAAAAATCCCTATACTACATGGCGCAGCAAGCCGAAGTGGCGGAATTGGCAGACGCACGCGACTCAAAATCGCGCGGGGTGAAACCCGTGTGGGTTCGACTCCCACCTTCGGCACAACAGGCATCGGAAAGCCGGGCGCATCTCCGCGACCCGGCTTTTTGCTAGGCTGCGCTCACTGGTATTTGTGCAATCCTAACGCTTCGGATTATAACAGGTGCTGTTCCTGAGATCGAGAAGGCTGACCTGATATGTCGAAACGAACGCTTGGCTCGCTGCTGATTGGCGTGCTGATCGGTCTTGCTGCGGGCGTGTATCTGGGCTGGAACCAGTTTCCGGTGGAGTACACGAACAGCTCGATGCAGGCGCTCGCGCCGCGCTATCAGGACGAGTACACCGTGATGGTGTCCGAAGCGTACCTGGTGGATCGCGACGCGAATGCCGCGCTTCAGCGGCTGGCGTTGCTGGGGAAAGAGAACGCTCCCCTATACGTCCAGGATCTCACCGAGCGATACATTACACAAAGCAATTTCCCCGCGATCCCGAGCATGGTAGCGCTGGCCGAGGCGATGGGACGCCTTACACCGTTGATGGAAGTTTACCGCGTGCCTGTGACGCCTCCTGCGTCGCCTTCGCTAGGGGGGCAGTAGCGGCATGGCAGGTTCGGGCAGCGGTAGTGGGCGCGGGCCGTGGATCGCTGTTGTGATTGGCCTCGCGATTGGCGTCGGCCTGGGGCTGTTCTATACGTGGGAGCTTGATCCTGTGATCGAGCGCAACACCGCGCCCTGGCAGCTTAGCCCCGCCGCCCGAGAGGATTACGTGATCGCCGTCGCGATGAGCTATGCGCACACCGGCGATCTGACGCGAGCGTTCGACCGGCTGCGCGCGGTCGCGCCGGACCGGAACGTGTGGCAAATGGTCGCAGACATTGCCTGCCAGCGACATAGGACGATCCAGATTGCCACCAACAGCGACATCCTCGTGATGCGCGCGCTGGAGCAGTTGTATCGCCCGCAAGGCGCGCAAGGGTGTGCCGATGGACAGTACCCCACGCCCGCGCCCGTCGTGTTCAACACGCCGACGCCCATGCCAACGCTCGCGGTCTCGCCAGCTTCGGTTGCAACCAAGACCCCGGTGACCGAGCTTGCGCCGCTGACGGCCACCCCTGAGCCGTTGCCTACTAATCCACCCACGTCTGATCGCTTCATCATCGCGCGCGTCGAGAGCTTCTGCGATCCTGACCTGGACGGCATTATCGAGGTGCGGGTATTCGACACGAGCGGGCAGGGCGTGCGCGGCGTGCCGGTGCAGTTCACGTGGAGCGGCGGGCAGCGCGATCAGGCGTTCACCGGGCTGAAACCGGGTCGCGAGCCGGGCTATGCTGATTTTCAGATGGAGCCGGACAGGGCGTACCAGGTGAGCGTGCCGGGTCTCGTCTCGGACCCGCGCAGCCTCGAGGCCGTGCCATGCCAGGTGCAGGCCGGTAGCGAGACGGTCACGAGGACGACCTCGTACCGCATCAACTTCCAGCAGCAGGCCAATTAGCCTCAAGCGCATAGCGCCACGTTACCGCATGGCGATGAACGCAAAGCAGCGAGAGCGGTTAACCGGCTCTCGCTGCATTTTTACCCGGTCGGACTGGCCGTTGTATTTTCGCTCAGTCGGGTTGGGCTTCTGTGTCGAGCGTCCACAGGTCATAGCGCGCCGCGCCGAACTCGTTAACTCCGGTCAGCCACGGTTGCTCAAACCAGCCGCGTGTCATCACATAGAGCGGTGCGACCGGGAAGCTTCCTCGCGCGCCAAAGAACGCTTCTTCCGCCTGGGTGAGCAGGTCCGCGCGCGTGGCTTCATCCGCTGAGCTTGCCGCTCGATCAAGCAGGCTATCGGCGGCGCCGCACGTGCGCCCCGGCTGGATATAACCGTAGCGGCAGTGGAGCGCGTCGTTAATCCACGCGACGCTGTCCGGATAATCGGCGCTCCACGTGGCGATCCACATATGAGAGCGCGTCACCGTTTCGATATCATACGTGTTGTGCGCCAGCTCGATTATCAGCGTGCGTGGCAGGGCGCGGACCTCAAACAGCGCGGGATTGCACCCCAGGTTTTCCGCCCATTGTTGCACGATCGCGTTGCCCAGCTCCACCCAGACCGGATCATCGTTCGGCACGAGCACGAGCAGATTCTCCGGAATCGCGTTGCAGCCTTCGAAACCCGCGTCGGCCAGCGCCTGTCGTGCGCGCGCAGGGTCAAGCTGGTAGCCGTCGAATGCCGGCTGCGCGGCATTGCCCGGCGGTGTGAATTGAGCGAGCGCCTGCGCGCCTGGGCTGAAGAACTGTTCGACCAGGGCTGTGCGGTCCAGGCTCAGCGCGAGCGCCTGCCGTCCTGCGTCCGTGTCGACCACAGCACGATCGTGCGAGAAACCCAACATCACCACCGGACCCTCTGGCGCGGTGCGAACCCCTTCGGGCGAGCGCGCTACGGCGGCGCTCAGTTGTGCGCCTTCCAGCGCCACCCAATCAAACGCGTCAGATGGCTGCGGCGATTGTGTGAAATCGATGTTGATGCGCTCCGCATTGCCACTCACCGATAGCGGCCACTCGGGGTTGCGCGCCAGCTCCGCACCGCTTGACGACCACTCGCGCAGCACGAACGGCCCGTTTGTGAGCAGGTCGGAGGTCGCCCACCAGTCCGGCGAGCCGGTCACCATCTCGCGCGGGATCGGGCGATAATCACGGGTACTGGTCAGCGTGAGGAAGTAGCTCGTCGGGAACAGCAGCTCGATTTCGAGCGTGATTGGGCTGGTGGCGCGAATGCCGATCTCACGCGCAATGAACAGGTCGTTGACGACTTCGGGGAAGGCTTGCGCGACGGTCTGGCAGCCGCGTATCACCATCAGGTTCGCGGTTACGGGGGATGGTCGCAACGGATCGCACGCGCGCTGCACGCTGTAGACAAAGTCCCCTGCGACCACGGGCCGGACCGGGACTGCTGTCTCCCGCGCTGAGTCGTATCGCACCCAGTGGAGATCGTCGCGCAGCGTAAAGGTCCACGTCATCCCGTCGTCGCTGACCGTCCACGACTCGGCGGCTGCCGGCTCGACCGTCTGCGTCAACGGGTCGAAGCGCGTCAGCCCCACAAACAAGTTTTCTACCAGGTCCTGAGCGGACCGGTCAAAGCGCGAGACGAGGATCGGGTCGAGCGTGTTGGGCGCGGGCATCGCCAGCCGCAAGGTTCCGCCACTGTCCGTTTGCGCGAACGCCGCAATATGGAGCCCATCACCACCACTATTTACCAGCGCAAAGACCATCACCACTAAAATCAGAACACGTCGAGTCAGCACAGACACACGCGGCATGTTTCCCTCACACAGATGCGGTTGAATCGCAAAGACTGAAATGCTCCCGGCAAAACGCGGCTATTGTAGCGCAAGACCTGCGGGATCACCCAACGGCTACCCGGCGCTCGGCTTGCTGCGAGGCTTATCAAATCGCCGATCCTGTTGGGCATGCTGGCTGCTGCTATAATCGGGAGCAACGAGCATCACGCCGAAGTGGGGACGAAAGGTGCCGCCATGGCCGACAAGAAACCGAACGATGCTGCCCGGCCTGAGACCACCATTCTCCGGCCCGACGATTCGAGGCGTTCGCAGCCTGCCATCCAGCCGTCGAGCGTGCAGACAGGGCGCTTGCCAGCGCCGTGGCGTTTGCTGGTGCAGATCGGCGAGCCCAGCCAGACGACTGTGGGGCTGGAAGTGAAGGGTGAGTTAATCCTGGGGCGCGCCGATCCGATGGCGAACCAGCGACCGGACCTTGACCTAACGCCGTATGGCGGGCAGGAAACGGGCGTCTCGCGGCGGCACGTTGCGATCACGCGCGACGATGAGAAGCGACAGCTTTTTGTCGAAGACCTGCACAGCACGAATGGCACGCGGCTGAACGGATTCTGGCTGGATGCCGGGCGTCGCTACCGGCTGCGCGATGGCGATCGGCTGGAGTTGGGCGATCTGTTGATTACGCTGCGATTTGCGCGTTCACCATATCCCCCGACACACGAATCGTCAGCGCCGCTAGAGCGTTAAGCGCATCTCGATCTGGCGGAAGTTGACGGTGTAGCCGAGCGCCTCAAACGCCGGAAGCACCGGGTCATTATCAGCGATGTTGAACGCGCTGGCATGCGCGTCTGGATACGCGCGGTGCAACGCTGCCAGCAGGCACGCGGCGGCGCGTGGCGTGTCTGGCGTGGCGGCCAGGTCGATCAAGCGCAATGCGGCGGTGCCGGCGTATCCTAGCGCGTGTGAGTGCGCTCCGTTTTCGCTGTTCAACGACCACCCATGCAGAGAGGCGGCCATGCCTTCCAGTGATGGTCTGGCGCGTTGCCAGCAGTTCTCCACGGGATGGAACGCGTCATACTCTGCCAGAATCGCGAACGCGTCCTGCTCCTGTAGCGGATAATCGGGCAGGATCGTGGGGACCTCGTCCGGGATGCGCTCGAGCGCAAGCAGGTAGCGCCAGTTCTCAAACCCCAGGCTGTGGTACAACTGCCACGCGCCCTGATTAGCTTCGATCACTTCCAGATCGATCAGGTCCAGGCCGCGCGCTCGCGCCTGCTCGATCAGGTACTGCATCATTTGCCGCCCGACACCGTTCCGCCGCCAAACCGGGATCACACCCATCCCGCCGATCCACCCGGCGCGCCCGCGAATACCGAGTAACCCTGTTCCGATGATCTGGCCGTTCTGTATCGCGACGACCGACGCGTCCGGCGCGATGTCGTCACGCTCAAACAGCGATCGGAACGCTGGCTGCGTCATCTTGATGGGCACAAAATAATCGGAATAGGCGAGGTTGAATGCTGCGGTGAATTCTGCAAAGTCGACCTCGGATATCGGGCGTAGTTGAACAATCATCCGGGCAGCTCCGTGTGGGTTGGTAGTTTAACCGCCCATTTTCGCACGGCGATTCGTCCTGCGCAACGGGAGAACAGCGCGTTTCGCGCAAAATGGTGAGAAAATAGTTGCGCGTGGACGCAGAACGGGTATAGTGACAGGCACGAGCCTAAAGCGCAGAGGGTAGAGGGAGCATGAGCGCACAGCGATTATCACGCAGCCTGACGGATCGCGTGCTGGGAGGCGTGTGCGGGGGGATCGCCGCGCTGATTGGGATCAGCGCATGGTGGGTGCGAGCGGCGTTCGCCGCCTTAGGCGCGTTTACGCTCGGAACGGGCGCCCTGGTGTACCTCGCACTCTGGTTCTTGATCCCGCCGCAGCGGCTCGCGTCGTTGCCGACCGGGCGCGATCACGTGCAAATGCGGGCGCTACACGTTGAGACAGTGATCTTGATCGGCGTGGCGGTTATAGCCATTGGCATGCTCGTGCTGGCGCGCAACCTCGGCGTGCTTACGCTGAACGACAGCGATGTTTTCGCGCCGCTGGTGGTAGTGGCCTTCGGGCTGATGTTCCTGATGAAGCAGCTTCGGAGGACAGCATGACCGCGGCCCGCCGAAATTTCCTCTGGCCCCTGCTGATTGTAGCGTTGGGGGCTGCCTGGTTGTTGATCTCGATGGACGCCGTGCCTGAAGCGGTAGGGGACTTGCTGCGCCGAGCATGGCCCGCGCTGCTGGTGCTACTCGGGCTGGAAGCGCTGGTCGGGCGCCGGTCACTGGCGATCGGCAGCCGCCGCCTGCCTGCGAACATGCTCACCTTGCTTGTGGTGCTGGTGGCGCTGGGCGTAGTCGTCGCGCTTGCTTATCAGAAGCAAGGCGACTCGGTGCGCAGCGACAACGTGCGTGTCTTTGATGAGACGCTTCCCGAAGACATCCGGCAGGTGGAAGTGACTGCTTCGTTGCGCCGGACGGCGCTCACAGTTGGGGCGGCGGAGGCTGGCTCGCGCACGTTGGCGGCGCGCTATGCTGGGAGCCGCGACAGCACCGTGACGATGGATTGGGAGACGCAGGCGGCGACCGGCACCCTGGCGATCTCAGAAGTGGGGAGCGGATCGATTCCCCGGCTGGCGGACTATGGCCGGGCGACGATCGATGTCGCGCTGCCAGATAAAACGCCGATACCGCTGCTCCGGCTGGAGTCCGAAGCCGGCGACGGTACGCTAGACCTGCTCGCCTTGCAGATTCAACGCCTGGAGGCCACGCTCTCCGACGGCTCGCTCGTCGTGACTCTACCTTCCGGCGAGGCGCTGAACGGGCGATTGGAAGTTCGCGGCGGTGACCTGGAACTGCGCGTGCCGCGCGGTGTGCCGTTGACGTTGAGCCTGGCGGAAGGCAGCGGCGAGCCCTCGTACGACTATGACGATCTGCGCTATGATTTGCTGCGTGATGGCACGCTGAAACTTGAGAACGCCACCGAGTTTCAGATCGGCCTGACGGTGTGGCTGGAGAGCGGGGCGACGCTGCGTGTTATCGACCTCGAATAATCGCGCTCGTGCACGCAAAAATGCCGGTTTTTAGCGTAGGGAAAGAGGTGGGAGCCGGTGCAGCGGCGGCGGTTGACTTTGCCTGTTACATCTCCTATACTGGCATTAACTGAGGTTGACCGCTTATGAGCTACTTTCGCATAAAACCGTTTTTGAGACCCGCAAAAAGCACGCTGGGGAGACACCAGTGTGCTTTTTTGCTATTTAGCCCGCAGTAAAGCTCAGTTTTGCCGTACACAAGCGTCAGAAGGAGAATGAGGAGGTTCGACATGGACTATGGGATGATTGGCAAAATCGAGAAGGCTAAACGCTACGCTGAAGAGCGAGACCGCATCAAGTTCAACTCGTTTACTGTTACCATTCAGGGTGAGAACAACGCCCATACCGTAACGTTTTCGGATAATCGATGGGTGTGTGATTGCAGCTTCTTCAAGTCACGTGGCGTGTGCAGCCACTCGATGGCTCTCGAGCGCGTTCTGGACGGCATGTTGCCAGAGTCGGTCTTGTCCAGCGGATAGATTGATTGCCTCGAGCATCCCAGTCGAAATGACCGCAAGAGCGGCGCGATCCACGCGCCGCTCACGTTTTTTCTGACTCTTTTATGAATTATTTACTAGTTATCAACATATCGGTAGGGAAAACCGGCGTTTCCGGTGTAGAGTATGGTGTGGCTTTCTGGTAGAATGCGACCGTTCCCGGAGTAGTTCGAAAGGGCGTTTAGTAGTTGGCGAAGCGATCGACAGCAGGGCTGGCGCGGCGCTGGCTGG
>CAZVCM010000059.1:9685-18387 GCA_964626105.1 uncultured Thermoflexus sp.
GGGCTGCGCGGCCTCAAGCTGTCTGAGGTATGGGAAGATGTGCGCTCGGCGCGAGTCGGGTGGCTCATCCCCGGCATCGCGATTTACTTCCTGGCGGTCTGGGGGCGGACCTGGCGCTGGCATTACTTGCTGCGCTCGCTGCAACCGATCTCGCTGCGGCGGCTGTTTCCGGTCGTCGTGATCGGGTACATGGGCAACAACGTCTACCCCTTTCGGGCGGGAGAGGTTATTCGCGCTTACGTGCTGCGACGCAACGAGGGTGTGAACGTCCCCGCCAGCCTCGCGACAATTGTTGTCGAGCGCATCTTTGATGGGCTGGTGATGCTGCTGTTCGTGTTCGTGGCGCTGCCGTTCGCAGACTTCAAACAATCATGGCTGCGGGATGTCGTCTTCTTCTCGACGCTGCTGTTCTGGGGCGCGTTCCTGGCCTTTCTGGTGATGGCGCTGCGTCCGGCGCAGATGAAACGCATCTACACGTGGCTGATTGAGCGCTTTCTCCCCGAGCGGTTCCGCGTGGGAACGATCCGGCTGGCTGACCACTTCATGCTGGGGCTGGAGAACCTGCGCAGCCCGCGCGATCTGGTGATGATCCTCGTCTCGTCGGTGTTTATCTGGCTGACGGAGACGACAAAATACTGGTTCGTCATGCATGCATTCGATTTCGAGGTGAGCTTTTTCGCGCTGATGGTAATGACCGCGGTCGTGAACCTCGCAACCACACTCCCTTCATCGCCGGGATATGTCGGAACCTTTGACACGCCTGGCATCAAGACGCTGACGGCGTACGGCGTGCCGGAATCTATCGCAGCCTCGTATACGCTGGTGCTGCACGCGGCGTTGTGGCTGCCGATTACGCTGCTCGGATTCTATTATCTGTGGCGTGAGGGGTTGACCTGGCGGGACTTCCGTCGTGCGCAGGAGGTTGCCGCCGAGCAGGTGGACGATCCGGCGCTGGCTGCACGAGAGCAGGAGGTAACGGCGTGAGCGATCGGCGGATTGCCATTATCGGCGCGGGCGCGGCAGGGCTGGCTGCAGCCTATGATCTGACGCGCGCCGGATATGCGGTCGATATCTACGAAGCATCTGCTGAGGTCGGCGGGCTGGCGGCGGGCTTTCGCGACGAGGGTTGGGACTGGGCGCTTGAGAAGTTCTATCACCACTGGTTCTCCAATGATGACGCAGTCTTGGGGCTGATCGAGGAGCTTGGCGCGCGCGAGAAGGTCCTGCTGCCGCGACCGATCACGTCTTTGTGGCTGAATGGTCGCATCTTTCAGATGGATTCCCCGAACATCGTTGTCGCGAACCTGCGCTTGCCGATCTCGTGGCTGGCGAAGATTCGCTACGGGCTGGCGGGCGTGTATTTGAAGCTGACGAAACGCTGGCAGCCGATGGAGCGTATCACCGCCGATCGCTGGCTGCGACGTTGGATGGGCGACGAGGCGTACGAGAACCTGTGGCGCTCACTACTGATCGGGAAGTTCGGCGCCTATTTCGACAAAGTAAACATGGCGTGGTTTTGGGCGCGGGTGTACAAGCGCACGCCCCGGCTTGGGACGTTTGAAGGAGGGTTCCAGGCGTTTCTCGATTTGCTGGCGGAGCGCGTGCGCGAGCAGGGTGGGGCGATCCACCTGAATGCACCCGTGTCCGCGGTTCGTCAGACGGACGGTGACCGCTGGCTGGTTGAAAGCGGCGGCGCGACGCACACCTACAACGCTGTGATCAGCACATCCGCGCCACAAATCCTGCGGCGGCTGGTGCACGAGTTGCCAGACGCGTATGCGGCCAAACTCGACGCGCTGAAGTACATGGGCGCGGCGGTGGTTATCCTCGCACTCGATCGCCAACTTTTGACAGATGGGACGTATTGGCTGAGCCTGCCCGCCGAGCACCCCGACAAATCGCGCGCCGAGTTCCCATTTCTGGCGCTGGTGGAGCACACAAACTATATGGACCGGTCGCACTATGGCGGCGATCACCTGGTCTATTGCGGTGACTATATACCGCCAGATCACGAATATTTCGACTTGAGCGAGGACGAACTCGCTGAGCGTTTCATCAAGGTCCTACACACCTTTAATCCGACGTTTTCGCCGGAGTGGATCCGCAAAAAGTGGGTGTTTCGGACGCGCTATGCGCAGCCGGTGCCGTTTGTGAACCAATCACAGGCGCTGCCCGATGTGCGTACGCCGCTGCGTGGGCTGTACCTGGCGAGCATGAGCCAGGTGTACCCCTGGGACCGCGGGACGAATTACGCGGTCGAGATGGGGCGGCGCGCAGCCGGTTTGCTGCGCGAAGATCTCGAGGGCTAACGCCCGCCACTGTCATCTGGCGGGGCGTGGGGATTATCAGTCAATTGCCTGGAGCTTGGGCCGAAGGCGAGTAGTGTGACAAGAGGGGAATAAAACGCAATGAAGAACATCACCGTCGTTGGGGTTGGCTATGTCGGCCTGGTGACCGCTGTGTGTTTCGCCGACCTGGGGAATCATGTGGTCGCGCTGGACATCAACGAAGAACGCATCGCAAACCTCAAGAAAGGCATCCTGCCGATCTACGAGCCAGGGTTGGCGGAAGTCGCGGCGCGCAACGTCAAGGCAAAACGCCTCACCTTTACGACCTCGTACGCTGAGGCGTTGCAGGACGCTGAGTTTGTGTTCATCGCGGTCGGCACGCCTGAGGGCGTGGACGGCGAAGCGGACCTGCAGTACGTGCGCATGGCAGCCGAATCGATCGCGGAGAACATGGATCACTCGCTGATCATCATCAACAAATCCACTGTTCCGGTGGGCACTGGCGACTGGGTGGCGGGCATCGTGCGCGATAAACAGGCGGAGCCGGTTGATTTTGCGGTGGTGAGCTGTCCAGAGTTCTTGCGTGAGGGCTCGGCGCTGACCGATTTCATGAACCCGGACCGCACCGTGCTCGGCTCGGAAGACATGGAAGCCGCTGAACGTGTGGCGCAGCTTCATCTGCCGCTGCGCGCGCCGATCGTAGTGACCGACCTGCGCACCGCCGAGATGATCAAGTATGCGTCGAATGCTTTCCTGGCGACACGCATCAGCTTCATCAACGAGATCGCGAACATTTGCGAGGCCCTGGGTGCAGATGTGAAGGAAGTCGCGCGCGGCATGGGCTATGACAAGCGCATCGGGCATCACTTCCTCGAAGCCGGGATCGGCTATGGCGGCTCGTGCTTCCCGAAGGATGTCAAGGCGCTGGCGTATATGGCGCAGATCCACGGTAAGCACCCGCAGCTTCTGGAGGCGGTGATGGAGATCAACGCTTACCAGCGCAAGCTCGTTATCCTCAAGGTACACGAGCTCCTCGATGGTGTGAAGGACAAGACGATCGCGCTGTTGGGGCTGGCTTTCAAGCAGGATACCGACGATATGCGCGAGTCGCCTGCGATCACGATCGCGGAATACTTGCACGAGCGCGGCGCCAATGTCCGCGGTTATGACCCGGTGGCGATGGATGTCGCCAAGCGCATTCTGCCCTATGTTGAGATGTGCGGCGATAGCTACGAGCTGGCGCAAGAGGCGGACGCAATGATCGTGCTCACGCCCTGGAACGAGTTCAAGCAGCTCGACATGGAGAAGATTAAGTCGGTGATGCGCAATCCGGTGCTGATCGACGGGCGGAACCTGTACGATCCGGCGCGGATGGAGCAGATCGGCTTCGCGTACCGTGGTATCGGGCGCGGCTTCGACGGGGCAGGCAAGAATGGCGCAGGCAAGAAGTCCTCGTAACGGTACGACCCGACTCGTTTGAGGTTCTTCGCAGGGGTGCCGTCCACCGGCATCCCTGCTAAACTTACCCCCAGTGTTGCATCACCACTGAAAGGAATCCGAATGTCCGGCGCCGATGGCGTGTTTCGCACAGATTACCCGCTGCGCGGTCAACGGCTGCGCCACGAGAACTGGCGCTAAGTGATGCTGCGAATTGGCGTCGACATGATCGAAGTAGAGCGCATTGAGCGGGCGCTGGCGCGTCACGGCGAGCGGTTCTACTCGCGCTTCTTTACCGCGCGAGAGCGCGAACAGTGCGACGGCGTGCCTGCTCGGCTGGCCGTGCGGTTCGCGGCGAAAGAAGCGGCAGCGAAGGCGCTCGGTTGCGGTATCGGGACGGTGCGCTGGGTTGACATCGAGATCGAGTCCGAGGCGAACGGACGGCCCCGTTTGCTGCTGCATGGCGCGGCGCGCGATCGGGCAGCGATGCTTGGGCTAACGTCGTGGGAAGTCAGCCTCAGCCACACGCACGAGCACGCGATTGCGTTCGTGGTCGCGACGACTGCGCAGAATGATCTTCAGTAGTTGGCAGCCAGACACCCGCGCGGTATAGTCACTCTCATAATCGAATAGCAGCGTTTCAGGTGATCGCCTGCCCGGATGCAGCGATCGCTTAGGGGGAAGCCGGTCAAAGTCCGGCGCTGTCCCGCAACTGTAGTGCTGGCGTGTTTCGCGCTGGCAAAGCCAGGATACCCGCCTGAAACTGCGCCGATGATCATCTCTCGCGGATTGGAGGTGGTGCGACTGTCTGTATCAAGCTGCGCGCCTTCCCAGAGAAGGCGTTTTTGTTTTGAGTTCTTGTGGATACGAAGGAGTAACGAACGATGAAACGGATTCTTTCCGGGCTGTTGGTGATCATTTTGACGCTGGCGCTTGGCGGCAGCGCATTGGCGCAGGAACCCGACGACACGGTTGCTGCAGCGCTTGACTTTTTACGGACGGTGCAGAACGAGGACGGCGGCTTTTCGAACGGTTTTGCGCCGGAAAGTGATCTGAGCAGTACGGCGGACGCGATTGTGGCGATCGTGGCGGCAGGGGAAGACCCAGCTGACTATACAGCGAGCGACGATCAGACGACCCTCGATCTGCTAGGCGCGCAGCTCGACTCCGGTGTGGCCGAAGGCGTCGCCGGACAGTTTGCCAAGATCGTGACGGCGCTGGTCGCTGCCGGCGAAGACCCGGCTAATTTCAACGGGCGCGATGTGGTGAGCGATCTGCTTGCGCTGCGGGCGGAAGACGGCGTGTTCGGGATGGGGATGTTCGATCATTGTCTGAGCGTGATTGCGTTGCAGAACGCGGGCGTCGCCTTGCCGGAAGGCGCGCTTGAAACGCTGGTCGCTGCGCAGAACGAAGATGGCGGCTGGGGCTTCATGGCGGATCAGGCGTCGGACACGAATACGACCGGCCTATGTCTGCAGGCGCTGGCCCGTGAAGACGCTGAGGACGCCGTTAGCAGCGGACTGGACTATCTGGCGAGTATCCAGAATGAAGACGCTGGCTGGCCGTATCAAAGCCCCAGCGACTTCGGCACCACCAGCGACGCTAGCTCGACCGCGATTGTGACACAGGCGCTGATCGCGCTCGACGAAGATTTGACGGAGTGGAACGATCCGCAGAGTTACTTGGCCGGGCTGCAAGAGGAGAGCGGCGCATTCCGCTACCAGGACGAGATACCGGGCGACAACATCCTCGCGACGGTTGCAGCGATTCCCGCTCTGACGGGCGTGGCGCTGAACGCCTGGGCGCCGGAACCCGTCGTGGAATAGCGACAGCTTTTTGCCTGCCGACAGCGGAGCCTCGTGCTCCGCTTTTTTTGCGCCAGCCGCCGGCCCAGGATGGGACGGTTAGCACTTGTGGGCGGATTTCGTCATGGCTACAATGAAGCCAAAGTGTTTGCCTTTCTTACCTACACAAGACAGGATTTCTTTCAATATGACGCAGTCAATTCCTGAGAGGATGAAAGCAGTTATCAAGCCTGCGCCCGGTCCCGGCCTGGAAATGGTCGAGTTGCCCGTGCCGCAGATCGGCCATGGCGAGGTGCTGGTTCGTGTGCGTGCCGCATCCATTTGCGGGACAGACCTGCACATCTATCGCTGGGACGAGTGGGCCCAGGGCCGGATCAAGCCGCCGCTGATCGTCGGGCATGAGATCACCGGCGAAGTCGCGGCAGTGGCGCCAGACGTGACGAGCGTGCAAATTGGCGCCCCAGTTTCGCTCGAAAGTCATGTGGTCTGCAACGAGTGCTTTTACTGCCGCACTGGCCGCGAGTACATCTGCGAAAACACGCAGATCATTGGCGTGGACCGCGATGGCGGCTTTGCGGAATACATCGCCATTCCGGCCCAGAACGTGTGGCCGAACGCACCTGAATTGCCGCTGCGGATCGCTGTGCTCGAAGAGAATTTTGGGAACGCAGTGCACACCGCGATGGCGCAGGACTGCTCTGCAAAATACGTACTGGTGACTGGCTGCGGGCCGGTGGGAATCATGGCGATCGCTGTTGCAAAGGCAGCGGGCGCGCGGAAGGTGTTCGCAACGGACATCAGCGATTACCGGCTGGCGATGGCGGCGCGCGCCGGGGCCGATCTAACGCTGAACGTTAGCGAGGTTGATGTCGTCGCGGCGGTGATGGAAGCGACCTGCGATGAAGGCGTGGATGTGCTGCTGGAGATGTCCGGCGCGCCGAGCGCAATCGACCAGGGGTTCACCGTGCTGAAGTATGGCGGTGAGGCAGCGCTACTCGGCCTGACACCGGGACCGTTCACCTTTGACCTGAACCAGCACATCGTCTTCAAGGGCGCGATCGTGCGCGGGATTGTTGGGCGCCGCCTGTGGGAAACGTGGTACCAGACGCGCGGTTTGCTAGAGTCTGGCGCGGTCGATTTGAGCGAGCTGGTGACGCACGAATTTAAGCTCGAAGAGTTCGACGAGGCGTATCACGTTTTCATGAGCGGCGAGAGCGGCAAGATCATGTTTCACCTTTAGAAGGGTGAAACGCTAATACGCGGTATCGAGGTCATCCAACAGCGCGTCGATCTCGCCGGGATCGTACTCATCCAGATCGGTTTGCGTTGGCTCCAGGGGGATTGGCGGCGCTTCCAGATCATAGGCGGGGGTGATGACCTCGTACCCCTGTTCCCACGCCCATTCGCGCAGCGCTTCGATGTCGTCCACCGAAGGAACCCCGCTCCGCACGTACGCACCGCGTGCCAGCGGGGTTTTGTGTGGCTCGGTGCCGTCGCCCCAATAGAGCGTCAGATAGCCGTCGTCGGCGATGGCGATGTAGGCAAGTTCGCGCATAGTTGACTACTCAAACAGGTCACCGCGCACGCGCTCTTCGGTTTCGTCGTCCAGGCGACGATACCAGGGGTGATCGGCGCCGATTGCGAGGAAGTAGTCACGCACGAAGATAAACCGCGTAGGCGATGTGTCCCACAGATACATGCCCGGCTTTGACTGATCCAGCGGCCACAGCCACTGGCGCTCGTCCCGTACCGAATGCACGAAATAGCGCACCATCTCGGCCAGATCCTCGCCGGGATTGGTGCTGACATCGCGCGAATCCACCGGCAGCGATTCCCAGGGGCCGGGGCGCTGCAGGCGCCCTTGCTGGCGCGGGTGGCGCCATTCGCCATCGATCATCCGCCAGTCGAGGCCTGGGCGGGTGCAAAACTGCTTTTCGTAGGGCCAGTCGCGATACTCATTCGATGCGTGGGTCGCTTCGTGCAAAAATATACGATAGAGCACCGACACATCATTGCCAGGATCGCCGATACGCAGCCAGCCATGGCCAAAGCCGCCCGCACCCTGTGTCTGATCAATCCAGACATGCAGCGGGTGTTCAAGAAATGGCCCGTAGAAGCGCGGCCCGAGTAGCTCGAGGACGTCGCTCAACATCGCCAGTTCATCAGCGCGCCAGGGACGGGCGTTGGGCTGCGCTTCAGCGCCCATCGCACGGACGCCGTAGGCGCTCGCCAGAAGCGCCGCCGGGGCGGGGAGCGTTTCTTTGCGGGCAGGTTTGCTGAGCCCGAGCAGTTGTGCGAGGCGGTTCCAAATCGAGTCCGTCGGTGAGTTCATCGCCATGCCTTTCGCGATTGTACGCCGGTCACATCATAGGCGGATTGGCGGTTCTTCGCCATCTTACCTTTGTCTGATTCGCAGCGATCACAGAGAATTGCGCCGATCTGCCAAAATTATACAATCCACAGATGGGTCATACGGAGAATTGGGATATGCCAGAAAACTCGTCGGACGAATCATCCCATCGCGCGCGGCTCGTGCTGGTGCCGGTTTCGAACCCGAATACGGCGCCAGGCTTACTTAATCTGGCGTGGAGCCTGGCCGATCCCGAGGAAGGGCGCGTTATTGCGTTATACGTCACGCTTGGCGACACCGAAGACGATGACGATGCCATCGAAGAAATGACCGCTATCGTCGAGCAAGAGCGCGCTGAAGGTGCGGAAGTTGAACTGATGACCCGCACGGCGCCAACGGTAGCGCGCGGTATCCTCGACGTGGCGCGCGATGAAGGCGTCTCGCTGATCGTGATTGGGTTCCAGAGCGCGGGGCAGGGGAAGGTCGTGGTCGGCCCGGTTGTCGAGTCTGTGGCGCGCACAACGCCCTGTGATCTCATTGTGTTTCGTAGCGCGAAGCAGCGGCGCCTGGACCTTGAAGACGTTAAGCGCGTGCTGATGCCGCTAAACGTTAGCGACAACGCGCACGTCGCAGCGCGCGTGGGCTTGCAACTCGCCGACGCGTACGATGCGGAGCCGATCGCGATGTACGTCGAAACCGATCCGCATCTGCCAGACTGGCACGGGATGGCGCGGATCGAAGCGTCGCTGTCACGAGCGCCGCAAGACGACGCGCGCCGGGTGCGGCGGCGAGTCATCAAGGCTCGCGATGTGGTGCAGGGGA
>CAZVCM010000060.1:0-4704 GCA_964626105.1 uncultured Thermoflexus sp.
TTGACACCGGAATCGCGATTGATCCCCGGGCAAGCGCGCGCGCGGATGTGTTGTGGGATGACGAGAGCGAGCGCTTGTACGTGGTGTCTCACATCTTCACGACCAATGCCGCGCCGACCTCAGCCGAGAGTAACTGGGGCTATCTGTATCGCTTTCGATACGATCCGTCTATCCTGCGATTCCTGCCGGATGACGGCTTTCCGGTGCCGGTGACGCGGGGCAAGTCGGAAACGCTTACCATCGCCAAAGACTCGACGGGCCGCCTGTGGGTGGCGTTTGTCGAGAACCGGCAGGTGATGTTCAACCACAGCGACGGCGATGACCTGAGTTGGGGTGAGCCGCAACCCCTCCCGGTGCCGAACGGTGGCGCGCTAAGCGTGGACGACATCGCGGCGATTGTGAGCTTTGGGGAAGACCGCGTGGGCATCGCGTGGAGTGATCAGCGCATGTCCACCATGTACTTCGCAGTGCACGAGGATGGTACGCCGCCAGATGCGTGGCAGGAAGAGGTGATCATCGCGGAATTAGACGTGGTGGACGATCACATCAACCTCAAAGCGGACAGCGAAGGCCGTGTCTATCTCGCCTCAAAAACATCGGAAAAACGTGAGCGCCCGCTGGCTGTGCTTTACGTGCGCGACGCCGATGGCGCCTGGTCGATGCACCCGTTCGGGACGGGACGCGACGGCCACACGCGCCCCATTGTGTTGCTCGACGAAGATCAGCAGCGCTTGCACATGTTCGCGGCAGCGCCGGAAAGCGGCGGCGTGATCTATCACAAGCAGTCCCGGCTGGACCGCATCGCTTTTGCACCCGGCTCTGGGGACATCGTGCTGCAGAACCTGGTCGATGGGCGGATCAATAATGTCACCTCGACCAAGCAATCTGTGAATGAGACCTCCGGTATTTTGATCCTCGCCAGCGGCTCGACCAACCGCTATTTCTTCAATCACTTCCCCCTATCCGGCGAGCCAGAAGAGCCGCCCATGCCGGAGGCAGCGCCGAACTGGCCGCTTTCGGGTACAGAGATGCCATCGCCTCTGGCGCCAGGGTTGCCCTGAGTAACCACACGCCCCAACTTGCCCGCTCGCTTGAGGTCCCTATAATGAAGCTGGACGCCTGCACGGGGTGAGTCCAGTGCGGGTGCGCTGTGCGGAGACCGGGGCCACGATGGGGGGATCGCCACCTCACCACCCGGCGCAAGAAACCCGAGCGAGAGATATGAAGAAGACTGGACTTTTGAATCAGCCGCTGTCCAATGTGATCGCGGGTATGGGGCATTTTGATGAGCTGGTGCTTGCTGATGCTGGGCTGCCGATTCCTGCGGGGCCAGAGCGGATCGACCTGGCCGTGTCCGAGGGCGTGCCCGGCTTTTTGAGCGTGCTGCGCGCGGTGCTCGGCGAGCTGGAAGTGCAGGGTGCGGTCGTCGCGTCTGAGATGGCGGAGCGCAGCCCGGCCCTGTACGCGGCGCTGCGTGAGTCACTAGGCGATTGCCCGATCGAGGAGATTCCGCATGATGCGTTCAAGGCGCGCACTGCGCAGGCCCGCGCTGTAGCACGCACGGGTGAGTTCACGCCTTACGCAAACGTGATCTTGATCGCGGGCGTCGTCTTCTGATGTGGTTGTGTACGTAACGAGTTCCTTCAAGGATCGAATACTCCTGCATGGTTGTGGCGGGCCGCGCCATCGATGTTGAATCAACGCGGAGCTTAGAACAAATTGTGCAGTTGATATTGATCCATACGAAATTCACGAAATATTCATCGACCGCGCTATACAGGATTCGTAGAATAGCGTAAGATACATTTATTAAGTATGAAGAAATGGTGAAGTCCTCATGGGCCTGACCGTGCATTCTTTCGTTGCCGCGCGGCGGGGTGCTGTTTGGCAGGAGACATGGGATGGCTAAGCGCGTGCTGATCCTGGACGACAACGCAGACAACCGCAAGCTGCTTGTCTTTGCGCTGCACGCGCGTCCCTATGAGATCTGCGAGGCGGCGTTGGGCGAGGATGTGGACGCGCTGCTGAAATCGCAGCCACCTCCGTTCGACCTGGCGCTGCTCGATGTCGAACTTCCGGACGGCGATGGCCTTGAGCTAGCGGCGCGTCTGCGCGAACATTCGCCAGAAGTCGTGCTGATCATGCTCTCGGCTAATGACAACACAGATCTTGTCCAACAGGCGCGCGCACTTGGTGCAAATGCTTATGTGGTGAAGCCATTTAACCTGCCGAAGCTTCTTGAGTTCGTCAACGCGTTTGAAAACCAGATCGTCAAAGCCGAAAGCGCATTGCAGCGATTCTAGTCCAATGAGCAAGATGGAGTGTTTGTCCGCGCCGGATCTCCGGCAACTTAGTTTTTCCCGTGCAGCCGAGCGAAAAGCATCAGGCTGCTGGCTCAGGAGGCCCAACTGATGTTTTCCAAGAAAGCGCATTCCACATATCCACACTGGCTGTTAGTGCTGCTGGTGGTGTTGGCGTTGGCGCTTGCCGCGTGTGGCGGTGACGACGAGGATGACGCTACGCCAGAGCCCACTGAAGACGCAACCGTAACGCTTGGCCTCTCCGTCTCCACGCTGCAGAACCCGTTCTTTGTTTCGCTGCGGGATGGGGCTCAGACGGCGGCAGACCGGCTAGGGGTTGAGCTTGTCGTGAAGGACGCCGGGGACGATGTCGAGCAGCAGAAGACGCAGGTTCAGGAGCTGATCGACGCGAACGTCAGCGCGATCCTCATTAACCCGGTAGACGGCGACGCAATCGTGCCCGCGATTGAAGCGGCAAACGAAGCGAGTGTCCCCGTGCTCACCATCGATCGCAGTGCGAGCGGCGGAGAGATCGTCTCGCACGTGGCGTCGGATAACCTGGCAGGCGGGCGAATGGCCGCTGAGTATCTTGCCGAGAACCTGGGGGGGGCTGGCAAGGTGATCGAGCTGGAAGGCATCCCGGGCACGTCGGCGGCGGAAGCGCGCGGCTCTGGATTCAACGAGGCGATCGCGACCTCTGAGGAGATCGAAGTCATCGTCCGTCAGACGGCCAACTTCAATCGTGACGAGGGAAAGACAGTCTTCGCGCAGTTGCTCGAAGAATACGAGGAAATCGACGGCGTCTTCGCGCATAACGATGAGATGATCCTCGGCGCGATCGAAGCCGCGAAAGACGCCGGACGCGCTGCGGACATCCGCTTTGTTGGATTTGACGCGGTTGAAGACGCGGTCGCGGCGGTGGAGAGCGGCGATCTGCTGGCGACCATTGCGCAGCAACCGGCAGAGATGGGGCGGTTGGGCGTTGAAGCAGCGGTGGACTATCTGAATGGGACGGAGATCTCTGAGTCCCTGCCGGTGGACCTGGCGCTGATCACGAAATAGCACTGCGCGAGCGCCGGCACGCGGCGGCGCGCCGAAGGAGGCAGAGAACACGATGCGCCTGAACCTGTCGATTGGCCAGCGGACCGCGCTGGGGTTCCTACTGATGATTTTGCTGGTGCTGATCGCGTCGGGTACCGGCTTGCTGTACACCACCGCGGTGGAAAACACTGTCAACACGACGCGTTCCGGCGTGGATCAGGTCCAGAGCGTTGCCAATCTGCAAGTGGCCTGGCTGAATGTCGTGGCGACACTTGACACGCTGCTCTTGACGCGCCAAACCAGCTTGATCGAGGAGCGGCAGGGGCAGCTCGACGACTTCCAGCAGCAACTTGACGCGCTGGCCGGGCAGGAGCTTGGCTCGACGCAGCGATATGTCCAACGGAACGCTGAAGTGCTCTCAAGTTTGCAGGCGCTTGGTGATGACCTGGGCGAGGTCGTGCAAGAAATCCACGCGGTGGCGCTAGAAGGCCGCTGGGCGCGCGCCCAGAGCTTGCGCCACACAGACCTGGCGTCGCTCCAACGCCGTCTAAACGATGGCCTCGACCAGCTTAGCGCGAATATCCGCAGCGACGTGACGGCCTCGGTGGAAGAATCAGCCGACGCGCAGAACCGCAACCGGGTTTTCTGGACGATCACTGCGGTCGCCTCGGTTATCATCGGTGTCGTGGCCGGTTTTCTGACGGTGACCAGCATCACGCGGCCCATTCGCGGGCTGATGCAGGCGGCGGCGGCGATCCGCGCGGGCGACCTTTCGCGCCGGGCGCGGATCGAATCGTCCGACGAGATCGGCGAGCTGGCTGAGGTGTTTAACAGCATGACCGAGCGCCTGCGGTCGTCGATTGAGAACCTGGAAGATCGCGTTTCTGCCCGCACGCGCGACCTGCAGATCGCGGCGGATGTGTCGCGGCAGGTGACCACCGTGCTGGACATCGAACAACTGCTCCAGCAGGTTGTCGCGCTGACCGCGAAGAACTATGGCTTGTACGCGTGCTCCGTCTATCTGCCATCTGAAGACGGTCGGGAGCTTTTCCAGGCGGCGGGCGCGGACTTCGTCGGCCAGCCCCTTGACGTGCCAGAACTGCGGCGCATCCCGTACGACGCTGATCCGAGCGTGATCGCGCTGGCCGCTCGCACGCGCAAGCCGGTGACCGTCAACGACGTGGGCGAGTCGAAGGAGTACCTGTCGCTCAGCGCGCTGTCGCAAACGCGCTCTGAGTTGTCGATCCCGATGTTGCTTGGTAATCGCGTGCTCGGTATCTTCGACCTGCAGTCAACCTCGCCAGACCGCTTCGGCGAGGAAGACTTGCGCGTGCTGAACTCGCTGGCAGAGCAGATCGCCGTT
>CAZVCM010000060.1:4714-18200 GCA_964626105.1 uncultured Thermoflexus sp.
CGTTGCGGTGCGTAACGCGCAGTTGTTCGCCCAGGTTGAAGCGTCACGTGAGGCCGCAGAGGAAGCGAGCCGTGTCAAGTCGCAGTTCCTGGCGAATATGTCGCACGAGCTGCGCACGCCTCTCAACGCGATCCTGAACTTCTCCGGCTTCATCGCAGATGGCGTGCTGGGGTCGGTCAACTCTGAGCAGCAAGACGTCTTGCAGAAGGTGATCGGCAGCAGCCACCACTTGCTGAGTCTGATTAATGATATCCTCGACCTGACGAAGATCGAAGTCGGTATGATGGACCTCTTCCTCGAAGAGGTAGATATGAACGCCGCACTTGGCGCTTCGATTGCGACGGCGAAAGGTCTGGTCAAGGACACGTCGATCGATCTGCAAGTGGACATCGAAGACGACCTGCCACAAATTGTCGGGGATAAGCGTCGTATCCGTCAGATCATGCTAAACCTGATCTCGAACGCGGTTAAGTTCACGCCAGAGGGCGCTGTTCGTATCTCAGCGCGGCGCGAAGACGATGCGATCTATCTCGCGGTGTCCGACACGGGGATCGGCATCCCTGAGGATCAGCGAGAAGTGATCTTCGAGACGTTCCGCCAGGCCAAGCACGACTTGCCGGAAACGCCAGGGACGGGCCTTGGCCTGCCCATCGCTCGACACTTTGTGGAAGCGCACGGCGGGCGAATGTGGTTCGACAGCGAGGTTGGCGAGGGAACCACGTTCCATATCTTGCTGCCGATCCGTGCGCCAGAGTATGAGTCCGACTCTGAGCCGAATGCTCAGATGGTTCCAGGGCGGTAATTGTGGATACCAATCAGCAATCTCGCGAGCCGGCAGAAGACATCGGCGTGGTGGACAAGCCCGCCGAGGAGCAGTCACGCGTCGCAGGTGGCAATGGCGCGCAGCCCGCGCTGCCGGAGCCACAACCCCCGCAGGCGGAAGCGCCCGATTCCGGTGCGGACGAGCAAGCCCCGGCTGAAGAGAAGGCGCAGCCCTCGCTCCTGTATGTCGAGGACGATATGCTCAGCCGCGAGGTGATGCGACTGCTGCTTCAGAAGGAGCTGGGCTACACCAGGCTGACGATCATTTCCGACAATCATGACTTCATGGATAAGGTTCGCGCCCTACCGGGCGTGCCGGATGTAATCTTCCTGGATATCCAGATGCGCCCGCACGATGGCTACGAAATGTTGTCGATGTTGCGGGCGGAGGAAGCGTATCGCAAGTGCCAGATCATCGCGATGACAGCCAGCGTGATGGCCACTGATGTCGAAGCGCTGAAGAAGGCGGGGTTCGACGGCTTGATTGGCAAGCCGATCATGCGCCAGGCCTTCCCGGAACAGTTGGAGCAAATCCTTGCCGGGAAAGCGGTGTGGTTCGTATCGTAGGGAAGGGTGGTTGTGCCGCGCCTGGACGAATAGCCACGCGGCGGCCGGTCATGCGCGCAGCGCAATAGGAGTATGCTCACGATGGTGTCGCTTGAAGACATCCATGCACTCATTATCGAAGACGATCAGACCAGCATTGACGTGCTGAGAAACCTGCTTGAGCAGTTTGCGGTGAACACCTCGATCATCCGCGTTGCCAACGGGCGGGATGTGTGGGACAGCCTGCGCACGGTCGCCGTGCCGGACGTGATTTTCCTCGATCTCGAAATGCCAGGGATGAATGGATACGAAGTCCTCGACTTGTTGCGCGAGGATGAGGAGCTTGGCGCTGTGCCGGTGGTGGCTTACACCACGCACATCAGCCACATGAACACCGCCCGCCAGGCTGGCTTTCACAGCTTTCTTGGCAAACCGGTCGATCGCTATGAGTTTGGCGAGAACCTGATCCGTATCCTGAGCGGCGAGTCCGTGTGGGAAGCGCCGTAAACCTCAAGCGTAGTGGGTGTTGCTGCAGCGCGTCTCTTCGGGGACGCGCTGTTTTTTACCTCGTTCCCCGATCAAACGGCTGTTTTTGTCTATTTTGCACAGTTTTCTTGGAGATCGCTGCCTGCCTCGGTTAACTATAAGCAGGATGCGGACATTCATGCGGCGACACACCCCTACCTCTATAATGATGCTAATTGTCTGAATTATTGTAAATATTTGTCGCTCATTGTACAATTTGTATGAAACTATAAAGACTTGAGTTACTGGGTTGCGCGACGGGAGGTTTTCAGAGACGATTTTCCGGGCAAATAGCTCTAGCGTCTAACAACTTGCATCACACCCCAACTTACACGTAAGCAGAAGAGGAGAACACTATGTTCAGACTTGTCCGCCGATCGATGATTCTCGGTCTCTCCTTCGTTTTGCTAGCTGCGCTGACCATCGCGCTGGTGCCTTACTCCCCGGCGCTGGCGCAGGACGGTGGCAGCATCCTCGATGCGGTGCGCGAGCGCGGCGTGTTGAACTGCGGCGTAAATGGCCAGGTTCCTGGCTTTGGGTTCCTCGACACCGATACCGGAGAGTGGAGCGGCTTCGACGTCGATTTCTGCCGCGCGCTGGCGGCGGCTCTCTTTGGCGAGGTAACCGCTGACAATCTCCAGTTCATCCCGCTCACTACGCAGGAACGCTTCACGGCGGTGCAGACGCAGCAGGTCGATGTGCTGATGCGCAACACGACGTGGACGATCTCGCGTGACGCCGAACTGGGGCTGGACTTCGGCCCGACCACTTACTTCGACGGCCAGGGCTTGATGGTGCGCGCGGATCTGGGCGCGACCTCGATCGAGGACCTGGACGGTGCGTCGATCTGCTCACTGACCGGCACGACCACCGAGCTGAACATCACCGAGGCGATGGAGAGCCGTGGCCTGAGCTACGAGCTGGTGCCGTTCGAGCAGTCGAGCGAGACCAGCGCGGCCTTCGAAGAGGGGCGCTGTGACGTGCTGACCTCGGACCAGAGCCAGCTCGCGGGCTTGCGCTCGCAGGGGGCGGATCCCGGCTCGATCGTCATTCTCGAAGAAGTGATCTCGAAGGAACCGCTCGGCCCGGCGTACCTCGCGAATGACTCCGCGTGGGGCGATGTGGTGAACTGGACCGTTTTTGCAGTGATCCAGGCGGAAGAATTCGGCATCACCCAGGATAATGTGGACGAGTTCCTCTCCACCGACAGCGCCGAGATCGCGCGCTTCCTCGGGCAGGGTGAGGACAACCCCAGTGGCTCGCTGATCGGCCTCGACAATGACTTCGTGGTGAACGTCATCCGCGCGGTTGGCAACTATGGCGAGATCTTCGATCGCAACCTGGGCCCGGATACGTCGCTTGGCCTGTCGCGCGGTCTGAACCGTCTGTGGACTGACGGCGGCCTGCATTATCCGCCTCCGTGGCGCTAGACGCCTGAACCGCTAGCGATTCACTTCCGGGGGGTGCGCGCGTACCTCCCGGAGTTCTCTCCTTCCGTAAACTGAATAGCCTGCAAATATGTAAGTTGCGCGCACGATAGCATCATGGGGCTGCACCATGACCGAGAGATCCTCGGCGTTCGATCGCTCCGCACACCAACCCGTACCGCTCTGGCGTGATATCCGCGTGCTGCAAGTAATGGCGCAGATCGCGTTTCTGATCGCGGTGGTGATCGTCAGTTACATCCTGCTCAACAACCTTGTCACCGGCTTGCGTCAAAGTAATCTGGCGATCAACTTCGGCGTGCTGACGCGCACCTTTGGGACGCAGATCTCCGAGGGGCAAATGGACTTCCGGCCCGGCGAGTCGTCCAACTGGGACGCGCTCATGGCAGGGTTGAAGAACACGCTGCGAGTCGTGATCGTCGGGTTGGCGGGCGCGACCGTGCTCGGCGTCTTTGTCGGGATCGGGCGTTTGTCGGCGAACTTCCTGCTGCGCGCGGTCTCGGTTGGCTATATCGAGTTGTTCCGGAACACACCGCTGCTGGTCCAGCTCTATTTTATTTACCGGGGGATGCGGCTCGCACTGCCGGAGAACCTGGCAGACTCGTACACATTGCCCGGCTCGATCTATATCAACCGGCGCGCGATCAATTTCCCGCTCGTCCAGGGGACGGAAACCGCGCCGATCTTCTATGGCGCCGTCGCGCTGGGGATGGCAGTCGGGATTGGATTGTGGATCTGGCGGCTCCGCGTGCAGGACCGTACCGGGCAACCCGCACGCACGCTCTATTGGTTTCTCCCGGCGTTCCTGGGATTCAGCGCGCTTGGTTGGCTGGTGTCCGGCGGGCCGTTCTGGGTGGATTATCCGCAGCTTGGGACGTTTAACTTCGCCGGAGGCGATCGCCTGTCTGCCGAATACACCGCGCTGACGCTGGGGTTGATCCTCTACACCGCTGCATTTATCGCGGACATTGTGCGCGCCGGGATCCAGTCGGTCCCGTACGGGCAGATCGAGGCGGCGCGCGCGCAGGGGTTCAGCGGCGGGCAGACGCTCCGGCTGATCGTACTGCCCCAGGCGCTGCGCCTGATCATCCCACCGCTAGGCAACCAATATCTTAACCTCGCCAAGAACTCCAGTCTCGGCATCGCGATCGGCTTCTTCGATGTGTACAACGTCGCGAATGTGATCTCCAACCAGACAGGGCAGGCGGTCGCGGTATTCGTGGTGATGATGGCGATTTACCTCGCTATGAGCCTGGTTATCTCCGCCATCATGAACGGTGTCAACAGCTTCATGCGTCTGAGGAGCCGCTGATATGCGCGCGCCAGACCTCGAACGACAGATTTACGTCGCGCCCTCTGAGCCACCAGCCACCCGGCGACCCCCGGCGACGAGCGTCGGCGTGCTCGGTTGGCTGCGCGAGAACCTGTTCAGCAGCCGCCTCAATACCGTCGCCACCCTGCTCACCGGCGCGCTTATAATCTGGTTCATCGTGGCGTTTATCATCTGGGCGATCACGAATGCGCAGTGGTCAGTTGTGACCAATAACCTGCGGCTGATTTCGAGTGGCTTATACCCGCGCGCGGAGATCTGGCGCGTGGAGTTGACCGCCGCGCTGCTTGTGCTCCTCACGGGGCTGGGGCTTGGCATCTGGGGACGGGTAGCGCGCAGTGTGTGGGGCGTGGTGCTGGTCGCGCTGGCCGTGGTGGTGATTGTCCCCTTCTTGGGCGCAAACATCCCCGCGCCGACTGTGCATCTGCTGATCGAGCCGCAGCGCAGCCCGGCGACCTTCGTGTTCCTGGGGAATGCGGGGGATGAGATCAGCGTCGAGCTAGACCCGCTGACGGACGAGGCAGACACAGCGACCCGCCAGCTTGGGTACGTGGAATCGCAGTCTCGCACGACGTGGTCCACGCAGTCACGCGCCGCGACGACGGGGCAGCTTGACCTGTCAGACTACAACCTTTCGCTGGCGGTCCGCGTGCTGGACAGCGGCCTCTCCCCACTGAGCGCAGACGGTGCGCCTGCCGCAATCGTCTCCACGCCCGCCGCTGAAAGCGGCACACTGCGCATCACCCTGCCGCGCGATGGGTGGTATGCGGTCGAAGTGCAGCGCGACGACGAAGATCGTGATAACAACGCGGGCCATGCGTGGCTGCGAATTGAAGGGGTGGACCTGTTTCCGAGCCTGGACAGCGCCACCACCGGGCGCGGCGCGGAGTTTGGCACGCCACCGGAAGTGGATCGCCCAATTTACGCAGAAGAGCGGGCGCACCGCTTTGAAGGCGCGCGGGACTTCAGTGAATTCGTGAGCCTGCAACTTGCGCCGTTTTTCAAGACGATTGCCAGTGAAGCATTTATTGGTACGGCGCTGTTCGCCAACGGATGGATTATCGGCTTGCTGGGGCGGCACGAAAAAGCAGTGCGCCGCGCTGCCATTGCCGGATGGGCGCTCGCAGGCCCCGCGATCCTGGTGATTCTCTATGGCGTGCAAGGGAGCAACACGCTGCCGATAGTCCCGTCGTCAGTGTGGGGCGGGCTGCTGCTCACGATCCTGCTGACGTTTGTCGGGATCACGGCGTCGTTCCCGCTGGGTGTGGCGCTGGCGCTAGGGCGGCGCAGCGACCTGCCGGTCATCAAGTGGACATGCACGCTGCTCATCGAAGTGATTCGGGGCGTGCCGCTGATCACAATTCTCTTCATGGCGAAGCTGATTGTGCCGTTCTTCTGGTCAGAATTGTCAGACATTGACCTTACGGTGCGCATGATGATCGGGCTGACGCTGTTCAGCGCGGCGTACCTCGCAGAGAACGTGCGCGGCGGCCTGCAGATCGTCCCGCACGGCCAGCTTGAGGCGGCGCGCGCGCTGGGCATGAATCCCTTCCTGACTACGTCGCTAATTGTGCTACCGCAGGCGCTACGCGCTGTCATCCCGGCGATTGTCGGGCAGTTCATCAGCCTGTTTAAGGATACATCGCTGGTGGCAGTGGTCGGGCTGTTCGAATTAGTCGGCATTGTGGATACAATAGTCTCTGGACAGCCGGTGTACCGTCCCTACCAGCGCGAGGCGTATATCTTCATCGCGATCATCTACTTCGTGATCAGCTATGCGATGTCCGATGTCAGCCGCCGGTTGGAAACGTCCGGGGCGGGGAGTGTCCGGCGATGACGATGCAGAAAGAGGAAGTCCGCGTGACGACGAACAACAACTCTCGAGAGCCGATTATTATTTGCCACGGCGTGAATAAGTGGTTTGGCAGCTTCCACGTCTTGAAAGACATCGACATAGAAGTGATGCCGCAAGAAGTGGTCGTGATTATTGGCCCGTCTGGGTCGGGCAAATCGACCTTTATCCGCTGCATCAACCGGCTCGAAGAACACCAGGAAGGCCAGATCATCGTGGACGGCATCGAGTTGAGCCACGATGTGCGCAACATCGCCGCAATTCGCAGCGAAATCGGAATGGTGTTCCAGCAGTTCAACCTGTTTCCGCACCTGACCGTGCAACAAAATATCACCCTGGCGCCGCGCTACGTTCGGCGGCAGCCGCGCCATGGCGCTGACCAGATCGCGCTGCAGTTGCTGGATCGAGTGGGCATCCCAGAGCAGGCACGCAAATATCCGGGCCAGCTCTCTGGCGGGCAGCAGCAGCGTGTGGCGATTGCGCGCGCGCTGGCGATGCAGCCTAAGATCATGCTGTTCGACGAGCCCACCTCGGCGCTGGACCCGGAGATGATCAAGGAAGTGCTCGACGTGATGAAGGAGCTTGCGCAGAGTGGCATGACGATGTTGGTCGTCACACATGAGATGGGGTTCGCGCGCGAAGTGGCCGACCGCATCGTCTTCTTCGACGAGGGGCGGATTGTCGAGATGGGGCCGCCAGAGCATTTCTTCAACGACCCCCAACACGACCGCACCAAGCTGTTCCTGTCTCAAATCCTCTAGCGCGGGGGCGGACTGGATGCGGATTCCAACGCCTGCTTATCAGACTATCCTGGTCCCGCTAGACGGCTCGGATGTCGCTGAATACGCCATTGGGCACGCCGTCAACCTGGCGCGAGCGTACCACGCGCGTCTGCTACTCGTCTGTCTGGCCGATGTGATTGACGCTGAGGCATCGGGGCTTCCGCTGGCGGCAGAACAGGTAACCTGCCAGGAAGCGCAGGCTCGCCTGAGCACGCTGCGCCAGCAGCTTCGTGGCGAGAACCTCGACATCGAAACGCGTGTGATTGATGGGGATGAGCCGCGTGCCGCGCTAGAGCGATTGGTCGAGGCCGAGAACGTGCAGTTGGTGGTGATGTCTACGCAGGGATGGGCGGGGATGTTGCGCTGGGTCTTCGGCCCGGATGTTGAGAGCGCGCTGAACAGCTTGCCCGTGCCGCTGTTGCTGGTTCGCCCCACCACGTACAAGATCGTTGTGCCGCTGGACGGTTCGAGCTGGTCCGAGAGCGCGATCCCGCAGGCGCAGGAGATCGCACGAGCCTTTGACGCGGAGATCATTCTGTTGCATATCTTCCAGTCGCCTGCCAGCGATTACGCGGACCAACTGGCGCTGGCGGGCCAGCAGGAAGCCGCTGACCGCCCCTATGAGGAAATGCGGGAGATCCTGATCGCGATGCGCAACACGTTGCGGCAAGAGGGAATCCGCGCCCGCGAGCACATCATCCGCAGCAACAACCCCGCACAGGCTATCGTTGACTTTGTCGAATCTGAAGTGGGTGTGAGCATGGTGGTCATGTCCACGCACGGGCGGACCGGTCTTTCCCGCTTGCTGATGGGTAGCGTAGCGCAGAAGGTGGTCAAGAATCTGCGCTGCCCGGTGACCCTCGTCCATCCCCGCCGCCCATAGGCGCTTTTAGAGAAGCACGGTACGGAAAAGAACAGGCCCGGATCATCTCCGGGCCTGCTATATGTCTGCTTGCGGAAGGTGTTACTCCGCGCCCTCCTCGGATGGTTCCTCGATGCGCGCTGGCTCCTCAGTCGGAGGCAGCGTTGGCTCAGGCGTTGGCTCCTCGATCGGCGGCTCCGTCGGAGGTTGCGTTGGATCCAGCGTGGGTGTTGCCGGGTCTGGCACGACCACCTCAGGTGTGATTACCACTTCCATCGTTGGAACTTCGGTCGGGATCGTCGTCGGAGCCATCGTCGGGATCGTCGTTGGGACCACTGTCGGCAGCGGCGTTGCGGTCGGCAGGATCACTTCCTGCACGGCCACGTCGTCGATACTGATCGTGCTGGCCCGGTTCGCACTGTTCTGGTTGGACGGTCCGGCGATCAGGACGAAGCGCAGGTTGACGACCGTCCCGCGGAACCCGGTCAGGTCCACGGTGCGCTGCGTCCAGACGCCCTTCCAGCCCGGCTGGAGGTCGATGGGCAGCCAGCTCAGGCCGCCATCAACGGAGACTTCCACGCTGAAGATCTCGTCGCCTTGCAGGTCCGCAGCCTGCCAGAAGGCGAGTTGGGGTGCTTGCGCGGCGCGCAGGTCCAACGGGTGGACAAGCGTCAGCGTGCTGATCTGCCCGCGCTCGTTGGCGCTGGCGTTCCAGCCATTGCCGGTGTACCCGCCATTCAGCGCGTAGAGCCAACTACCCTCCGCGAGCCATGTCTGCTCGACCTCGAAGCTGTCGAAGTAGGGCAGGAGCACAGGCTGCGGTGCCGCGGTCGGCGTCATGGTCGGCACGATCACTTCTGGCTGCGGCGGGGCAGCAGGTCCTTCGGTCGGTTCTACAGTCGGATCGGCTGGCGGCACCACCACTGTGGGTTCCGCTGTCGGTTCCAGCCCTGGATCGACCACCGGTGGCTGAGCCTGTGGCTCCGCTGGAGCGAGACCTGCGACGACAAACGCGTCGATCGCGATGGTCCCCTCTGTTGGGACGATGCGCAGCATGTGCGCGCCATCTGCCAGCCCGGTGATACTGGTGCGAGCGCCAAAGGCTGTGTCGCCCGTGCTGCTCACGATCTGGAGCGGCACGCCATCAACCTCGACTGCGAAGCTACCCAGCGCCGGGTGAGTGACGAAGATCACGTCCACTTGCGTGCCAGTGAAGCCCAGCGTCAGGGTGTCGGTCTGATTACCTTCGCTGAAGATGTAGCCGCCGCCGCTGGCGTCGCCGGTATTGTGCGCGGTCCACAGGCCGCTGGCGACGACTGCCGGGTCATCCGACTCCACGATCAGCAGGATGCTGGACGGGGCGGTTGGCTCCTGCGCAGGAGGCTCATCCGTCGATGTTTCTTCGGTCGGTGTGATCTCAGTCGGAACAATCTCCGTTGGCGTTTCAGTCGGCTCCTCATTCACCGGCGGTTGTTCGGTGACCGGCGTCTCGGTCGCTGGCGCAGGCTCGTCCGTGGGAGCCGGAGCTGGCTCGACTAGCGTGGCCGCCACATCGTCCAGCCACAGACCCACTGAGGTTGTGCCTTCGGGCAGATCACCCGTGGTGTCCAGCCGGAAGCGCAGAGTGATCAATTGGCCGCTCACCGCCGACAGGTCGACGTTGCGCTGCGTCCATTCGCTGATCGTCCCGGGCTCCTCAGAGAGCGGGATCCACGTCTGGCCACCGTCAGCGCTGGCTTCCACAACCAGGAGATCGCCGTTGGTGAGGATCGCCTTCTGCCAGAAGGTCAGGGTGGGCGACAACACCGTGGTCAGGTCGATCTGGCCGTCGAGCGTGAGCGTGCTGTTCTGCCCGCGCTGTGCGCTGTTGGCAAACCAGCCGCTGCTGTTCAGGCCCGCTGCCGGGTCGAACTGCCACGCGCCGGAACCGTTCCAACTGTCTCCGCTCGCGAAGGCGTCTGCGTAGGGCAGGCTGTAGATCAGCGATGCGGACGTTTCATCGGTTGGCTCGGTGGTCACGACCGGCTCAGTGGTCGCTTCCGTTGGCGCTTCGGTCGGCTCGGGCGTCACTTCTGTTGCCGTTTGGGTTGGCTCCGGAGTCGGCGTCGTGAGCGACGTGTCTAGTTCGTCCGGGTCTTCCACTTCGAAGTGGCTCTGTTCCACCATCGGCTGGCTCAGCGAGCGTTCCCCGAACGAGCTCACCCCTGCGCCGCTGCCGGTCTGGATCTCCAGCCTCGGCTGGAAGTTCGCTGCTTCCTTCGAGTAGTAGAAGACGCTCGTTCCATCCTGGTTGCTCAGGCCGAAGCTGTAGGTGCCGTCGCCAGTGATTGCCGAGGTTACATCAAACGCAACCCACGAGTCGTCGGCCACGCTGCCCGCGCTGTCAAGCAGAGTGCCCATTCCGGGGGCGTTGTCCCAGGTCAGGCCGCTCTCGGTCCAGGGCGTGGTCGAGTTCAGGTAGTTGTTGGAGGCGACATGCAGCGTGCCACCATCGGCCCCACCATCGTAGGCGTAGAGCCACAGCGTCGCGCTAGAGACCTGCCCGCCGGTCCCGCTGACATTGAACTTCAGATAGCTATCATAGTCTCGGGTTGCGGTCAGGCGCACGCGAATGTACGGTTCCGAGCCATAGTTCGACGTCGGACGCTCAGTTTTCACATGCGTGTCCGCGATCGGCGGAAGGACCAACTGCCCACCGGGTATAGGTGTCGTGGTCGTCGTCGGTGTGACCGTTGTGGTCGTTGTAGCGGTCGGCGTGGTCGTCGTCGCCGTGACGGTTGGCGTGGTTGTGGTCGGAACCGGCGTGGTCGCAGATGGTGCCGGGCCGCCGGATGTGTAGATCACCAGTTCTGGACGGAGGCTGTTCGCTTCCTTCGAGTAGTAGAAGACGCTGTTGCCGTCGTTGTTGGTTAGCAGGAAGCTGTAGGTGCCGTCGCCCGTGATGGCGCTGGTCACGTTTAGCTCGACCCAGCTGCCATCGTTCACGTTCCCCGCGCTGTCAAGCGCAGAGCCCATCGGGCCGGGTGCATTGTTCCAGGTCAAGCCGCTCTCGGTCCAGGGTGTGGACGAGCTCAGATAGTTGTTCGACGCCTGGTACAGCGTGCCGCCATCTGGCCCACCGTCGTAGGAGTAGAGCCGCAGCACTGCGGCGCTGACCTGCCCACCGGTTCCACTGACGTTGAACTTGAAGTAGCTGTCGTAGTCCACCGAAGCGGTCTGGCGGACGCGCACGTAAGGCTCCGAGCCATAGTTCGAGGTAGCACGGTCGGTCTTGACATGCGTGTCAGCCACCGGCGAGAGGACGATCTGCCCGCCAGGCGGTGGTGTCGTTGTCGGTGTCGTCGTGGTTGGGACCGGCGTGGTCGCCGTCACCGTCGGCGTCGTCGTGGTTGCCGTCGGTGTCGTCGTTGTGGCCGTCGGCGTCGTGGTCGTCGGAACCGGCGTAGTCGCGGTCACCGTCGGCGTGCCAGAGCCAGACGTATAGATGACCAACTCGGGATGGAAGTTGGCCGCTTCCTTCGAGTAGTAGAAGACGCTGTTGCCGTCGTTGTTGGTTAGCAGGAAGCTGTAGGTGCCGTCGCCCGTGATGGCGCTGGTCACGTTTAGCTCGACCCAGCTGCCATCGTTCACGTTCCCCGCGCTGTCAAGCGCAGAGCCCATCGGGCCGGGTGCATTGTTCCAGGTCAAGCCGCTCTCGGTCCAGGGTGTGGACGAGCTCAGATAGTTGTTCGACGCCTGGTACAGCGTGCCGCCATCTGGCCCACCGTCGTAGGAGTAGAGCCGCAGCACTGCGGCGCTGACCTGCCCACCGGTTCCACTGACGTTGAACTTGAAGTAGCTGTCGTAGTCCACCGAAGCGGTCTGGCGGACGCGCACGTAAGGCTCCGAGCCATAGTTCGAGGTAGCACGGTCGGTCTTGACATGCGTGTCAGCCACCGGCGAGAGGACGATCTGCCCGCCAGGCGGTGGTGTCGTTGTCGGTGTCGTCGTGGTTGGGACCGGCGTGGTCGCCGTCACCGTCGGCGTCGTCGTGGTTGCCGTCGGTGTTGTCGTCGTCGGCACCGGCGTGGTCGCCGTCACCGTCGGCGTCGTGGTCGTTGGCGGCGGGCCACCACCCAGCGGTATGTAGTTGTGATGATACGTGTCGGTTGGATTGTTGCTGGCAAGCATCACCAGGCCGGTCGTGCTGTTGACCTGCTGCTTGGTCGAAGTCGGATTATTCAGCGCGCCGGATGCCGGCTGGGCGAAAACCGTACCTTTACCAGAGGGGAAGCTGGGATTGTTCCCCATCGCGGCGGACTTGTGATAAATTGAGCCGCCGGACTCCGGTGAGGTTGCGAACATGTGGACTTGCTGGTTCTGGCTGTCGACGACCACAATCGGGCGCGTATGACCGTCGTCGTCCATCCCGTAAACCGAGCGTGCCCAGGTTCCGGTAGCGCTGCGGACATCGAGCACAACCAGAGGGTTATTCCCTGTCAGGCTCGTCTTCCCGGCGATGTAGATGCGGCCCGCGTTGTCAGTTGCGAGGTTGATATGATCATCGACCAGGTTGTTACCCTGGATCGCGGTTTCGATGGTCCACTGGTTTACCGGGGCGCCATCGTTGTGAATGGCCAGATGATAAGCGTCCGCGTTCTGGTTGCTCCAGACGACGCCGATCTTATTGCCGCCAAATGCGATCACTGAGGCAATGTCGTCGCTATTGGTTTGCGCTGCGCCCGGAACCCGGAACGGCGCTGACCAAGTCTGGTCATTGGTTGTGCTGTGGGCAACCGTCGGATAGCGGTCCTGAACGTACGCGATCCACAAGCGCCCAGTTGAGTCCTGATCGATGACAAGCGCTTCCATTCGCCCAACGCCCACATCGACCGGGAAGCCAGCATCGAGCGAGTACGTCTTGCTGCCCGAGTTATAGCTATAGCGGAAAAGCTGAGGTGCAGCACCCGATGGCGAGGCGCTGGTCGAAAACACGTGTGACACCATGTAGAGCTTCTGACTGCTTTGGCTCCACAGAACATCGACTTTGTCGTTGCCCCTGTTCCCTGTGGCAAAGCCGGTATCGTTCCAGGTTTGGTTCGAGAGGTTGAGCCAGTAGATGCGATATTCGGCCGCGGAGCCGTTGTACATCACCGCCCACCACCGGCCATCATGCCACCACAGCTTGCTTTCTGGTTTCTCGCCTGTAGGGGTCGAGTTTCCGCTGGTGCCATATGAAGGCCCGACATAACCGATGTTTGTCTGCGCGGGCGCAACTTGTGCTGGCGGCTCTGGTTCGGCTGCCGACGAGGGTAGGTAGGTCGTCATCAGGGCCAGTAAAAC
>CAZVCM010000061.1:0-18058 GCA_964626105.1 uncultured Thermoflexus sp.
TGATCTCCAGCACGCGCCGCCAGTCGTATTCGTCAATCGTCAGGAAGGGGGCGGGGCGCTCAGTCCCCGCTCCGTTGACAACGACGTGCAGCCCGCCGAACTCATCGCGCAGCGTTTCGATTGTCCCTGCCGCCTGAAAGCGGTTTGAGACATCCGCCACCCACGCGAACGCCCGCCCGCCTTCGCGCTCGATCTCTTCGACCACAGTGTCAGCGCGATCGGGGTTCAGGTCGTTGACGCACACCGCCGCGCCCGCGCGCGCCAGCGCCAGCGCGATCGCACGGGCGACACCCTCACCTGCACCCGTCACGAGCGCGGCTTTGCCGCTGAGGTCCACCGAGAATGCACTCATAGAATCTCCTCACAACAAAACAGGGGCAGCGCGCTATGAGCTGCCCCTGGCCGGATACGTGTCCAGGCAGCGCTAAGCGATCGTGATTTCTGGGCTGAGGTACACGTCCTGGATAGCGTGCAGCAAATCGGCGCCCTCGTCCATTGGGCGCTGGAAGGCCTTGCGGCCGCTGATCAGGCCCATGCCGCCCGCGCGCTTGTTGATGACCGCGGTACGGATGGCTTCGCCCAGGTCGCCCTTACCGCTCGACGCGCCGCCACTGTTGATCAGGCCGATGCGACCCATGTAGCCGTTCGCGACCTGGTAGCGGGTCATGTCGATCGGGTGGTCGCTGGAGAGCGCGTACATCTTGTCGTTGAACTTGCCGAAGTTGAGCGTCTTGAAGCCCGGTGCGTTTGTCTCGGGCAGCTTCTGCTTCAGGATATCCGCCTCGATGGTGGCGCCGAGGTGGTTCGCCTGGCCGGTGAGGTCAGCAGCGGTGTGGAAGTCCGTCCCATCCTGCTTGAAACCGCTGTTGCGGGTGTAGCACCAGAGGATCGTCGCCATACCCAGTTCATGCGCGCGCGCGAATGCCTCGCTGACTTCGATGATTTGGCGGCTGGACTCTTCTGAGCCGAAGTAGATCGTCGCGCCCACCGCGACGCAGCCCATATCCCACGCCTGCTCGACTTGCGCAAAGAAGACCTGGTCGTGCTTGTTCGGATAGGTCAGCAGTTCATTGTGGTTGAATTTAAGGATGAACGGAATCTTGTGCGCGTACTTGCGGGCGACCGCGCCGAGCACGCCATACGTCGTCGCGACCGCGTTGCAGCCGCCTTCTATGGCCAGCTCGATGATCTTCTCTGGATCGAAGTAATTCGGGTTCGGCCCAAACGACGCGCCCGCGGTGTGCTCGATACCCTGGTCAACCGGCAGGATCGACAGGTAGCCGGTGTTCGCGAGACGACCATGCCCAAACATCGCCTGCAAGCTGCGCAGCACGGGGATCGGACGGTCCGACTGCGCAAAGATGCGATCCACCCAGTCTGGGCCGGGGATATGCAGCATACTCTTCGGAATTTTGGTTGCCTCGTATGTCAGCAGCGATTCAGCTTCTGCTCCGAGGTGTTCCTCAATCTTTGTGATATCGTACAACATTGCTTTTGCTCTCTTTCACACTGGCGCGCGGCGAATAAGTAGGGTTGCTACTCCATATTCGCGCGCGAATACCGGAATCGACAATGGTCGTTCGTCACGCTCAGCGAGGTCAATTTACACGAATGAAGCGACCAAGTGAATAATACCATGCGGAGCAGAAGCCGCAACACAGCGCCGGTTTGGAAACGGCCAGCGCGCAGCGTGGATCGGAGCGAGATATGAGCGAGCGACTGGACGCGGGACAACTGCCGCGTGAGGCAGGCACGTACTGTGTGTGGCTGCGCCTGGACGCGCCCCTGTGCGTGACGGTCGGGCGACTTGGCGAGCGGACGTTGCAATCCGGCCTGTACGGCTATGTGGGCAGCGCGCTCGGCCCCGGCGGGCTGCGGGCCCGGGTTGGACGCCACCTGCGTGCGGACACGCCCACTCGCTGGCATATCGACTGGCTGACCACCCACACGCCCATCCGCGCGGTGTGGCTGCGGATCGGGCGCGAGCGATTGGAGTGCACATGGTCGGCGGCGTTGCGAACGCTCCCCGGCGCGACGATCGCGTGGCCGCGTTTTGGCGCGTCAGATTGCACATGCGCGGCGCACCTGATCGTCGTGCCGGCGGCAGCGCTCCCTGCTGCGTGGGATGCGCTATCGCCGGACGCGATGTTCGGGACGCTGGACGGTTACGATAGATAACCGCAGGCGGCCAGCAACTCCGCATTCAGGATAGAGCAGCCCGCCGCGCCGCGCACGGTGTTGTGCGCCAGCGCGAGGAATTTCCACCCGCCGATGACTGGATCGGGGCGCAGCCGCCCGACGACCGCTGCCATCCCGCCGCCGGTGTCACGGTCGCGCCGGGGCTGCGGGCGATCGGGCTGCGTGCGGAAGACGACCGGCTGCTCGGGCGCGCTCGGCAAGTCGGGAACTGGCTCCGGCCCGCGAAACGCGTTCCACGCCGCGCGCAGATCGTTCTCGCTCACCGGCTCGCGAAAGCGCACGCTAATGCTGACCAGATGCCCGTCAATGACCGGGACGCGCGTGCAGGTTGCGCTCATCACGCAATCGAGCAGGACGATCACGCCGTCTTGCAGCGCGCCAAGCATCTTGCGCGGCTCCATTTCGAGCTTTGGCTCCTCGCCGTTGATGAACGGGATCACGTTGTCGGTGATGTCCAGCGCCGGGACGCCCGGATAGCCGCCGCCGCTGATCGCTTGCATGCTGACCACCTGCACCGCTTCGATCCCGAACTGCCGCAGCGGCGCGAGCGACATCGCGATCGGCGCGGTGGTGCAGTTCGAGTTGGTCGCCAACCCGCCGCTCCAGCCGTAGACCTGGCGTTGTACGTCGATCAGACCGGCATGCGCCGCGTTGATCTCTGGCAGCAGGATCGGGACGTGCTCGTGCATCCGGTACGCGCTGGCATTTGAGCAGATCATGTGGCCCGCTTCTGCCAGCCGCCACTCGACCGACTGCGCGATGTCGCCGGGCAGCGCCGAGAACACCAGCGGCGAATCGAGCGCGCTGTCCAGCGGCAGCACCGTCGTGTCTTCAATGCCTGGCGGGGGATTGCCCGGCAGCACCCAGCGCACCACATCGCCATAGCGCTGGCCCGCGCTGCGATCGCTGGCGACCAGTTCCCGCACGCGGAACCAGGGGTGGCCATCCAGAAGCTGAATGAAGCGCTGGCCGACCGCGCCAGTTGCCCCAAGGATAGCGACATCAAGCGGTGGATTCATGGGAGATGTTCCTTTCTGCTGCTGGCTGCGCAGCGGACTGACCGTTGGCGCTGGCGACGGGCGGGGCGGCAGGCTGTCCGCGCCCATTCAACACGACCAGCTTGTGAATCTGCGTGACCGCGGCCTCGGTGTCATTGGCCTGGACGACCATCGACAGGCAGTGGTCGCTGGTGCCTTGCGCGATGGCGATAATGTTCACCTCGCGCTCGCCCAACGCGCCGAACACACGCGCGGCGACGCCAGACTGGCGACGCATCCCGGCGCCAACGACGGTAATGATGACCACGTCGTCGTCGGCCCAGGCGCGGTCGATGTCCTGGCGGCCAAACTCGTACGACAGCTCATCTTCGATAGCTTTGACCACGGCGCGGCTCTTGGCTTCAGGCACGACGAAGCAGATGCTCTGCTCGCTGGACGACTGCGTGATCATCAGGACGTTGGCGTGCTGCTTGGCGACAGCCATGAAAGTGCGGGCGGCAATTCCGGGGACGCCAATCATGCCACGCCCGGCAACTGTGATCAGGCTGACATCGCGGATGGCGGTGACAGCCTTGACCGTGCCGGGCGTGGCGTTAGCCTCATTGGTGATAAGCGTGCCGGGAAGGGTTGGGTTGAACGTGTTCTTCACGCGCAGCGGGATATTGCGCTCGACGAGCGGTTGCACGGTCTTAGAATGGAGCACTTTTGCGCCAAAGTAGGCCATCTCGCCGACCTCCGCGTAGGAGATGACCGGGATGGTGCGCGCCTGATCGACCATGCGCGGGTCAGCCGTTAACACGCCATCCACGTCGGTCCAGATCCAGACTTCGTCGCTCTGCAGATAGGCGCCGAAAATCGCCGCGCTGTAGTCGCTGCCGCTGCGTCCGAGCGTGGTCACGACGCCTTGCCGCGTCGCGCCGACGAACCCGGTCAGCACGGGCACAATCTTGCGCTCCAACAGCGGTAACACCCCCTGCCGTACGCGCGGCTCGGACTCAGCCTGGAGCACGTTGGCATTTAGATATTCGTCGTCGGTGATCAGCAGGGCGCACGCGTCGAGCGGCTGGCTGGCGAGCCCTTCCTGCCGCAGCAGCGCGGCGAGCAGTGGCGCGCACATCCGCTCGCCTAGCCCGCTTACCGCCGCCATCGCCTTGTCCGACGCTTCGCGAAGGACGAACATCCCCGTGCAGAAGGTCGAGAACTGGTCAATTTGCCCGTTGATCATGTCGCTGAGCGATTGTCGCTCATGCGCATCGGTTACCAGTTCGTCGATCACCGCCTGGTGTTTGGCGCGGAGCATCTGCGCGATCGCGGTGTGGCGCGCGCCATCCCCTTCCGACGCGGTGCGCGCGCCTTCTATCAGCAGGTTCGTCACGCCGCCCATCGCCGAAGTGACAACGATCACCTGATGGCCATCGTCAACGGTCTGTCGGACAATAGTCGCCGCGTGCCGCAAGGCTTCGGCATTGCCGACAGAGGTCCCTCCGAATTTCATGGTGATGCGAGCCATAAGCGTTCCTCCTGTCAGACGGCTGTGACGGATGTGTTGGACTCAATATCCCTGCTGAATGAAAGAGCGTGGAGTGTGTTATGCTCCACGCTCTGAATTGCGCTGTCGGTTGGCTGGGTCGGCTACCGCTTGGCCGCAACTCGGAACTGGAGCGGAATGCCCAGCATCAAACGAGTCTGCGAATGAAGCACGGGCATCGCGACACAGAACAGAGTCATCACGGCGAGCAGTGGCAGGCTTGCCAGCTCGTAAAGTCTCTCTCCCCATGTCCACGGCGCCGGACGCGGCGGGCGAATCCGCAGGTCCAGCACCCAGAAGACGATTGTCAGAATCGACACAATGGTGGCCGAGATTTGCAGCAACAAGAACGGCGCGCTCAGCAGATTGGCGCGCACAACCTCCGGATGAAAGATCATCGGGAACTGCGCGCCGAACATCATCACGATCCAGCCGAAGCCCGCCAGCAAGTTGTCATGCGCGACGCGGAAGAGCAGATTGAACCCGCCCAGGAACGAGATATGCGGGTTCTCAGCCATCTGCGAGATGGTATAACCGATCTCCTTCGCGCCCCAGGCATGACGTAGCGTCTGCAAATAACGCTCCTTGATCGCCTGCAGCAGCGTGTCGCCGGTTGTGGCGCTGGCGTAGAAGGGCAGCAGGATGGGCTGCAAGCGGATGTCGCCGTCGCGCTGGAAATACGACTTGATGTACATATGCCACTCGTCGGCGATCACGTCCGCGTCCCAATAGCCGATGCTGTCGAGCAGGCGCAGGCTCATGGAGTATGACGACATGGGGAGCGCCTGCCACCACGGCGCCGCCAGATACGCCAGTTCCCACGCGGACGAATAGGCGTGCAGAATGCGCATCAGTGGGTTGATCGTCCACACATTACCGTGATAGCGGATCGGCGCCTGCCAGAAGGTCGCGTAACGGCGCGGGTCGAGCGCAAACAGGGCGCGCAACGCCTCGAAATAGTTGGGATGCCAAAGCGTGTCGGAGTCCATCGTGGTGATCACGAGGTGGTCAATGTTGTAGCCCAACTCGTCGACCATCACACGGCGCGCCCAGCGGGCGGCCCACGCCTGGTTCGCAGACTTGCACTGCATCTCGCCGTGCAGGCCTTTGGGGTGGGTGGCCACCAGAAAGTGCTCAAAGCGATCGGCGTATTCGGCGCGCATTGCCTCGCCTTTGTGCAGCGCGCCTTCCTCGCCGACCTCCATCGCTAGCACGATGTTGATCGAGGTCGCGGCGTCCCGCTGTCGGGCGAGGTGATCGAGCGTGCGGCGCAGTGTTTCCGCATCTTCGCGATAATTCGGGATGATGACCACGTGGTGCACTGCTTCGAGCGGCAGGCTATCATCTGTGGCGCGGCGGGCGTATTCTTCCGGCCAGTTGATCGCTTCCCACTGCTTGATCTTGCGCAGGCCGAGCAGGTTTGCGGCGCCTGCGAACGTAAAACGCACCGCCGAATAGAACGCGAGCAGCCCCGCGCCGAGCACAGCGGCCAACGGCGCGACATAGGCGCCAATGATCACGACGACCAGCGCCAGCCATGCCAGCCCGCCGGGGATTGTGTCGAGGACGCGCTCAGGCACGCCAGCAGGGCGCGTGCCGATCCAGACGGATCGACCGACGCCGAACTGTACGCTGTTCCGCCGGTTTCCGACCGACTGATACGGCACTGCGTCCTCCACGCTTGCGAGCCTGCGTTAGGATAGATCGTAGCAGGCGAAAGCCAAAGCGCTATTGTCCAAAGCACACAAAGCATAGCAAAAGGCGCCGGACGCATCAAGCACCGAGTGCGCAACTCTTGCGGAACTCCGGTACAATGAAAGCAGACGGGATCACCAAGCGAGACACGACATGAGCGTAAAAGTGCTGATTGTTGAAGACGACGCGGACTTGAACCGCTATATGGAGCTGGACCTCAAACGGCATGGCTACGAGGTGTTCACCGCGCGTGATGGGCGTGAGGGGTTGCGGCTGTTCCATGAGGCGCGCCCCAGCCTCGTGTTGCTGGATGTCGCGCTGCCAGGCATGAACGGGCTGACCGTCTGCCAGCGCATCCGCGAGCTATCGAACGTACCGATAGTGATTATGACCGCTCACGCTGTTTCCGAGGAAGAGATGGCCGAAGGGCTAAACATTGGCGCGGATGAATACCTGATCAAGCCGCTGCGCAGCCTGGAATTTCATGCCCGCGTAAAGGCGCTGCTGCGCCGCGTCCAGATGAGCGACGATCACCAGCCGCAAGCGGCGAGCTACGCCGACGACTACCTGACGGTGGATATCGACAACCGGCGCGTGTGTGTCGGCGGCGAAGAGATCCGCCTGACGCCGACCGAGTTCAAGCTGCTGGCGACGTTCGTCCGGCACAAGGGACAGGTATTGACTTTTCAGCAATTGCTGGAGCAGGTGTGGGGCTTTGAGTACAACAGCGAGCACCACTATCCACGCATTTATGTTTCGCACCTGCGCCGCAAGATCGAGCCGGACGCCAAGAACCCGACCTACATCCAGAACGAGTACGGCGTGGGGTACCGGTTCACCGGCAAATAGCGCGGATGCGCGACCAATCGAGCAGCGGCCCAGCGCCGCTGTTTTTATGCAGGTGAGGGGTCTGCGGTGGGGGAGAGCGCGATCAGCCGGTACGCGTACGCGGCGCGGAACCGCGCGACTGGGATTTCAGCGTTCGCCTGCAGCTCCGGATAGCGCCCCGATGGATTGTGCAGAGTGAACGAAACCGGCGCGCCATTCTGCCAGCGGAAACCGGTCACCAGTACGAAGTGCCCGCCATAGCGCCCCGGCTGCGGCTCTCGCTCGCCTAGCTCCGGCGTGACTGACGCCATTACCAACGCGTCGCGCCGGAGTTCATCGCAGGTGCGCAGAATTGAAGCGTATCCCTGCCCGCGTGCGGTCAGCCCATAGCGGGCGGCTAGGTTGACCAGCGCCGGATACGTCCATCCATGATCCACCCAGTGGCCGTTTTCATCGCGCACAGTGTAGCCACGAAAGTCCAGCCCGTGTTTGACGAGCTGCCACAGCGTTGGCTCCTGGCCGGGTGTGTAGGCGGCGATCGCCATCTGTAAGCAGGCGAGCGGGCAGATGCGCGGCGCCCAGAAGGCGTACTCCGCGGGATCATCTGCCCCGAATACGCGCCAGTTCGGATCTTGCGCGCCGTCAAATCCATCGTGGATGTAGGCGCGGATAAGGTTTGGCGAGGCGAACTGCGCGCGGTAAGGTACGCTTGCCGGAACCGAGTATGCGCCATCGGACAGGCCAGCCAGCGCGCGCTGCGCCCGCCACCGGTCGCGCTGGCTGAGCAGCGGGTCCAGGCGCGGATGCAGCGCATGCTTGAACTGGCGCAGCAGCGAGGTCAAGGCTACTTTTTGATACCCTTGAGGCCGCGCGCGGCGGCGTGATCGATCAGGCCGGTCTTGTAGTTGTAGACCGTCTTGCGCTTTTCGGCGTGCGCGGCGAACGCCAGCCGGATAAGTTCGTCCACCACGTCCGCCGGGGACATGCCTTCTTCCTGCCAGAGATAGAACGCCAGCGATCCGGGGATGGTGTTGATCTCGTTGACAATTACCTCACCGGCATCCTCTCGCACCAGAAAGTCGACGCGCGCCGTGCCGCGCCCGTCCACAGCAGCGAACGCTTCCTGCGCCATCGCCTGCACCCGCGCGGTGAGCGCATCCGAGATCGGCGCGGGGATTTTCCGCTCCGCGCCCTTCATCCCGGCGGGACCCTCGCTACGCATGTACTTCTCTTCGTAGGTCAGGAACTCCTGCCAGGTGATCGGCTGTTCCAGCACGGACGCGCGATATGGCCCGTTGCCGAGTAGCGCGCAATTGATCTCGATCGCGTCAGTGAGCGCCTTTTCGACGATGATGCGCCGGTCAAAGGTGGCCGCGATCGTGATGTACGTCTTCGCTTCTTCGGCGTCTTTTGCCCGCGCGACGCCGATGCTGGAGCCGAGCGATGCCGGCTTGACGAACACCGGATAGCCGAACGCCGCGCCGATCCGCGCCAGCACCGCGTCGGGATCGGTTGTCCACTCCTCCCGGGTGAAGCCGACATGGTCCACAACCGGCAGGTTGTGCTGGGCGAGCACCGTCTTCAGCATGATCTTGTCGCGCACGACGGCAGACGCCATCACGCCCGCGCCCACATACGGGATGTCCGCCAGTTCCAGCAAGCCCTGAAGCGTGCCGTCTTCGCCGTGCGTGCCGTGCAGCGCCGGAAAGACAACATCCAGCCGCTTGAGCTGGCTGCGCTGCATCAACCCGCTGATCGGCTGGATGATCATGCCGTGGTGATGTGGATTGGGCGAGATGACCACTTCTTTGACGCCCATCCGATCCGCAAGCTCGTCGGTCTGGAAGTTCTTGAGATCGCGCAGGGCTTCGCCAGTCAGCCAGCGGCCGTCGCGCGTGATGTAGATCGGGACGACCTCGTAGCGATCGGGCCGCAGCGCCTGCATCACTTGCTGGGCGGTGACGATCGAAACGTCATGCTCGACAGAGCGGCTGCCAAAGACAACGCCCACTGTCTTGATGCCGGAACCGGTTGCCATCATCAACTTCTTCCTTCTGTGCGAGAACGGCCAGCTGCCTTACAGGTAGGTGTCTGGCAAGTCATTGAGAAACAACACCGTATCGCCGGGCTCCAACGCCGTGTTGAACCAGGCGATCGCTTCTTCGCGTGTATCGTACACCTGAAGCCGGTCTTCGGGGAACCCCGCGTCGCGAATGCCCTGTTGGAGCGGGCGCGTCTGCTCCTCGCCGACCAGGATGATATCGGTGCAGACCTGCGCTGCCCGCCGCCCAAGCGTGCGGTTTTCCTCGTCCTGAATCGGGCCTAGCTCCACCATGCCGGGCGTGATCAAAACGCGCCTGCCATCGCGGTACAGATCGAGGACATTCAGCGCATTTTGCGCGCCGACCGGGTTGGCGGAATACGCATCGTCGATGACCGTAACGCCGCCAGGAAGCGTGCGCCGTTGCAGGCGATGTTCCGCTGGTTCGAGCGAGGCCACGCGCAGCGCGATCTCCGCCAGCGATATACCCAGGTGACGAGCCGTGGCGATGGCGAGCAGAATGTTCGTGACGTTGTGCTGGCCAACCAGCCGTGTGGTGAACTGCTGCTCCTCACCGGTCAGCGTGTCCACCACCTCAAACTTCAAGCCCTTCACCGAGGTTTCAATATTGCGCGCGTGAAAGCGAAGCTGCATCGCCAGGTCCGTGTTTTGCCACGTAACGCCAATACGGGTTTCCGGGTAACCGCGCTCGTACATTGCCCGAACATACGGGTCGTCCCAATTAAAGACAGCCGCGCCATCTGTCGGCAGCGCCTCGATAATCTCATACTTGGCGCGGGCGGTCGTCTCCAGGCTGCCGAAGCGTTCCAGGTGCTGCGGCCCGATTGCGGTCACGATGCTGATTTGCGGCTTGACAAGGTTGCAGATTCCCGCGATCTCGCCCTTTACGTACGCACCCATCTCGACGATGAAGTAATCGTAGCCGTAATCGTTCGTCAGCTCGTTGTTGATCGCGACACAAACACCCATCAGCGTGTTGTAACTCTTGGGCGTGGCATAAGCGCGGAAGCGGCCATTGAGGATGTGCGCAAGATACTCTTTGGTGCTCGTCTTGCCATAGCTGCCGGTGATCCCGATTACTGTTGGACCGGCGCGCCGCAGTGTCGTTGCTGCCCGCCGCTGGAACATCCAGCGGAAGCCCGCCTCGACCGGATACATGACAATGTTGGCGAGCGGCAGGATCAGAGGGCTGAGGTGGAACACGACGATTCCGATCAGCGTGTAGACCGCGAACTCGGCGGTCGTCGTCAGCGAGGTGAGCGCGTTCGTCACCACCATCGTGCCGATCAGGATCACAATCGCCAGCCCTGCGGCGGCGATCAGCAGACGCGTCGCGCGCGCGGTGAGTTTGAACGTCTGCTTGACCTCTTTGACCGGCTCCGGCCACACCGCCATCACGCCGGACACGCCCCAGATCATCAGGTACACGGTCACGCTGTCCTGGCCGGTCAGCTCGAGCGCGAGCGTGGCGACGACCGCGACACCGACGAAGATCAGCGCGCGCGGCACGATCATGCGATCCACGCGGCCAACTACCCATTGCAGAAATCGCCGGTTGTCATAGCCTTCGATCTGGAAGAAGCGCGCCAGCCGCCAGATACGCAGCAGCACACCGCCAAGCCACAAAAAAATCAAGATTGCGGTCATGCGTGGCTAGCTCTCCGTGCCGAGGAAATGATCGACGATCCGCAAATAATCAGTCAGTCGCTCAAGATACGCGAAATGTCCCGCGCCCTGGAACACAATCAACCCGGCGTCGGGGATCAGTTCTTCCAGGCGGCGGCCCTGCCACAGCGGTGTGTCCGGATCCCGGTCGCCCCAGATGAGGACGGTCGGCGCCTGCACGCGCTGTGCGTAAGGCGTCAGGTCCTCGTCAATGACGCGCAGAAACGTCTCGCGAAGCGGCCCCGCGCTCCGATAGTCGTCCGAGGCGTAACGCGCGTTGTAGCGGTCTTGCAGGCGCTCACGCAGGCCGGTCATTCCCAACTGGTCGAGCGTCACACGGACGGCGCGCGCGCCCGCACCGCGCACACGCTGGCGCATGCTCGGCAGGGTGGGGATACCCGCGCTGCTGGCGAGCACGAGCTTTCGCACGCGCTCTGGGTGTTCCGCGGCGAGCACCAGGCTAATCCGCCCGCCGAACGAGTGCCCCAGCAGGTCGACGCGCTCCAATCCAGCGGCGTCGAGATAGCCAAGCACAAAGCGGGTATAGTCAGTGACGCCCCAGGGTTGCGGCGGAAGATCGCTGACGCCGAAGCCGGGCAGGTCTAGCACATGCACCTCATATCCGCGCGGCGCAAGCTGTTCGGCGACCGGCCAGAAGCTATGGATCGCGCCGCCCCAACCGTGGAGCGCGACAACGGGGCGACCTTCCCCGAGGACAGCGATCCCGGTCGTCAGCCCGTCAACGGTGCGGCGGACGGTGACAGACTCGCTCACCGCTGCACAACCTCGATCTGCGCGCCCAGTCCGACGAGCTTGCTCACGACGTTCTCAAACGTGCGATCGATCAACTCTGCGCTGTCGATCGTGACGCAGCTATCCCGGCTGCACAGCGCCGCCGCCAGCAGCGCGAGTCCCGTCCGCACATCGGGCGTGTCCAGGTATTCTCCGCGCAAGGGCGATGGCCCGACTACCAGCGCGCGATGTGGATCGCATAACACGATCTGCGCGCCCATCGCGGTCAGCTTATCTACGAACAACAGCCGGTTATCGAACAGCTTCTCGTGAATGAGCGTCGTCCCACGCGCCTGGGTCGCGATAACGGTTGTCATCGCGACGAGATCAGACGGGAAGCCGGGCCAGGGTGCGGTCTCGATGGGCAGGTCCAGTTCTTCGACTTTCTGCGAGATGGCGAGCGACTCGTGCGCGGGCACAAACAAGGTCCGGTCATTGAGGTAAAGGTTCACGCCAAGCCGCCCGTACACGCGGCGGATCAACTGCATATCGCCCGGCTCGACGTCTTCGATCGTGAGCGTCCCGCCGGTGATCGCGCCAATCGCCGCGATACTGGCGATCTCGATGTGATCGGGCCGGAGCGCGACCTCTGCGCCGCCGAGTGGATCCGCGCCATGAATTAGCAGCCGGTTCGAGCCGATCCCTTCAATGTGCGCGCCCATCATCGCCAGCATGTGCAGCAGGTCTTGAATGTGCGGTTCAGACGCAGCGTTGCACACCAGCGTTTCACGGCCCATCGCTGCCGCGAGCATGCAGACCAACGCCGTCGCAGTGACGCTGGTTTGTAGCAGCGTCAGCTCGCGGTGACCCCACGGCTCGGCGGTGAAGTCGATCACGTCACCAGTGATGTGGATGTCGATGCCAAGGTCGCGCAGCGCGGTCAAGTGCGTGTGCAGGCGGCTGAGCGGATAGGTGGTTTCGAGCCGAGCGTGGCGGCGCCGCGCGAGAATCGACGCGAGCAGCATCACCGCGCCCACCTGTCCGTCGGTGATCTCCGGGCCAAGCGCGCGGGTGTGCAGCGCGGGTGTGACGAGATGGTGCGCGTCACCGTCATGCGTGACCTGCGCACCGAGCGCGCGCGCGGCGTCGAGCATTAGCGCGGTCGTGCTGGTATCTGGCACATCGTGCAGCGTAACCTGGGCTTCTGTCAGCAGGGACGCGGCGATCAGCGCCAGCGCGGCGTTGCTGTTGCCAGAAGGTCGAAAGGTCCCGCTGAGGGGATGCCCACCATAAACCACAATGCGCATCGGGGGAACGGCTCCTTTGGATGGCGCGTGCTGGGGCGCATCTGCCGCGTGATTATACCAGACAGGCGGCAGGCTCCAAGCCCAGAGTCTGCTAACTCGGGAGCCTTGCTCAACAGACAATAACGAGATTTTGTATTTTAAAAACCAAAAATTATACTTGTGACAGTTGTAGCGCACTCAGTGTCCTGTCTACAATCTACGTGACCTCAGTGAAGCTACAGTTCCCGGTTTGGGCAGATGCCTGATTTTAATGGTACTATTAGGCTCGAACCAATCAGGGAAGCGATGTACTGTTACAGAACTTGGGCCGGTAGGCACACCACGTGCACTCATATTTTGATCTTGCATTGCCGGTTTGAGGCAGATGGTCACCAGGTTGAACTCCCCAATGTTACACCCTGGTGACAGTCTACGCGCGGATCCGGCGGGATGGCGATTACCTTACTCAGAAGGGAGCCCACATGCGCGTAATTGGTAGCTTATCATCACGGCAGCGGCTGATAGCGGGTGTCGCGGTGATCGGCCTGCTCGTGCTGGCAGTGGTTGTGGTTCTGCTGCTGACCAGCGGTAAAACGGACGCCGCAAGCGAGCAGCCTCTGGCATTTAACCATGAGATCCACGCGCAACGCGGGATCCAGTGCCAGTACTGCCACTACGGGGTGAACAAGTCACCAGCGGCTGTTATCCCGAGCGTTGAGTTGTGTATGGGCTGCCACGAGCATGTCCGCACCGACTCATCGATCATCCAGGAATTGACCGGCTACTGGGACCGTCAGGAGCCGATCCCCTGGCATCGCGTCTACGAACAGCCGAGTTATGTCTTCTTCAACCACCAGTCGCATATCGCCAGCGGTGTGACCTGTGGCGCCTGTCACGGCGACGTGGCGAGCATGACCGTCGCTGAACAGGTGGTTGATCACACTATGGGCTTCTGCCTCGACTGCCATGGCGAGCAGGAGAACAAAGATGCGCTGTACGACTGCGCGGTCTGTCACCGTTAGGAGCACGCTATGACACAATTATCCCGTCGCAAATTCCTGAAAGTGAGCGCGGCTGGGACCGCAACCGCGGTTTTGGCAGGCTGCGGGGCAGAGCGCTGGGTCGAGCTGGTACCCTACGTGGCCGCGCCCGAAGAACAGCTTGCTGGCGTGCCGACCTTCTTCGCGACGACGTGTCGCATGTGCCCGGCGGGTTGCGGCATCCTCGTCAAAACCATGAATGGCCGCGCGATCAAGATCGAAGGCAACCCGGAGCATCCAGTCAGCCAGGGGCGGACGTGCGCGCGCGGTCAATCGGGGCTGCAACTGCTCTACAATCCTGATCGCATCACTGGCGCGGTCGAGCAGGCCGAGCGCGGCTCCCGTGAATACACCCCCATCGCCTGGAATGAAGGCATCAATCGCCTGTACGAGCGGGTGAACGAGGCGGGCGATCGCGTGGCGATCTGGCTTGGCTCGACGACTCCCGGCCATCTGGTTGATTTGTTTACGCTGTTCGCCGAGGCGATTGGCGCGCCTGCGCCAGTCCGCGCGGACCTGTATTCCGCATATAACGGCTATGACGTGCTTGAACGTGTTAGCAATGAGATGTTCGGCAGCGCGGCGCTGCCTGCATACGATATTGCGAACGCCGATGTCGTGTTGTCGTTTGGCGCGGATTACCTCGGCACGTGGCTCAATGCCACCGGTTACAACCTGGCGTATAGCCGTTTCCGTGAGCAGCCGTTCGGGAAGCGTGGCTTCTTTGTGCAGTTCGAGCCGCGTATGACGAACACCGGCGCGGCAGCCGATCGCTGGGTGCCGGTGCGGCCCGGCGACGAAGCGCTCGTTGCGCAAGCGCTGATCCGCGTGATCGCGGACGAGGGCTTTGGCCCGGCGGAACGCGTTGAGGCAGCGCAAGCAGTCGCGACTGATGTGGACGTCGAAGCGGTCGCGGCAACCTGCCACCTTTCGGTCGAGAAGTTCGCGGAACTGGCGCGCGCATTTGCCGAAGCTGAGCGCCCGGTCGCGCTGCCTGGTGCCAGCCTCGCCGGGCGCGACAACGCGGCGGCGGCGGTCGCTGCGGTGCAGGCGCTCAACGTCCTGACGGGCACGCTCGGACAGGCAGGAGGGCTATCGCTGCCACAGGCGTCTGGCGGCGCCGGGCCACAGCCGGTTCCTACCTCGTCCTACGCCGAGGTGCGCGCGTTGGTCGAGCGTATGCAAGCGGGCGAGGTCGATGTCCTGTTGATCCATAACGCGAATCCAGCCTATGAAATGCCGGCTGAGCTGGGCTTCACCGATGCGCTGGCGAATGTGGGCACGGTCGTGTCGTTCAGTCCGCTGCCTGATGAAACCGCGGTCTACGCTGACCTGATCTTGCCGGACCGTGTCTACCTTGAGGGCTGGGGCTACGAAGCTGCGACTCCCGCGATTGGTGGTGTGCCTGCGATTAGCAGCCAGCAGCCCGTCGTTGGCCCGCTGCACGATGTGCGTCCGACCGCGGATGTGCTACTTACTGTCGCGCGCGGAATCGGCGCGGCGGCGGCAGCGCTGCCCTGGGCGGACGAAGTCGCGTTCATCCGCGAGCAGGTGATGGCTCTTCCAGCGGCGGCGTATGGCGGCGAAGGCGATGACCTGCGCTGGGCGCGGTTCCAGCAATTTGGCGGGTGGTGGCCTGCCGAAGCACCACAGACCGAAGCGCTCGAAGTGGATGCTGGCGCGGCGGCTGCGGTGAGTGACGCAGCCTACCAGGGTGACGAGGGCGAGTACCCGTACCATCTGCACCTGTTTATGAATCCGCTGCTCGGCGATGGGCGCGGCGCGAGCATTCCCTGGCTGCAGGGCGCGCCCGATCCGATGACCACGATTTCGTGGCAGACATGGGTCGAACTGAACCCGGTTACTGCCGAGGAGCTTGGAATCGAGACGGGCGACGTGCTGCGCGTTAGCTCGCCGTTCGGGACGCTCGAAGCGCCGGCGTACATCTACCCGGCGATCCGCCCCGACACGATCGCGATCCCGTTGGGGCAGGGCCACAGCGACTTCGGGCGCTATGCGCGTGACCGGGGCGCGAACCCGGTTCGTCTGCTGGGCGCCGATGGCGACAACCTGATGTGGTCGAACGTGCGCGTGCAGATCGAGCGCACCGGCGACGAGAAAGCGCTGGCCCGCTTCGAGACGACGATCGAAGAAGCGGCAGACGCCCACCCACCGATCTAGGATGGCGGCCATGAAGCTCTTCAGCGGGGGTTTACGGATACCCGGTCGAGGACACGCCACAGACGCTTACGGAAAGAGGAGCCGCTAGAATGGCTGAACACAAATGGACGATGATCGTTGATCTCGACAAGTGCACCGGCTGCCAGGCGTGTGTGGTAGCGTGCCATGCCGAGAACAACGTCCCGATCGCAAGCGAGACTGAAGTTGTGCGAGGCCGCGGCCTGCACTGGATCCGGATCGAGCGCTATTGGGAAGGCGAGTTTCCGGATGTCAAAGCCAAGTTTCTGCCGGTCTTCTGCCAGCAGTGCGGCAGCGCGCCCTGCGAGCCGGTCTGCCCGACGTACGCTTCCTATCACAGCCAGGAAGAGAACCTCAACGTGCAGGTCTACAACCGCTGTGTGGGCACGCGATATTGCGGGAATAACTGCCCGTACAAAGTCCGCTACTTCAACTACTACTCGCCAGACTTTGACGAGCCGCTGAATCAGCAGTTGAACCCGGATGTGACCGTCCGCAGCGCGGGCGTGATGGAAAAATGCACCTTCTGCATCCAGCGTATCCGGCGCACTGCCGAGACCGCGAACGCCGAAGGCCGTGACATCGAAGATGGTGAGGTTGTCCCGGCGTGCGTCCAGGCGTGCCCGGCGGATGTGTTCACGTTCGGGGATGCGTATGACCCGGACAGCCGTGTGGCGCAGCGCGTTCCCCAAGAGCGGCAGTTCAAGCTGCTGGAGCACATGGGCACGGAACCGGCGGTGTACTACCTGAAAGGCGGTGAGACGCATGTTGGAGAGTAAGGCCGAGAACGTCCCCTTCTGGGAGCCGCCTGTCCCGGAAGACGAAGCGCTGCGGCAGCAAGTCGAGCACGCGCGCGACGAGCACCTGCTGCTCGACCCGCGCCCGCCGGCTGAAACCAATGCGCTGATGCTGGCAGGCATGCAGCGCACCGGGCCGGTGTTCTGGTTGTTGGTGGTCGGCCTTGGCGGGATGGTACTGGCGCTGCTGGTGACCTGGTTTATTCAGATGAACCAGGGAATGGGTATCACCGGGCTGAACCGCTCGGTGATGTGGGGGCCGTATATCGCAAACCTCGTCTACTTCATCGGTATCGGCCACGCCGGGACGTTTATCTCGGCGGCGCTGCGCCTGATGCGCTATGACTACCGGCGACCGATCGCGCGTGCGGCTGAGACCGTCACGCTGTTCGGCCTGGCGATGGCGGGGCTGTTCCCGCTAATCCATCTTGGGCGCCTCTGGAAGCTGTACTACATGATCCCGATCCCGACGCAGCGCGAGTTGTGGCCGAATTTCCGGTCGGCGCTGTTGTGGGACGCAACGGCGATTACAACGTACCTGATCGGCAGCACGCTGTTCCTGTACGCGGCGCTCATCCCTGATCTAGCGATGGTGCGCGACCATGTGACCGGTATCCGCCGGAAGATCTACGGCGCGTTGGCGCTTGGCTGGCGTGGAACCGAGGGCGAATGGCACCGGTTGGAGACGCTGAGCAACATTCTGGGGTTCATCATCATCCCGGTGATGTTCTCGGTGCACACGATCGTGTCGTGGGACTTCGCGATGGCGATTCAGCCGGGCTGGCACAGCACGATCTTCGGCCCATTCTTCATCATCGGCGCGCTGTTCTCCGGCGTGGCGGCGGTCATCCTCATCATGGTGATCATCCGCAAGGGGATGGGGCTGGGCTACTTCATCCGCGAAGAACACTTCAACGCGATGGGTATCTTCCTGATGATCCTGTCGATGGCGTGGGTGTACTTCTACTTCGCGGAGTGGATTACCAACTGGTACGGCAATCTGCCGATGGAAGTCGCGCTGCAGAATAT
>CAZVCM010000062.1:0-17884 GCA_964626105.1 uncultured Thermoflexus sp.
GCACGCGCTTGAATACCTCACCAACGACCGCGCGGAGATCGTCGCGGTGTGCGATATCGACCCGGCGAACAGCCGCCCGCGCGCCGAGCAGTGGGGCGTGAAACCGGAGCGGGTATTCACGGACTATCGCGATTTGCTCGCACTGCCTGACGTTGATCTGGTCGAAATCCTTCTGCCTCACCATCTGCACTACCAGGCCACGCTTGACGCGGCAGCGGCAGGCAAGCACATCTCGCTGCAGAAGCCAATGGCGCTTTCTGTGCAGGAAGCCGATGGCATGATCGCCGCCGCAGAGCAGGCGGGTGTGATCTTCAAAGTCTTCGAAAACTTCATCTTCTACCCGCCGGTGCAGCGCGCCAAGGCCCTGATCGAAGCGGGCGAAATCGGCGATCCGCTCACCATTCGCATCAAGAGCAATTCGGGCGTCAGCCCGACGATGTGGAATGTTCCCGCAGCGGCATGGGCGTGGCGCTTCACGCCGGATCAGTGCGGCGGCGGACCGCTGGTCTTCGACGATGGACACCACAAGTTTTCGCTGGCGTGGTATTTCATGGGGCTGGCGGAAGAGGTTCACGCCTGGATCGGCGAGACCGAGATGGCGTCTGGCCTGGTGCTTGACTCGCCCGCAATCGTTTCGTGGAAGTTCCCGAACAACCGCTTTGGATCGCTCGAAGCGGTCAGCTCGTCCGAGTTGGTTATGGACACGCAGCATTACGCTCAGGACGACCGCATTGAGATTACCGGGACGAAGGGCGTCATCTGGATCACGCGCGGGCACGGCAAGATGATGGACGTCCCGCCCGTGGTGCTGTATCGGGACCGGCAGGTAAAGACCTTCGCGGATATGCCGACCGGCTGGGAGCACAGCTTCATCAACTCCACGCGGCACTTCATCGACGCCTATTTCGCCGGCGATCCGCCCAGCCTCACCGCCTGGGAAGGTCGTGAAATTCTGCGGTTCGCGCTGGCCGCACAGGAATCAGCCCGCAGCGGTCGCGCTGTGTCCTTGTAACACGCGCGCAAAAGAGCCGAGCTATGAAACTGACAGGGTCAGAAATCGTCATCGAAGCGCTCATTCAAGAGGGCGTGCCCTATGCCATCGGGATCCCCGGTCATGGCAATCTGGCGCTGGTGGACGCGCTCCGCCGCCGCCAGGACGCGATCCAGGTGATCATGCCACGCCACGAGCAGGCCGCGGTCCACATGGCGGACGGATACTTCCGCGTCAAGGGTAAGCCGCTGGCCGTCTTCACATCAATCGGCGCCGGGGCGTCGAACACGGCGATCGGGCTGGCGACTGCGTACGTAGACTCCATTCCGCTGCTGCTCTTGATCGGAGAGACGCACACGTATATGCGCGGGGTCGGCGTCTTGCAGGAGATCGAGCGGCAATATTGGTCTGATATGCCGAAGATGCTCTATCCCACCGTCAAGCGCGCCTGGCATATTGACCAGGCCGGGCAGCTTCCGCGCGCGGTCGGGCAGGCGTTTAACGCGATGTGCACCGGGCGGCCCGGCCCCACGCTGATCACGCTGCCGATGGACGTGCAGGCGGATCAGGTCGAGGTGCGCGGCGAAATCGCGCCCCGCGCGCGACGCCCGCACGACCGTCCCGCCGGAGACCCGGCAGCCATCCAGCAAGCAGCAAAGCTGTTGATTGGCGCGCAGCGGCCCGTGATTGTCGCGGGCGGCGGTGTCATCCTGTCCGCCGCGTGGAACGAACTCAAGGCGCTGGCCGAGCATCTGGGCGCGTGTGTGGTCACCACGATGCAGGGCAAGAGCGCGTTTCCCGAAGATCACCCGCTCTACGCGTGGCACATGGGCGCCAACGGGACGACCTGCGGCAATGCGATGACCACCCAGGCGGATGTGATCCTGGCGGTCGGGGTGCGCTTTGCGGACAAAGCCGCCTCGTCTTACAAGCCGGGCGCGTCGTTCAACATCCCGCCCACCAAGCTGATCCACGTCGATATCGACCCGTTTGAGATCGGCAAGAACTACCCGGTCGCCACCGGAATCGTCGGCGACGCGCAAGCCGTGCTCGCCGCGCTGAGCGAAGCGGCCCGCGCTCTCACACCGCCGCGCGAGTGGCGCTCTGCGCCCTACACCGCCGAGATTGCCGAGCGGGTCGCGGCGTGGCGCGAGCAGAGCCGCGCGGTACGCGAATCGGACGCGAGCCCGGTCACGATGGGGCGCGCGCTAAGCGAGCTACGCGCCATCCTACCGCCAGAAGGTATTGTGTTCAGTTCGTCCGGCAACGTGCAGGCGCAGGTCTTTCAAGAGATGGCGTTCATCCAGCCGCGCACCTACATTTCGGCGGGCGGCTTCAGCACGATGGGTTGGGCGTTCCCCGCTGCGCTGGGCGCCAAGCTGGCTGTGCCGGACGCGCCCGTGATCGCGCTGGCAGGCGATGGAGACTTCCTGATGACCATTCAGGAGCTGGCGACCGCGGTCCAGTACAACATCCCGGTCGTGACCGTTGTGCTGAACAACCAGGGCTGGCAGGCGATCCGCGATCTGCAAACCATCGCCTATGGCGAGGAAGCGGTTTACGCCACGATGTTCGAGGATGGCAGCCAGCCGCAGACGCCGCATATCGCGGACGCCGCGCGGGCGTTCGGCGCGCACGCGGTCCGCATCTGCCGCCCGGACGAGGTCGAGCCCGCGCTCAAAGAAGCCTTGAGCTTAAACCGGCCCAGAGTCATAGAAGTCATGCTCGATATTACGCAGGGAACTTCTCTAGGGATTGCGCCGGGGTGGTGGGATGTGCCGGTTCCCGGCTACTTCACCGAGCGGCGAGAAGCGTATGAGCGCGAGCGCAGTGACGAGCGCGTATAGACACGGAGAGCAAGACACGATGCACCATCACCCCGAAACACTCATTTATGATCTGGCTGAGATTGCCCGCCAGATCCGGCTAGACGTGCTGGAGATGGTCTACCGCCGCAAAGCCGGGCATCCGGGCGGATCGTTCTCCTGCGCTGAGATGCTGGCCGCGCTGTACTTCCATCACCTGAAGATCGATCCCACTCAGCCCGACTGGCCCGCGCGGGACCGTTTCTTGCTCAGCAAGGGGCACGCGGCGGCAGCGCTCTACTCGACGCTGGCGCGGCGGGGCTTCTTCCCGGTTGAAGACCTGGAGCGTTGGGGCCACCTCGGCGCGCATTTGCAGGGCCATCCGGATCGCATCAAGACGCCGGGTGTGGAAATGTCATCCGGCTTTCTGGGGCACGGGCTGTCGGTCGCGGTCGGTCTGTCGCTCGCGCAGCGTCTGAAGCCGCCGCACTATCACACGTATGTCTTGATGAGCGACGGGTGCATGCAGTCTGGTGTGGCGTGGGAAGGCGCGCTCGCCGCCGCGAAGTACCGCACCAGCGAGCTGACCGTGCTAATGGACTATAACGACGTGCAGCTTGACGGCGCCGCGCACGACATCATGCCGCTGGAGCCGCTGATCGACAAATGGCACGCGTTCGGTTTCACCGTGTTGGAGATCAACGGACACAACATCCGCCAGATTCTCGACGCGCTCGACACCGCGCTGGAGATCCACAGCACGCCGGTCGTCATCCTCGCGCACACGACCAAAGGCAAGGGCGTGTCCTTCATGGAGAATACCGCCAAGTGGCACGGCGCCGTGCCCAACGACGAGGAATTCGCACAGGCGCTCGCTGAATTGAAAGGATACCGGGTATGAGCGAGATTCCGCAGCGGCAGGCCTATGGCATCGCGCTAGCCGACTATGGCGAGCGCAATCCCGATGTGGTGGTGCTAGACGCCGATGTGTCGTCGTCCACACTGACCAAGTTCTTCGCGGACCGCTACCCGGACCGTTTCTTTAACATGGGTGTCACCGAAGCGTCGATGGTGGATGTCGGCGCGGGGCTGGCGCTGGGCGGCGCGATCCCATTTGTCAACACGTTCGCCGCGTTGCTTACGTTGCGCGCGTGCGAGCAGATCCGCACCTGTGTTGCGTACGCCCGCACGAACGTCAAGCTGATCGGCGGCTACGCAGGGCTATCGGACTACAAGGACGGCCCGACGCACTTCGCCACCAACGACGTCGCGCTGATGCGCGCCATGCCGAACCTGCTGGTCGTTGCCCCGTCGGACAACGTCGAAGCGGCGCGGATGGTCCCTTTAATCGCTGAGCATGACGGCCCGGTATACATGCGCATCAGCCGCGCTGCCGTGCCGGATGTGTTCGACGAGACGCACACGGTCGAATTGGGCAAAGGCGTGACCGTCCTGCCCGGCGGCGATGTCACTATCGTCGGCTCGGGGAGCATGGTCGGGCGCTGTGTGCAGGCAGCGAGCGCGCTCGCCAAGGAGAATATCTCGGCGCGCGTGCTGGCGATCCACACGATCAAGCCGCTAGATGTCGAGCTCATTCACCAGGCGGCGCAGGAAACCGGCGCGCTTGTCACGGCTGAGGATCACAGCGTCCTCGGCGGGCTGGGGAGCGCCGTCGCCGAAGCGGTTGGAAGCTGCTATCCCGTTCCGATTGAGTTCATCGGCATCTGTGACACCTTCGCCGAAACGGGTCTGGATACCGAGTCCTTGATGGATGCGAGCGGGTTGGGCGTGGCAGATATTGTCGCCGCCGCGTACCGCGCCTTACAACGCAAGCGATAGTCATCGCGCTAGTGATCACGGGAGGATACCGTGCGAATCGCAGTCATTAACGAAACAAGCGCCGCCGATCGCAACGCCGACATCATGGCTGCGCTCGAGGGCCGGGGCCATACCATCCTCAATGCCGGGATGACGAAGAACGGCGCGCAACCCGAGCTGACCTACATCCAGACCGGGCTGCTTGCCGCCATCCTGCTCAACCTGGGGCGCGTAGATTTCGTCGTCGGCGGCTGCGGAACGGGGCAAGGTTTTCTCAACGCCGTGATGCAGTACCCAGGCGTGTTCTGCGGGCACATCCTGAACTCGCTGGATGCATGGCTGTTCACGCAAATCAACGGGGGGAACTGCATCTCGCTGGCGCTCAATCAAGGTTATGGCTGGGCGGCGGATGTCAATCTCCAGTTCATTTTTGATCGCCTGTTCGGAGTCGAGTCGGGCGCGGGCTATCCGCCGCACCGTCAGGCGTCGCAGCGCGAGTCACGCGAGGTGCTGGCGGACGTCTCGGCCTGCACGCATCGCTCGTTCGCTGAAATCGTCGAGGGGCTGCCCGACAGGGTGATCGGCCCGGCGCTGGCGTATCCCGGCATCGCGGCGCTGATCGATGTGGACACCATCGAAGACAGCGCCCTCAAGGCCGCGTTCGCGCGGCGCTATGCCCGCTGAATTACGAACAAAGGTATCGAGAAGCACGATACACAGGGGAGGAGCAACAAGACGTTCACGGAAGGAGGTGATGTGCGGTTACCGGACCACCGGCGCATAACGGTCGAGAACTTCCCCCATGGCTCGCCTGATGCGTCAAGCAGCGCGGACCAGCCGGAAGCCCGCTAACCATGGCGAAAAGATACGAGCACGCACCGGCTCACTTTAACTCGGTATAGAGATGATCTTTGGAGAGGGGAACGAGAATGAGCAAGAAACGCACTCTGCACCTGCTGATCCTGGCGGCAGTGGTCCTATCGTTGAACGCAGTGCTGGTGAGCGCGCAAAGTGGGATCAGCATCGTCCACTACTACAGCGACGCGCTTGGCCAGGAGACGATGGGCGGCATTCTTCAGGCATTCAACGAGGGGAATCCCGACTATGAGGTCGCGGACAACTCCGCTGGACACGAAGACTTCAAGACCCAGATCCTGGTCACGATCGCTGGTGACAACCCGCCCGACATCTTCTCCTACTGGGCGGGCGCGCGCACGCAGTTCATTGTGGATGCCGAGCGCCTCATGCCTCTGGACGACTGGTGGGCGGAGAATGGCCTCGACGACGCGGTTCCGGCGGGTGTGAAGGCCGCTGGCGTCCATAACGAACACATCTATAACGTTCCGATGAACGTTCATGTGGTAGGATTCTTCTATAACCCTAAGGTCATGGAAGCTGCCGGGATCACTGAAATGCCGGCGACCTGGGACGAGTTCCTGACCGTGTGCGAAACGCTGAAGGAATCGGGTGTGACACCCATCGCGCTCGGCTCGCGCAATCGCTGGCCCGCGCAGTACTGGTTTGACTACACCGTTTCGCGCACCGCTGGCCCTGAATACCGCCAGCAACTGATGGCCGGTGAAGCGAAGTACGACGATCCCGAAGTCCAGGCTGCGATGGAAGTCTGGAAACAACTGGTGGACGCCGGTTACTTCGTGCCCGATGCCAACGCGTTTGACTGGGACGAAGCGGCTAACATGGTTGCCAACGGTGACGCGGCGATGACGCTGATGGGCACCTGGATCACCGGTCTGTGGAACAGCAACGGCCTGGAGCCGGTCACGGACTACGACTTCTTCCCCTTCCCCATCATTGACCCCGAAATTCCGGAAGTCGTGCATGGCTCGATTGACGGCTGGGTGATCGCCGAAAACGCAAAGAACGCCGAGGGCGGCAAGGCTCTGCTGGCCTGGATGCTGAGTCCTGAAGTGCAGCAGACGTGGGCGATCGGGCAGGGTGCGCTCGCGGCTTCGACCGCAATTGACCAGACCGCGTATACGCCGGTAATGGCGAAAGCCGCCGAGTACCTCGCGGGCGTTGATTTCCTGAGCGGCTATGACCTGTCCACAACCCCGCCGATGGCCGAAGGCGGGCTGGATATGTTCGCGATGTTTATGAACGACGCGTCCGGATATCAGGATTATCTGGCGGAGACGCAGTTCATCGCGGAAGATGTTTTCGGCGGCTAGCACTTAGCAGAGCTTTTCTGGCTGTGCAGGGCAGCTTGCCTTGCACAGCCAGCCTCACCAAGCGGATCGCGCTTCGAGCGGTGGAGAGACGGCCAAAGTGACTCGAGCAAGCCGGAAGTGGGCGCTTTTGTTCCTGGCGATCCCGGTCAGTTTTTACCTCATGGTTGTGGTGTATCCACTCGTCTCATCGTTCTATTACAGTTTTACAGACTGGAACGGTTTTGGCGAGCAGTACAACTTCATCGGCTTTGACAACTTCGAGCGCATGAAGACCGATCGCCTGTTCCGCAACGCGATCGAGAACACTATTCTGTGGACGGTTGCTGCGGTCGTTGTGCCGACCTCAATCGGGCTGCTGATCGCGCTGGCGCTGCACGAGCGGGGCATTCTTGCGCGGCTGTACAAGTCGCTGTTCTACCTGCCGATCTGCCTGTCGCTGGTTGTCATCGGACAGGTTTGGATCTGGATTTACCAGCCGGGGTTCGGGCTGATCAATATCATGTTGGAAAAGGTCGGGCTGAGCCAGTACACGCGCGCTTTCCTGGCCGATCCCGATACCGCGCTGCAATCTGTGATCGCCGCGTGGAGCTGGCAACAAATCGCGCTGGCAATGGTGATCTTCCTCGCCGGGCTGACGTCCGTTCCTAAGGAGCTTACCGAAGCCGCGGAGATCGACGGGGCGGGATACTGGCGCACCGTGCGGCACGTGGTGGTGCCTCTGCTGCGCCCGGCGTCGGTCGTGGTGATCGCGCTAAGCGTCATCAATTCGCTGAAGAGTTTCGACATCCTCTACATGATGACACGGGGCGGCCCGTTCCACTCGTCGGACAACCTCGCGATGATGATGTACAACGAGTCGTTTCAGAAGTACCGGATGGGTTACGGCAGCGCGGTGGCGGTCGTTTTGTTCATGATCACGCTCGTCGTGATTATCGTGTACTTCCGCCAGCAGCGCGGGTTGGAGCAGCTTTATGACTGAGGCGACGCACAGCATCTCGATGAAGGCCAGCGCGGCGGACGCAACAGCGCACCGGGTCCCGCTTTCGGCTCGCTTGAAAACGCTCGCGCTGTACGTGCTTTTGACCGTGCTGCTGATCCTCTATTCGCTGCCTAGCCTTGGCGTGGTATTGACGTCGCTCAAGTCCAACGCGGAGATCGGGCGCGAGGGCATCTGGAACATGCCGGATACCGCCAGCCTGCAGAACTTCCGCGACGCGTGGGAAACGGGTAACGCCGGGAAATACCTCGCTAATTCGCTGAAGGTCACGCTCCCAGCTACAGCAATCTCGATCGTGTTCGGCGTGCTGACCGGTTACACGCTTGCCAAGCTGCCGTTTCGGGGGAGCGAGAGCCTGTTTATCTTCCTGGTAGCCGGGTTGTTCATTCCCCCGCAGGTGGTGATGATCCCGCTGTTCCGCATGTTCAACCGCGCGGGGCTGTATGACACGCTGTGGCCGCTAATCATCGTGCATATCGGGTTTGGTATCCCGATCTGCACGCTGGTGATGAAGAACTTCTTCGCTACGATCCCGACCGCAATCCGCGAGGCGGCGATCATCGATGGGGCGAACGAACTCCGCGTGCTGCTGCGCGTGATGCTTCCTTTATCGCTGCCCTCGCTGGCGGTGCTTGCCACGCTGCAATTCACATGGATCTGGAACGACTTTTTGTGGCCGGTCATCTTCACCCGTTCGGATGATGTCCGCACAGTGATGTTCGGGCTGGCCTCATTGCGCGGGCAATACAGCGTCGCGTATGGCACGCAATCGGCGATGGCGGTTTACGCCAGCATCCCGACGCTGCTGATCTTCATCTTCTTCCAGAAGTACTTCATTCGCGGTCTGACGCTCGGCTCGGTCAAAGGATGATCGCATAGAGTCATTTACCGTGAGGCGATGCACTCGGAGTCCTTCCATGAGCGTCGCACAACGTTAGAGGGAAAAGGACGGCACGGCGCACAGCCAGCCAGCGCGTTTCAGCGTTCCTTAAGTGTGTTCGCCAGCCCGGGCATCCCCTGGATCACGAGCTAATTCCCGCATCATGGACGATGGCGGGCAAGAAGCCTCCAACAAATGCATCCCCTAAACCTATTGTGGTACCATTTGATTGCTCAACGTCAGGAACTGGTACGCAGCAGAGCTCGTTGCTCGACAGGCTATTCATGATGTTGGAGAATGCCGCGCTGTCCTCGCGAGGAGCGCGGCTCTCTATTTCGCGGTAGTTCTCGGCTGTGAAGTCATCTCCGTAACGAAAGCGTGTTGTTGCTAGAGTGGTGCCCGCTTTCAGAGCCCGCCGGAACCTTGTTGCATTTTCGCCATACGCAATTGCCCAATATTTGGTGTGCACCACGATTACCGGTATGGGGATTAGAGCCTGTAGCTCGACCAGCGCGTCTCTGATCTGAAATGCATTGAGCAAATCCAGCTTTCGACCGAGATGGTGCTGCATTTCATCTTCATTGAGGCTAACGATATCAATGTGGTCTGCTAAAGCGCTATAGATTGTCTGGCAGAACCCAGGCTCGTAGAAACCCGCTTCCTCGTAAAAAACGACGGCGTTTGCAGGCAGGCTGGCCATCATTCGCACAAGGGATTCAAGCCTCTTCAGGAGAAGTGTCTCATCCTGCATGGCGTTGAAGCCCGAAACTAACAGGACCTTCGCCTCCGTGATTAGCGCAGCAAACGACTCGTCGAGCAGCATCCTGATGTTGTCGTAATCACTGTGGTAGATAATGCGATTTGGATGGATGCTGGAGATGTCGACATCACCGGCGCTGACGCGAGTATTCTTCCCGTATTGCACAATCAGGTGCGGATAGGAACTCTCTTTTTCATTGCTGCATACATAAGAGCAATCGCGCGGCAGGAGTCTGCGAACATGATCGTTAATGGTCACGAGGTGTAGCGCCGAGGTATAGCCGAGCTTTCGCATAGCGATCGCAGCGCGCACCGAAGTGCCTCCAAGCGTGATCTTATTCTCAAAGCGCTGCGAAAAACTCTCAACGATGGCGGACGAGGCAACAAATCGCTCGCCACCGCTGTCGCTCTGCAGAAATGCCAGGATCGAAATGACTAAATCACGTTCGCTATTGACAACTCTGTTGACGTCCAGCTCATTCTGATGAATGTCGTACTCGATGATCAGGTCTTCGAGGACGCTGGAGTCCCACACGATTTCATAATCGATGTTGTTGCCGAAGCCTAGTGCGATCTTTTCGTTCACCTGGCGGGTTTTACTCCCTGTCCGTAGACGGGCCTGCGGCAAAGCGATTCCTCCTCAGAACAATCCCTTTCCGCAGGCCCAGAGCGCGCTGATAATGCCGTTCTTTTTGGCGTTCCTTCTAATAGAGGGACGCTTTTCCAGTCGCGCCGAACAAGTCGATCTTATGACGCGCAACCTTTTGCATCGCCTCAATGCAGGAGGGGTAGATTTGCAGGGGTTCTCGTAGCACAGGATTCTTCAGCACTTCACGGCATTGCTGGTAAAACGGGTCCTTGATATCGCTTGAAATGTTGATTTTATTGATGCCCAGCTTAACAGCCGTTGCAATCTCCTCGTCGGAGTTCCCAGAGCCGCCATGAAGGACAAGCGGGATATCGACTTTGGAGGTGATCTCCTGCAACAGGTCCATGCGTAATTTCGGCGTCAGGTGCTTGGGATACAAGCCGTGCGCTGTGCCTATGGCAACTGCCAGCGTATCCACATCAGTGGCCTGGACATAAGTTTCGACATCATCCGGATCGACGTAGATGATTTCTTCGGCGCCCGCTTCCGCTTCGGGGCCAGTTGTGCCAATTGTGCCCAGCTCGCCTTCCACCGACACGTTAACGGCGTGAGCAAGCTCAACAATCTTCTGGGTAATGGCGATATTCTCATTAAGGGGACGCGTGGACGCATCAATCATCACAGACGTGAACCCATACTGGATGGCTTCCATAATCTGCTTGAGCGTCGAGCCGTGATCCAGATGGATGCAGACAGGCACAGAGGCGTTGACTGCCTCTTCAATGACGGCCTTGATAAATGATGGCCGGACGAATGCGAGCTCGTCCGGGTGGATGGCAATGATAACTGGAGAGTTCGTCTCTTCAGACACATCAATAATGCCACTTAACAGCATGTTGCTGATAATGTTGAATGCTGGCACGGCAAAATGATATGCATGTGCTACAGCCAACAGGTCTTTCATGTTCATCAGCATAGAGAGGCGTCCTTTCGCGATTTGACCTCAGTGGTCCGCAGACTTCCCGCAATTCGCTCAAAATCGAATGATACTTGCTACCCCTTAACGGACCCTGCGGCCATCCCCGCAATGAAGTAACGTTGGAAGAGTAGGAATAGTATCAAGACCGGCAAAGAGCCGAGCACGCTCATCGCCATCATTTGATTCCATTCAAAAGAATGCTGCCCCATCAATAATTGAATTCCGACGGGTACAGTGCGCATGTCGTTGGTTTTTGTCAGGGTAAGCGCAAACAAGAACTCATTCCACGCCAGCATGAATGTATAGACACCAACTGAGACAATACCCGGCAAAGAGATGGGAACGAGTATTCGCCACAGAATAACGGAGCTGCTGCCGCCATCAATCATGACCGCTTCATCTAGATCTCGAGGCAAGGTGTTGAAGTATCCGGTCATCATGATGATGGCGTAGGGCAGTGTAAATACCATGTAAGTTAAGATCAAGCCCCAATACGTGTTGTACAGCTTGAGCGAGACAATGAGGCCGAAATAAGGAATCATGAGCGTGATCGGTGGCACAGACTGCACGCCGATGATGATGATGTTCAGAATGTTCTTGAATCGGAACTCATACCTGCTAAAGCTGTATCCAGCCATGATTCCGACAAACAACGTGGAGAGCGTCACCAGGCTGGAGATCAGGTAGCTATTGAAGAAGAAACGACGTTGCTGCGGGTCTGTTATGACTTCACGATATGCCGTTAAAGAGAACGAGCTATCGATCAGCTTGGGTGGATACGCAAAGATCTGTGTGTTCGATTTGAATGACGACGCGAACATCCAGAGCACAGGAAGCCCGGCAAAGAGCGCGCCAAGCAGAAGCCCAACGACCACCAACACCTTTATCATTATCTTGGTTTGGACGGGCCACGTTGTCCTAATCATTTGCCAGTCTCTGATTTCTTACATAAAACACGGCGAGAACCGATGACAGAAGCAGAATCAGCATCGCAGTTGTCGACGCTAAAGAGAACTCATAGGAGCTAAATGCCAATTTGTAGGTATAGGTGCTCAGAACCTCGGTGGCTCGGATGGGTCCTCCGCCGGTCGTCATCCAAATCAAAGTGAACTGGTGCGTGGTCCAGATGAAGTCGAGCACAGCCAGACTACTGATAATGGGTTTGAGTTGGGGCAGGGTAATGAATCGAAAGAGTTGAGGCCCGTTGGCGCCGTCGATCTTGCCCGCTTCATAAAGATCATCAGGGATACCCTGTAACCCCGCCAGAAAACTGACCATGTAGAACGGATAGCCCGCCCAGATATTTATGAATGTGACGGTGTACAACGCCAGTTGTCTGGAACTCAGCCATTCAATTGGCTGGCTAACCAAATTGAACTCGATCAACAGATAATTGACGACGCCGTTTGGGTTCAGAAGCAAACGCCACAGGATAGCAATGATCGATGCGGTGAACACCCAAGGGAGAATGTAGACGACTCGGAAAATGGCTTTGACACCACCGCTGACTAAGTTGGTGTTCAGCAGCAGGGCGAACGACAACCCAAGGATGAAGTGAGCGATAACGCTCAACGTCGCCAGAAAAAGTGTATGCTCAAGCGCTTGATGAAACGTGTCTTCTGAAAGTATCTCGGCGTAGTTGCTGAGGCCAATGAAGGTTGGCTCGTTACGCGTAATGATGACGTTGTCCATCAATGAGTAATAGAATACAGTTGCGATGGGGATCAATGATAGGACTGCGAGTAAAACAATTGTCGGGGACAAATAGGCATAGGGAGTGAGCGTTCTCCAAAGTCTTTGCCTTGATGGAGCTTTCTCTCCTTTCACTACGCCAATATTCGCCATTCTGCTAAGACACCTTCACTTTCTTTGCGGAGGCTGCAAAGCATAAAGCCTTGCAGCCTCCGTGCCTGATTCAGGCTTACGTTACGCTAGGATTACTCGAAATGCTCAAGCCAGGCTTCCTGTGCGTCAGCTAAGAATTCTTCGAGTCCGACCTCGCCGTCCAAGTAGAGCTGGAACTGCTCATCGAACTCGCGCATCAGATTCTCAGCCACAGGCAGGCCAACGAACTCGTTCGCCAGATAGCCGCTCTGGAAGACTTCGAATGCATCGGCGAACAACTCATCCGTTGTTACGAAGTCGGGTGCAGAATTGACATTGCCAGGGAATGCGTTGGCAATGGACGAAAGCTGCGAGTTGGTCTCAGCATCCATCAAGAACTCCACCAGCTTCCAGGCTTCTTCCTTGTGCTCGCTGTTCTCAGCGATACCGATGCCCCAGGAAGCGTAGGGCAGGCCGCGCGCTCCGGTATAGTCGTCGACTGCCGGGAGCGCCGTGATAGCAAAGTTCAGGTCTGGGTTACGATCGCGAATCAGGTTGATGTGAGCGAGGCTGCTCACCATCATACCGACACGCCCGTTCGTAAATTCTTCCACCTTGTCCTGCTCGCGCAACGAGAACGCGCCCGGAGCAATGACGCCCGCATCGTACAACTGCTTGATAAACTCCATTGCGCTGGCAACGTCTTCATTATCGACAAGGTTGGGCATGCCTTCGTCCATCATGCTTCCGCCGCTGGCCCATACCCACGACATCACGTCGTTCTGGATTCCGTTAGGTTGTTCCATCGACAGAGGCAGAACCCAACCATAGACATTGTCCTCGACCCCTGTAAACGCTTCGGCTGCTGCCGCAAACTCGGAGCGCGTCGAGGGTGGATTATCGATGCCAGCTTGTTCCATCAGATCCAGGTTGACGAACACCGGATAAACGAAGTTGACAACTGGGATCATGTAAGTAGAACCGCCCAGTTGAATCTGAGCTGCCAGATCACTGTCGTCATATTCGGCGGCGCTCATCAAGTCAGACAGATTTGCCAGCGCACCCTGCTTGACGAAGTCATTTACCCAGGCTCCGTCCAACCCCACCACATCCGCCATTGTGCCTGTTGCTGCACCGGCGACGATCTGTTCTCTGGTCGTGGAGTAGGGGCCACTGAGTAGTTCAACCGTAATGCCAGGGTTCTGCGCCTCAAACTCATCCATTAGAGCTCGGAATTCTCCGTCTGGAAGCTCGGGTTCCCACCATTGCGCGAACTCCAGCGTGACGGAGTCACCCGATTGAGCCATCGCTGTGCTTCCCGCCATCAGCAACAAAGCTGAAATGACCAACATGCTAATGACTTTCTTGCTCATCCTGTCACCCTCCCTGGGGCCATGTTACTGCTAATCGAAATCCTGAAACCGTTCCTGTATTCACTAAGGCCTGATGTAATCCAATTGTGCCTATGAGCTGTCTTTACATATAGTCTCCTTTCGGTTGCCAGAACTCAGTATTTGCGGTGCTCCGTAGCCCTATCTGTCTTCAAAACCGCTTGCACTGTTGCGTCGGATCGTGCGATTGACACGCCTACAAAAAGAGCTTCTGTGAGTGCCAGCATAGCGAGGTTGGACTCCAGCCGTTCCTGCCGGAAGTGGCTCACGCGTGAGGCTGTGATCAGACAGATGTCACCATGACGCCTGAGAGGTGAATTGCTGTGATTGGTGAGGCAAATTGTCCGGGCGCCGCGTTGCTTGGCCAGCCCCAACGCGTGGACTGTGTCTTTTGAGCTTCCTGTGTGTGAGATGCCGATGGCGACATCTTCACCAGTGGTGAGCGAAGCCTGCATTTCTTGCATTGTGGGGTCGATCGCTGACTGACACTGAAGACCGATTTTCGTTAAACGGAAACTAAGATCCATGGCAATTGGAACCGAGTTCCCTGAAGCGAAGAGGGCGATTTGCCGGGCATTGCATATCGCCTGGATTGCCCCTTCCAGCGCCTCCATGTCAAGGATGCGGATTGTGTCTTCCAGCGAACGCAGCCCCAACATCATCGCCTTTTGTACGGCGGTGGTGGGTTGGTCATCCGGCATCAGATCTTCGTGAACAATGGACATCGGTGAGACGATGTCTTCGGCCAATCGCAATCGGAGCGCGTGAAAACCTGAATAACCGAGGGATTGCGCAAAGCGAACAATACTTGCATCACTAACCCCGATGCGCGAACTCAGCTCGCTTATCGTGAGGTTGATCGTCTCTTGTGGCGAATTCAGGATGAAATGCGCCACCTTTTGGGTTGTACCGGTTAGAGTCGGCAACGCATCTGAAATGACTGATAGCGTGCCGCGCTCGGGATTATGCTGTATTTTCATGGCGTAAAAGCTCTGAGTGATGAAATTATCTTTCATCATTTAATCATGTATGAAATTATCTGTCAACCAGTTGATACGAGGAACTAGAGTAAGGAGAAACGATCAGGTGTTCATAATCCGGCGCGATGTTCGCCGCTGCACCAGCGACGGAAAAAAGCTCCCATCCGCCGCAAGCGACATGGTGAGGTTCGCGTTCGCAACATACAGGTGGTTGCGCGGGCCAGCTCAGTGCGTGAAAATGACGCCAACAAGTTCAGATCTTCCGTATCCCAAGCAGTCCGGATGATGATGGGGCCGGGTGAAAAGCCGCTCGTAGACGATCCCTGACCGCCCCAGCTCAGTTTAAGATACAACCGCGCGATCTTTGAGCCACTGAAGCACCCGGTAAATTGTTGCGTCTAGCGAGCAGGATTTAAGGAGGATTATCAAATGGAATTCGCGAAGCTGGGAAATACCGGCTTGGATGTATCACGGATTTGTCTTGGTTGTATGAGTTTTGGCGCTGCCGAAGGATGGGTTCACAATCCATGGGCGCTGAACGAGGAAGACAGTCGTGCGATCATCCGGAGAGCGCTGGACCTGGGCATCAACTTTTTCGATACGGCAAATGTGTATGCAAAGGGGATGAGCGAGGAAATCCTCGGTCGGGCCCTTAAAGACTATGCTAACCGCGATGAAGTGGTGATCGCCACAAAAGTGCGCGGGAGAATGCATGACGGTCCTAACGGGGAGGGGCTTTCTCGGAAAGCCGTCATGAGCGAAATCAATAACAGCCTCAAGCGCCTGAACACCGATTATGTGGACCTCTACATCATCCATCGGTGGGATTACAGCACGCCCATTGAAGAGACAATGGCGGCGTTGCACGATATTGTCCAGGCCGGTAAGGTGCGATATATCGGCGGGTCGGCAATGTATGCGTGGCAGTTCCAGAAGGCGCTTCATGTAGCCGAACAGCACGGTTGGAACCGATTTGTGTCGATGCAGAATCACTACAACCTGATCTACCGTGAAGAGGAAAGGGAGATGCTGCCGCTCTGCCGAGCAGAGGGAATCGCAGTGACTCCGTATAGCCCGCTTGCGTCGGGGCGATTGGCGCGGGATCGGTCCGAAACAACAACTCGTTTGGAGACCGACCCGATTGCGAAGAGCAAATACGACGCCACCGCCGAAGCAGATCGCTTGGTCGTTGAGCGTCTTGCCGAAGTCGCAGAACGCCATGCTGTGCCGCGTGCGCAGGTCGCACTTGCCTGGCTCTTACACAAAGCGCCGGTTGTTGCACCCGTCATCGGTGCTACAAAAATCGCTCAGCTTGAGAGCGCGGTCGAATCCGTGTCCATCAAGTTGATGCCTGAAGAAATTTCGTACATGGAGGAACCCTATCGCCCCCATCAAATTGTTGGCCATGACTGAACGAGGATTTTGCCCGTGCAGAAGCACCAGCTTGGAAACAACGGCCTGCAGCCGCTACCATTAGTGACAGCTTATGAGCGTCGCAATATTGCCAATGCGGAGCCTGCAGCCCCATTTGTTGCCCTAAAGACGATTTGCAATTGCCTGTATTAGACGTTGGCGTTTTTCAGGTTGCAGATTCCGAAGAATGCGAAAGAAATGCATGCGTCGGTGTGTGCAACTCGGAGGGGGGCCACACACGCCTCTTTTTCCGCATGGGCTGAGACAAGGTCAAGGTGAGTGAGGTCATAGTAGGCGCGCCGGGCTTGGGGATTCGTTCAAGCTTTATAGACGAAGTTCCGCAATCGCCTCCCACACGAGTGTTGTGGTTTCTTCTTCCCATACCCTTTACTTACAAAGCTCGTGATTCCAACCTGCTAAGTGTCCCAAAACAATTGACACACTTATCTCGTCAGACATATACTGAACCTATAAATTAGACCGGTGAAATACTTCACATTCTGGCAGCCACAGCGCAAGCTGTGAGCGCTGGTATCGCCAGTATACACGCAGCACAGCCTGGTGGACCCTCATCAACATGTGCGCCACCGCCTGCAAGCAATGACATTCTGCTGTGCCGCTGCATAGCCGTTCTCACCGGACTACAGGAACGGCGTACTGTACAGAAAGAAGTTCTTCTTGTTTTAGCTCAACTGGAGGATAGGATGCGGAAGATTACCTTGTGTGTCAATGATGTGCCCAAAACGCTCATCGTTGATCCGAAGAACAATCTGATGGATGTGCTCCGAAAGCAACTTCTACTGACGGGCACCAAGGATGGATGTGAAGACGGGCACTGCGGCGCGTGTGCCGTCCTCGTCAACGGCAAGTACACACTGGCGTGCATCACCCCGATGAGCAGGGTCCCAGACGGCGCGCGCATCCTGACCGTCGAAGGTATCGGGACGCCGAACAACCTGCATCCGATCCAGAAGGCATTTGCCCTGCATGGCGTGGCTCAGTGCGGTTTCTGCACACCGGGCTTTGTCGTGTCTACAAAGGCCCTGCTGGATTCAAACCCCGCGCCGACGCGCGAGGAGGTACGCGACTGGTTCAATAAGCGGCACAACGTCTGCCGCTGCAACGGGTACAAGCCCTATGTCGACGCCGTGATGGATGCGGCCAAGGTGCTGCGCGGCGAGATGGCGGAATCTGAACTCGATTACAAACCCGGGAATGGCACCATCTGGGGTAGCAAGTATCCTCGCCCCACCGCTGTGGCAAAGGTCA
>CAZVCM010000063.1:0-17876 GCA_964626105.1 uncultured Thermoflexus sp.
CGTTCGCGAACCAGCGCGCGTCGCTCTGCGCATCCTCGACCAGCTCTGGCACGCCATGCGTCGCCACCCACCCGGCGAGGCTGCCTTCCATCGGGACAGGAATCGCGGCCATCGCGCTGCCAGAGAGATTTGACGCGGCTTCAAAGCGCAATTCGCCGGTCGCGGGGTCCAGTAACAGGATCGACGCTTCTTCCGTGCCCGTGAGTTCGGTGGCGGCGTAGACGATTCGATTGAGCAGCGCGCCGAGGTCCAGCGTCGAGTTCAACTGGCGGCTGATTTCCATCAGGCGCTCATAGCGCGCGGCGAGCTGTTGGTAGCGGGCGGCGCTGACCTCATCAAGCGGAATGCGGCGTTGCTGGGGAGTCATACGGAATCGCTTTCCAAGGCTTCGGCCAGACGCGGCAGCACATCTACCGCGTCGCCATGAATGACAACCTGTGCCAAGGAGTCTAACGCTGTTTCCACCAGATTGACGAAGATCAGCTTGGCGCCGCCCCGATGCGCGATCACCGGCAGGTCTGCTGCTGGATAGACTTCGAGCGACGAGCCGACGATCAGCATTACATCACAGCGGGCGGCGTCACGGCGCGCCGCGCTCAGCGCCCGCGCCGGAAGCTGCTCGCCGAACAGAATCACATTCGGTTTGAGGGCATGGCCGCAGGCCGGGCAGCGCGGCATGGCGCCCGTCTCCAGATACGCGATCAGGTACGGGCGGCAGTCGTACTCCTGAAAGCAGTGGATACATGTCACGGTGCGCAGATGCCCATGGACTTCGTGGACGTTCTGGCTTCCCGCGCGGCTGTGCAGCAGGTCGATGTTCTGCGTGATGACGCTGCACAGGCTCCCGTTCTGCTCCATGCGCGCCAAAGCGGTATGGGCCGGGTTCGGCTCTGCGTCGAGAATGGTCCGGGCCAGCGGGCGAATCCAGTTGTAAAAACGCGCAGGATTGTGACGGAAGCCATAGATGCTGGCCACCTCTGCCGGGTCGTTAAGCTCCCACAGGCCAGAGCGCGGGCTGCGAAAATCCGGAATGCCAGAGTGCGTGCTGATCCCTGCACCGGTGAGCGCAATAGCGCAGCGTGCGTGGCGGAGCAGCGCGCTGGCGGCGGCGAGGGCTGCGTCCGGCGACATCGCTCAGAACCGGTCAGCCGCCAGAGGTGTGGTCGATGAGAGCGAGCGGCGCACGGCGCAAAACCCTGTATGCGTCCCTTTATCCCACATGTACGAGCGCTTCGGCGAACTTGGAATATTGCGTGGCGGCGATTGAGTTTGGTTGGAGCAAAAGCAGCGGCGTGCCGACTTCATCTGCCTGAAAGGCCAGTTCCGGCATCGGGGAAATGATCGCGGTCATTTCGTGCTCAAGCACTTCTTCGGCTTCTTGCCACGGCACCTGCAGGCCAGACTGCGCGCGGTTGACGAGCACGACCAGCATCCGCGACCGCGCGAAATCATGCTGCTCGATCTCATTCATCAACTCGCGGGCCAGCGTCAGCGAAATGCGGTTCGGCTCGACCGCGAGCGTCAGGTGATCCAGTTCTTGCAGCAGGCGCACCGTCAGCCGCGAAAGCCCCGTGCCGAGATCAATGAGCACGTACTGCGCCAGCGCCCGGAGGTGCTGGACGATCGTTGCCGCGCTTTCTGGGTTAACGGTCATTTGCATTTCTTTGGGGCGCGCCGACGACAGTAGCAGCCGCAAGCCGCTGGTGTGCTGCACCATTTCGATTTCGACTGTGCGGCTGGTTAGCTCGCTGGCCGGGCGTGATAGAAGATTGGCCATGCCGGTCGAGCGTCCTGCGCCCAGCGCCAGCCCAAGCGTGCTCTGGCCGGGCCGGAAATCCGCCAGGATCGTGTTCTCGCGCTGAGCGAGGCTGGCGGCGACGTTCAGCGCCAGAGTGGTTATCCCCACGCCACCTTTGGCGCCCAGGAATCCGATCGTGTGCGCCCGATCCGAGCCGGACCGGCGCAGCGCCGCGCTGCGCGCCAAGACTGCTTTCACGCGCGAGGCAAGCTCAGCGGGGTGTGTTGGCTTGGTGAGATAGTCGTCTGCGCCCGCTTCAAACCCAGCGACTTTGTCATCGACCGCCGATTTCGCCGTAAACATGATAATCGGAATCGGCTCAGTGACCGGGTTCTGGCGCAGCCGCCGGCAGACCTCGTACCCATCCATATCCGCCATCATAATGTCGAGGATGATCAGGGACGGCTCCTCGGCCTGGGCCTTGCCAAGCGCCTGACTGCCGCTGTTCGCAACGCTGATTTCATATCCCTGGCGTTGGAGCATCAACCCGATGAGTTTGAGGCTGTCCAAATCATCGTCGACGATTAAAATGCGGTCTGACATCGGCATCACCGTTCATACAATGGCTGGAGCGGGGGGAGGACGCGATCTTCCATGGGCCACCTAGCATCACAATTCGTGGTGCGAAGTCTAGCACGGAAGAACACGCCATGCAAGAGAATAAATAAGATGTCGGGTCTGTTTCAAGGAGCATAAGGCCTTTGCCCACGAGAAAGAGCGATGCTATAATGCTCGCGTGGCTCGCCGGTAAGAGCATCCGTCGCGGCCTGTTAAAGTGGTGGCAACGTAGCCGATTTATCGCAAGGATTACAATCGCTCTCCAGCCTGTAAAGGCAGACCTGCTGTGGACAACCCTGCTTCGTCGCAAGCACCAGGCAACGCCTATCATCCCGAGCTTCTGAACACGATCCGTCAGTTAACCGGCGCGCCGGATGTGACCGCGGTGCTGGCAGCGCTGCTTGGCACCACGCCCGATCCGATCATTATCCTCGACCGCGACCAGCGTGTCCGGCTGCTGAATCCCCCGGCGGAAGCGCTGCTGGAGACGACGTGTGACGTGGCAGTGGGGCGGCCCGCGCGTGAGGTCGTTCCGGACAACGCGCTGCACGACTTGTTGCGGGTGGACGAGTCCTCACAAGAAGCGGCGTCAGCGCAGATTGCAGGCGGGGACGGATTCGTTTATTCGCCACGCGTTGTCGCGATTCGGGGCGAGGATGGTGCGCTGGAAGGGTGGGCGCTGGTTCTGCGCGACATCACCCGCTTCGAGCAGCTCAATCGCAATATGGCTGATTTCCTCAGCACCGTGTCGCACGACATGCGCTCGCCACTGACGTTCATCAAGGGCTATCTTGACATGCTCGGCTTGATCGGCCCGCTGACCGAACGCCAGGAGGCGTTTATCGAGAAGATCACCGGCGGCGTGATGCAGATGGCCGACATGATCGAGAAGATTCTCGATGCGGGGCGGCTTGATCCGCACACGGGACGCTACGAACTCTCCCGCGAGCCGGCAGACATCGGCGAGCTGGCGCAGCGCGCAATGCAAGCGCTGGCCGAACCGGCGCGCAAGAAAGGGCTGGCGCTGTCCGCTGCGATTGCGGACGATCTGCCGATCCTGAACGTCGACAGCGCGCGGCTGGCGAGCGCGTTCTCCAACCTGATCGAAAACGCGGTCAAGTACACGCCTGAAGGCGGCGCGGTCCAGGTCTCGCTTGAGATCGAGCAAGATAATCTGGTGTTCCGCGTGCAGGACAACGGCTACGGCATCGCGGCGGCGGATCAGGCGCGGCTTTTTCAGCGGAATGTCCGGCTGCACCGGCAGGAATGGAAGCAGGTCAAGGGCAGCGGGCTGGGCTTGTTCATTGTCAAGAACGTCGCGCAGCGGCACGGTGGCGACGCCTGGGTCGAAAGTGTCGAGGGGCAAGGAAGCACCTTCGCCCTGGCGATCCCGCTGAATGGTCCGAATCTGCTGGCGGATGACGGCTAAGCCTAAGCGCTGAGACCCCTTTTGACTTATACCCCCACACATCTCTCGGGTGCTATGATGAGCGCGGATGATCTTCGCAGTCCGCGAACACTGCGGAGATTCGGGCTCACACGAAGGAGGAGCCAGAGATGTTGCAGGGTCCTGTTTCCAGCCCCACGTCGTCCGAAAAACAGCCGTCCGCCAGCGCGATGAACGTGGCGTTGTGTCGCGCCGTTGCCGCCCACGATCCGCGTGAGGAAATTCGCGGGCGGGACACGCTCGCAGAGGTTTTTCTCGATCGACCCGCCCGAGAGTCGCTGTACGTGCCGGCGACCCACGCCATTATTCTGAAGAAGCTTGACACCTTTTCACCCGGCACGTACGAATACTTCATCGCGCGTACGGCCTACCTCGACGCCATTGTCGAGCAGGCTCTGCGCGATCACATTCCGCAGATCGTGTTTCTCGGTGCAGGCTATGACACACGGGCGCTGCGGTTCGCCGATCTGATCGGCCCGACGCGTATCTTCGAGCTTGATTCCGAGCCGACGCAGGCCCATAAGCGCACGCTGTTGGCGCAAGCAGATGTGTCTATTCCCGTGGCGCTGCGCTTTGTGCCCACCGACTTAACCCAACAGGATTTGAAGGAGACGCTGGCGCAAGCCGGATATGCGTCCGATCTGCACACTCTGTTTGTTTGGGAAGGCGTGACCTACTATCTGCCGCCCCGTGCAGTTGAAGAGACCCTAGCGTTCGTGCGAGAGAACGCCGCGGCGGGCAGCGTGATTTGTTTTGACTACATGATCACGATCCCGGAAATGGCCGGACGCTATGGCGCGCAACAGGCGCGTGACACGATGCGCACGCTTTATACCGACGAGCCGCTGCTGTTCGATCTGGCCGAGGATCAGGTCGCGGCGTTCCTTGCCGAGCGGGGATTCGACTTGCTGGAACACGCTACAGCCGACAAATTGCGCGAGCGCTATCTGACGCTGCGCGACGGCTCACTGGCGGGGCCGATGCTTGACCTGTTCCGGCTGGCGCAGGCAGCGGTCCGGGCGTGATGCCCCTGTCGCGCGGGTAAATGGAATCACTCTGCGTGAACAAGTGCGAAGAATCCCGGCCAGACCGGGGTTTTTTGGGGTATGATCGGGGCCGAGACGCAGAGGACATCGAGGATCAGACTCATGCCGATACGGGTGTTGTCGGAAGTCGTCGCCGCGCAGATCGCGGCGGGCGAGGTGGTGGAGCGACCGGCGTCGGTCGTCAAGGAACTGATCGAAAACGCACTGGATGCGGATGCCACTTCGATCACCGTCGAGGTCGAAGAAGGCGGGCGGCGGCTGATCCGCGTCAGTGACAACGGCACGGGCATCGCGCCAGATGAGGCGGCGCTGGCGTTTCACCGCCACGCAACGAGCAAACTCGAAACGGTGGACGACCTCAACCGGATCGTAACGCTTGGCTTTCGGGGCGAGGCGCTGGCGAGTATCGCCGCCGTCAGCCGCACGACGATGACCACGCGCTTGCGCGACGGGGAAGCCGGAACCGCGCTCCAGGTCGAAGGCGGCGAGCGGCGTTTTCAGCGTGCGGTTGGCGCGCCAGCGGGCACGGTGATCGAGGTCGAGAACCTGTTTTTCAACACGCCTGCCCGCCTGAAGTTCCTCAAGTCGGACAGCACGGAGCGCCGCCACATCGCGCAGTTGGTCACCAACTACGCGCTCGCGTACCCACAGGTGCGTTTCCGGCTGGCGCAGGAAGGACGCGAGCAGTTTCACAGCACGGGCAGCGGTAAGCTGGCCGACGTGTTGGTCGAGACGCTTGGGCTGGAGACGTTCCACGCCATGCTCGAAGTCGAACCGCAGCCATCGTCCCGCCCGGACCTGCCGCCCGTTGAGGTGCGGGGCTACACATCTCTGCCGCGCTTAACGCGCTCCAACCGGCAGCAGATCGTGCTGTTCGTCAACGGGCGCGCGATCGCCGATCAGAGCCTGACGTACGCGGTGGTCCAGGCGTATCACACGCTGATCCCGGCGGGGCGCTATCCGCTGGCGGTGCTGATGATCCAGCTTGATCCTGAGCAGGTGGATGTTAACGTCCACCCCACAAAAGCGGAAGTGCGCTTTCGGGCGCCGGACGCTGTGTTCTCGGCGGTGCAGCGCGCGGTGCGCCGGGCGGTTGTGGATCAGGCGTCGGTCCCATCGGTGGGTGGCGATCCATACGCCGCTGCCGACCGCGCGTGGAACCCACCGGCTGGCGCCGCGCCAGCACGCCCCCTGGTGCCGGGCGAGCAACAGCTTCGCATGGAGTTGGAGTCGTTCGGGGCGGGGCGCTTTACTCAACAACGCCCGGACATGTCACAGTTTGCGGAGCGGGAAGCGGATACCGCGATCCCGGCAGGTCCGCAGGCGCCTGCCCGCCCGCGCACGCTGCCGGTGCTGCGCGTAGTGGGGCAGGTCGGCGCGATGTACATCGTTGCCGAGGGCCCGGCGGGGCTGTACCTGGTGGATCAGCACGCGGCGCACGAGCGCATTCTGTACGAGCAGTTTATGGCGCAGCACGCGGCGCAACAGACGGTCACGCAGCACACGCTGGACGGAGCGACGGTCGAGCTACCGCCCGCCTCGGCGCGATTGGTCGAAGAGGCGCTCGAAGTGCTGCATGAACTGGGCTTCGTGATCGAGCCGTTCGGGACGAACACGGTTCGCGTGCGAGCAGTCCCCGCGCTGCTGGCCGATCGCGATCCACACGATGTGTTGTACGGGATGATCGAAGACCTCGAAGCGGGCGCCACGCCTGGCGCGACGACGCTTGAGGAGCGGCTGGTCCGCCGCGTGTGCAAGACCGCCGCGATCAAGGCCGGTCAGGTGCTGAGCTTTGACGAGATGCAGCGCTTGCTGGAGCAGTTGGAACGTTGCGAGGCGCCGCGCACTTGCCCGCACGGTCGCCCGACGATGCTCCACATCAGCGGCGAGGAACTCGCGCGGCAGTTCGGGCGGACGTAGGTGCGAGCAGTCAGCGGTTAGCGATTAGCCAGGCTCCGCGCAGTTTCTCTAGCGCATGCAACGTCAATTGTCGCGTCCCTAGAAAGATAAAGAAGGCGGCACATTGCGTGCCGCCTCATGCTAATCGCTAACTGCTAACCGCTAATTGCTTGATTACCCCGCCGCGGGTGCTTCGTGCCGCAGGCGCTTGGCGTCGCGGTTGACAAACGGCAGCTCGCCTTTCTCCCACGAGACCAGCAGCGGCACCGCCGTGAAGATCGACGAGTATGTCCCGCTCACCAGGCCAATCAGCAGGATGGCGATGAACTCGCGGATGGTCTCTCCGCCGAACAGCACGATCGCGATCATGACGAAGATGGCGTTGAGCTGTGTGGCCAGCGAGCGATGCACCGTCTCCAGCACGCTGCGGTTGACGATCAACTCGTACGGCTCGTCGCGGTGCTTGGGGATGTTCTCGCGGATGCGGTCGAACACGACGATCTTGTCCTGCACCGAGTAGCCGACGACGGTCAGCAACGCGGTGAGGAACAGCGCGTCCGCTTCCCAGCCGAACAGCAAGCCGAGAATCGACATCACGCCCATCGTGATCAGGATGTCGTGGAACATGGCGATAATCGCGCACGCGCCATAGCGGAAGGCGTGCGGGACGCGCCGGAAGGCGAACACGATGAAGCCCAGGATGACGACCGCGACCGCCAGCGTCGCCGTCAGCGCGGCGCGGGTCACTTCGCGGCCCACGGTCGCAGAGACGCTGCTGGTCGTGATGGCTGCTTCACGTTTCGGGTCGTCCTCGACACTCTGCGGAGACCAGAACTCGCCGAGCGACTCGCGCAGATGATCGCGGAAGTTGTCAATGTTTTCGATCTCTTTGGTGCGAAGCTGCCAGCGGCTGCCGGCGGCGTCGTGCACGCCCTCGATGTTGTCGGTTGGGATCGGATCGAGCCGCTGCACGACAATATCTTCCAGCCCGTAGGCGTTCAGCGCGTCGCGGATCTGCTGCTCGTCAAAGTCCTCCACAAACGACACTTCCATCAGCGTGCCGCCCGTGAAGTCAATGCTCAGGAGAACGGGGCTTCCGTTCTGGATCGTTGAGATCACCATCGCGATCAGGCCGGGGATGATGATCAGCGCCGAGATCAGGTAGTAGAGCTTGCGGCGTTGTGCGAATTGGAACATGGCGGTTTGACTCCCTCTGCCTAAACGCCGAGCAGCTTGGGGCGGCGGCGCAGAACGTCCCCGCTAAGCAGGACTATCGAGTGCAGGAAGACGCGGGTCGCCAGGACAGCGGTGAACAGGTTGATTACCAAGCCGAGGCCGAGCGTCACGGCGAAGCCACGCACCGCGCTCGCGCCGAATGCGCTGCCGAAGAAATAGAGGATCATGCAGATGATGATCGTCGACAGGTTCGAGTCCCGAATGGATGTCCATGCGCGGTCGAAGCCTGCCTCGATGGCCCGTTCCATGCTGCGGCCAAAGCGCAGCTCCTCTTTCATGCGCTCGAAGATCAGGATGTTACCATCGACCGCCGTCCCGATGGAGATCAGGAAACCGGTGATCGCGGGCAGGCTGAGCGTGACGGGAATGAGCTTGAACAGCGCGAAGTTGACGACCACGAATAGCAGCAGCGCGAGGTCGGCAGCGATGCCCGGCACGCGATAGTAAACCAGCATGAACAGGAGCACGGTTGCCACGCCGATCACACCGGCGCGGATCGAGCGCTCGACCGAGATCTCGCCAAGCGACGGGCCGATGGTGTCAAATGCAATGATATCAAGCGGGATCGGCAGGGCGCCGTACTTGAGCTGCGCCGCGAGAACCTGCGCTTCGTCCCGCGTGAAGCTTCCTGTGATGATGCCGCCATCCATCGTCCCGGCGCGCGCGCTGGAGGCGAGGTCTGGCTGGATCGTCGGGTATGAGAGCAGGCGACCATCGAGCACGATCGCCATCGGCTGGTTGGAGTGCGAGCCGACATATTGCAGGAAACTGTCCACGCCTTCGCCGCCACCCTGCAGGACGAAGTTCACCGCCCAGCTTGTGCCAATCTGACCTTCGATTACGGGGGCGGCGTCGGCCAGCCCGGCGCCGGTCATGATCGTGGTGAACGGGCGGTTGCCGTTCAGCAGCGCGCGGTCTGGCTCTACATCCGGGTCTTCCGATGCGCAAGTGTAGTCGGTCAGCGCGAGCGGTTCTTCGCCTTCAGAGAGCCGCGCTTCTGCGGTCTCGACCTGCCCGGTGGTCAGAATACAATCGCCTTCGGCGTACTGGCCGGGGCTGATATTGGTGAAGTCTACAAACTCCAGCAGGCCGGTGGATTTGATCGCGTCGAAGGCGACGGCTTGCTCTTGCACGCCAGGCAACTCGACAATGATGCGCCCGCCTTCCTGGCGCTGCACAACGGCTTCGGAGACGCCGAGGCCGTTCACGCGGCGCTCGACGTTCTGGCGCGCTTGTTCCATCGTGGTGTCATCGTAAGACGTGCCGGGCGCAGCCTGGAGCAGCACGCGGGAGCCACCTTGCAGATCCAACCCCTGAACTACTTTGATCTCACGGTTGACCTCGTACTCGCCGTCGCCATCCAGATCGAGGCGAATCCCAGGGTTGCCGGGCAGGCTGAGCCACGCGGCGACGGCGGCGACCACCAAAATGATCGCCAGCCAGAGGCGATAGCGTCTCATAATTTATATCCTCTCACGTGCTGCACAAATCGTTGGGTGCGGCCTTTATTGAAGCCCGAAAAAACCAGTCTATAGCGAGACTGGCCGGAGACGGGACGAAAACGCGATCATAATAACCCGGAGTAGGGGGATAATCAAGTGTAATAAAGCATACCGGCGCCCCCCATTCGGAGCGCCGGTGCCGATTATTCCCCGTTGGCGCGGCGGCCATCGAGCGCCAGATCAGCGGCGATGGCTTGCATCGCGCTCAGCACGCGCGGCACGTGTTCTTCCCAGAGGTCGACGTTAATCAGCTCTGCCGCGTGTTCGATTTCTTCACGGTTGACGGCAGCGGCAAAGCTGCGATCCTTCCACTTTTTACGCACCGAGCTGATCTTGGTGATGTCGCGAATGTCGCGGGTGGGGCGCACCAGCGCGACCGCAATCAGAAAGCCAGTTAGCTCGTCCACCGCGACGAGCGTCCGCGCCATGAGCGACTCGGGCATGACGCCGGTTCGCTCGGACGCGTGAGCGGCGATAGCGTTGATGACCGCCTCGTCCACGTCCCCGCGCTCCTTTAAGACGCGCAGGCCGGTGAACGGATGGCCGTCCGCGGCAGTCATATCAGGGTACGCTTCGTAATCGAAATCGTGAAGCAGCCCCGCCAGGCCCCACTGCTCTTCATCTTCGTCAAAGTGCTGCGCATAGCCGCGCATTGCCGCTTCGACGGCCAGCATGTGATGTAGCAAGCTCTCGGATTTGGTCCAGTCGGTGACCAGTTGCCAGGCTTCGTCCCGATTCATCAGGCTCCCTCAGCGAGCGGTTCTTCCGGTTGATCCTCCACAATCTCAAAATCATAATGCAACGTGGCGGTGTGGCGCAAGGTCGCCGCCGCCGCGCAGTATTTCTCGCGCGAGAGCTCGATCGCGCGCTCGACTGCGGCAGGATCGACATTTGGCCCTTTGACCGTGAAGCGCACCCAGATCTCCTCGTAGGTGCGGGGGTGCTCATCGCGGCGCGTGCCCTCGACCTCGATCTCGAAGCCGGTGATTTCCTGGCGTTTTTTGCGCAGGATGCTGAGGACATCCATCGCGGTGCAGCCGCCGAGTGACGCTAACATCAGGTCCATCGGGCGGATACCCGCCTCGTGCCCGCCATGACCAGGCGCCGCATCAAGCGGGATGGCGTGCTCATTCTGGCTGTAGCTGGTAAAGATCATCTCGTCGCGCCAGACAAGGCGCGCCTTACGTTTCTGTCCCATTTTTCATTCCTTTGCTGACCGATAGAGTCTGCTCAAAGTGACGATCCGCTCTAGTCCGATTGTAGCAAGTCCGAGCAGGGCGGGGCGATCCCGCGCTATCTATGAGGATGCGGTCAGGGGGCGGTGGGTTGCACGCAACCTGCACCGAATACGCCGCATCTAATGAGTTGACGGGGTGCACTTGGGAGAGCGCACTGCCTGCGATAAGATAGACGGACCGGGTTCTTTGTCACCCAACCGATCTCGCAGGATGAATGAGTGCGTATGTCTCACCAAGATGATGCCGAGCTGGTAGCGCGACTGAAAGCTGGCGATCAGGCCGCGTATGCGCAGTTGGTCGAGGAACAGGCTTCGCGCATCTATCGCCTGGCGCTGCGCATGATGGGCAACGAGACGGACGCCGAGGACGTGTTGCAAGAAACGTTCCTGAGCGCGTTCAAGGCGATTGATAGCTTTGAGGAGCGCGCAAGCCTCAGCACGTGGCTGTATCGGATTGCGACCAACGCGGCGCTGATGCGCTTGCGGCGCAACGAGCCACAGCAAGTCTCGGTCGACGAGCCGATCGAGCGCGATGATGGAGATTTGCTGCCGCGCCAGTTCTTCGACTTCTGCTGTTTGCCGGAAGCCGATCTGCTGCGCGATGAGGCGCGCGACGAGATGATCCGAGCGATTGAGGAGTTGCCTGCGACGTTGCGCAGCGTGTTCATTCTGCGCGATATCGAGGGGCTGTCGACGGAAGAGACGGCCAATGCGCTCGATCTGTCCATTTCTGCCGTCAAAAGTCGCCTGATGCGCGCCCGCCTGAAACTACGCGAGCGCCTGAGCGTATATTTTTCGCAAGGCCCGGTGATTCCAGAGACGAGAGAATGAGCACACGATGAACGCTGCCAGGCAACCTCACACACACAACCGGGAGACGTGTCGCCGCTATCTTGAAAGCCTGGGCGATTATGTCGAAGGCACGCTCAACGAGGAGCTGTGCAACGAGCTTGAAGCGCACATGGCGATCTGCGAGAACTGCCGGATCGTGGTCAATACGCTCGCGCGGACGATCATGCTCTATCGCAAGATGCCCTCGCCAGAGTTGCCTAGCGCCGTGAAAGAACGCCTTTTCGCCGTGCTGGACCTCAAGCCGTATCTGGATGACGAGCCGGATTCGGGCGCGGAGATCAGCCCGGCGGAATGAAACCTTTGCGACGTGTCTGCATCAAAGCAGGGTAGGGCACGTGTGTGCCGCCAAACTTAGATGCAAAGCACAAGTGCTAAGGTGAGAGGGATTGCATGGCAAAACCGACGGATGACACCAAAAAGAAGAAGAACAAGCGCGTGATCGTGTTCACAACACCAAGCTGCCCGCACTGCAATCACGCCAAGCTTTACCTGCGCCAGCGCGGGATCCGGTTCCGCGATGTAGATGTCAGCCGCGATGCGGCGGCGGCGCGCGATATGGTGCGGCGCAGCGGCCAGCAGGGGGTGCCCGTGCTGGACATCGGCGGGCGGATCGTGGTGGGCTTTGACCGGCCCAAGATCGACCGGTTGCTCGAGCTATAACGCGGCGACAAACCAGCGAAAACTCAAACAGGCGGTTCTCAGCGAGCCGCCTGTTTTTTTGCGTCGTACAGATGGGGTGGCTAGGGCGTGTATGTCTCGGTAGGCAGGTCTGCCCGCAGCCAGTCCTGAATCCCACCACTGACGTTGTAGACGGATGGGAACCCCAGCTCCACTAGCGCCTGAGCGGCGACCTGGCTTCGGTTGCCGCTGTTGCAGATGATGTAGAGTGGCTGGTCTTTCGGCAGCTCGTTGGCCCGCTGCTGGATCTGGTCCAGCGTGATCAGAACCGCGTCGGCGGGCACGCCGGTCTGCGCCCATTCTTGCGCGGTGCGCACATCGACGATAATCGCGTCCGGGTCGGCGCTGAGCGCGTCATGCGCCTGCTGCACGCTGACGGTTGCATACTTGCCAGGGGCAGCCGCTTCGGCGGGGGCGTGACGGGTGGTGGCGCTGTCCTCTCTGCCGCACGCGGCCAGGGCAACCGCGATCACTGTTAGCAGAACAAGCAGTATCCAGCGTTTCTTCTCTCGCATCATCGCATCCTCATTGCATCTGTTGATGATCCGGCAGCGGGACGGGCACGCGCACGTTCCGGTCGACAATCGTCTCTTCGCAGCGCTCGCCGGGCTGCACCGCGCCGCCCGCCAGCACCAAGCTGTTCGTGACGGTCGCGCCCGCACCGATGCTCGCGCCTTGCTCGAGATAAACGTTCGGGCCGATGCGCGCACCGTCTCCGACGCGTACGTTTGGATCGATGCGCACCGGCGCGATAAGTTGCACGGATGCCGGGAGATCGCTGTGCGCCTGCGCCGCGCCGTTTTCACTCAACAGCGCGAGATTGATCGCCAGCAGGTCGCGCTCGCGTGTGAGATGCAAGCGGCGCTGGAGCGTCACGTAGCTGATGCGGCGCCCGTTGGCCAGCGCGGCCTGGATGCCACTGACGATCTCCCGCTCGCCGCGCTGCGAGACCGGCACGCCCGCCAAATAGTCTAGATAATCGTGCGAGAAGGCGTAGAGCATAATCGCGGCCCAGGGGCTGGGGGGATGCTCTGGCTTTTCCTCGATGGCGGTGATCCAGTCGCCTTCGATCACGACACCGGCAGAGCGTCGGATTTGCTCGGGCGAAGCAGGCAGCAGGCTGAGCGTCACAATCACATCGGGGTTAGCGGCGTAGCGCGCGATGACGCCGCGGACGTGCTCGGCAGAAGTGACGTTATCGACCGCTGACAGCAGAAACGGCCCGTCGAGGTGCGGCGCGGCGAGCGTCAGTGCGTCCACCGTGCCCGTTGCGCGTTCTTGTACAGCGAAGCGGATGTCCAGCCCGGGTGGGGCGGCTTGCTCGAAATAGGCGCGCATGCCGCCATCGTCTGGGCCGACCACCAGCACAAAGCGCCGCACACCTGCCTCTGACATATCCCCTAGCACATGCGCGACGATGGGCTTGCCAAGGATCGGGAGCATGGACTTGGGGCGCTCGTTCGTCAGCGGTCCGAGGCGCGTGCCGCGCCCGGCGGCGAGAATGACAGCCTGTTCGATCACAAGATCACCTCGTTTGGGGCAGATGCAAACCGCGAGCATTATAGCATGCTAGCCCGCCCCGGCATACGGCGCGTAGCGCGGCGCAGCGCGGTTGTGCTACACTGAGGCAGCGTGAAGGTAAGCAACACGGAGCAAGGGGTAAGATGTCCGTTACAGAGCGATTGACCGCTTATCACCTGGCCCGGCTGAAGGACAAGAATCCGCAAGTCAGGCAGCGATCGATCCAGGAGCTGGCGCTGCTCGAGGCGACTGACGCGATCGACGCGCTGGAAGCGATCTATCGCACCGATCCGGACCCAGATGTCCGAAAGGCGGCGCAGGATGCGGGGCGAGTGTTGTTCCGCAAGAAACACCAGCGACCGGACGGATAAGCCGCGCCAGATAGGATACAAACAGCGGGCGTCTCTTTATGTGCGAGGCGCCCGCTTTTGATTCGCTGGCTGTACGCGTTACAACGCGGCGAGCCGGTCCAGGACGGCCTGGCGGCTGGCGTTCAGCGCCGCATTCTTGTCACGCTCGCGCTGGACAACTTCGGGTTTAGCTCGGCTGGTGAAGTTCTCGTTGGCGAGCAGCGCGTCCGAGCGGGCGAGCTGCTCGTTGATCTGCGCTAGCTCGCCTTCTAGGCGCGCGCGCTCCGCGTCGAGGTCCACCAGTTCCGCCAGCGGCAAGTACGCTGTCACATCCGCGACCACCACAGCGGCGGCCTTCTCCGGCGCGCCTGCGGCGTCGATCAGCGTGATTTCGCGAACGTTACACAGCCGCGCGAAGACGTCCTGGTGCTGCGCGATCAAATCGCGATGCGCTCCGGCGTCAACCAGCGCTCTCAGTTGCGTGCCCGGCGCGACACGGTACTCTGCCCTCGCATTGCGGATGCCGCGCACCAGGTCCATCAGGATCGCGAAGTCTGCCTCTGCCGCCGGGTCGAGGAAGCGCTCGTCGGCTTGCGGCCACGCTGCGAGGATCAGCGGGCGCTCGCTGACTGGCAGGAAGCGCCAGATCTCCTCGGTGATGTACGGCATATACGGGTGCAGCAGGCGCAGGCTGCGGTCGAGCACGTGTACCAGGACGTCGAGCGTCCGCGCGCGCGCTGTTGCGTCGCTGCCGTACAGCGCGTTCTTGGCGAGCTCGATCGACCAGTCGGCGAACTCGTTCCACAAGAACTCGAGAATCTGCCGTCCGGCCTCGGCGTACTGGTAGGTGTCGAACAGACGCTGCACATTGCCGATCAGCCCGTGCAGGCGGCTGAGGATCCAGCGACTCGGCAGGTCGAGCGCGGCGGGGTCGGTCACCGGCTGAGGCGAGTACCCGTCCAGGTTCGACCACACGAAGCGCGCCATCTGCCAGACCTTGTTCCCGAAGTTGCGGCTATATTCGATCCGGCTCTCGGCGAGGTTCATATCCGCGCCGGGCGCGCTGCCGGTCAGCAGCGTGAAGCGCAGCGCGTCCGCGCCATAGCGGTTCACCGTCTCGATCGGGTCGATCACGTTGCCTTTGGTCTTGCTCATCTTCTGGCCGTGCTCGTCGCGCACCAGCCCGTGCAGATAGACGGTGTGGAATGGCTCTTGATCCGTGAACCACAGCCCCATCATGATCATGCGCGCCACCCAGAAGAACAGGATGTCGTAGCCGGTTTCCATCACGTCGGTTGGGTAGTAGCGCGCCAGATCAGGCGTTTGCTCTGGCCAGCCAAGCGTGCTGAACGGCCACAGGCCGCTGCTGAACCAGGTATCGAGCACGTCCGGGTCTTGCGCGATGTCATCGCTGCCGCAATGGGCGCACTGCGCCGGGTCCTCGCGCGCGACGGTGATCTTGCCGCAGTTGCCACAGTGCCAGGCGGGAATGCGGTGCCCCCACCAGAGTTGGCGGCTAATGCACCAGTCCTCGATGTTCTCCATCCAGTGGAGGTAAACGCGTTCGAAGTGCTCCGGCACGATGTGGATGTGCCCGTCCTGCACGGCGGCGAGCGCCTTCTCCGCCAGCGGCTCGATCTTCACAAACCACTGCGTGCTGATCATCGGCTCGACGATCTCACCGCCACGCTGCGAGCGGGGGACGGCGTGCCGGTGTGGCTCAACTTTGATCGTCATTCCCGCGGCTTCCATATCCGCCCACAGACGCCGGCGCGCCTCGGAGCGATCCAGCCCGGCGTAACGGCCCGCATTTGCGTTGAGCGTCGCGTCTGGGTTGAGGATGTTCAGCACCGGTAGATCGTGCCGCTGGCCGATCTCATAGTCGTTCGGGTCGTGGCCGGGCGTGATCTTCAGCGCGCCGGTGCCGAACTCGCGATCGACGTACTCGTCCGCGATGATCGGGATCGGGCGGTTGAGCATGGGCACGAGCGCGGTGCGCCCGATCAGGTGCTTGTAGCGCTCATCCTCGGGATGGACCGCCACCGCTGTGTCGCCGAGGATCGTCTCCGGGCGCGTGGTCGCCACCGGGATGCCCTCGCCCTCTTCCACCGGATAAGTGAAGTAGTAGAGGTGGCCATCTTCCTCTTCGCGCTCCACTTCGAGGTCGCTGACGGCGGTTTGCAGGCCGGGCGACCAGTTGATCAGGCGCGGCCCGCGATAGATCAGCCCCTGATCCCAGAGCGTCACGAACGCCTCACGCACCGCGCGCGACAGCCCTTCATCGAGCGTGAAGCGCTCGCGATCCCAGTCGCAGCTTGCGCCCAGCCGCCGGAGCTGGTCCTGGATCTGGCCGCCGTAGCGATTCTTCCAGTCCCAGGTGCGCCGCAGAAATTCGTCGCGGCCCACTTCCTTGCGGCTGGTGCCTTCCTCGCGCAGCATGTTCTCGACCTGAAGCTGCGTCGCGATCCCGGCGTGGTCGCTGCCGGGGATCCACAGCGCGGCTTTGCCCGCCATGCGCTGCTGGCGGATCATGAGGTCTTCGAGCGTGACGAACATCGCGTGGCCGTTGTGCAGCGCGCCCGTGACGTTGGGTGGCGGAATGGCGATCACGAACGGCTCCGCGTCGGGATGCACTTCCGGCTTGAACCAGCCGTTCGACTCCCACCAGCGATACAGGCGCGCTTCGGCCTCGGCGAAGTCGAAGGTCTTCGGCATTTCGTGCGTGGTTGTTTCGGTGGTCATGGTTTCCTCAGCATGGCATAAGCCTGACTTCCAATGGGCGATCGAGTGATACGAAGCAGGCCGCGCGGCCTGCGTGGTAGGCGAACAGTGCACGTAACGCCGTCAACGACAAGTGACACAACGATCACCCCCTTTCCCGTTTCTTGCGCTTACGCCGGGCGAATGGCTGTGATCAGCAGTTCCCAGCGGTCATGGTGCGACTGGATATTCTCGAACCCCACTTCGAGCAGCACAACCTCAACTTCGGCAGCAGTCAGCGCGCGGAAAACGACCGGGCGCTTGGTTGCCTGATAGGTCTTGCCGTCGCCGCGCACGACGAAGCGGTTGAAGGTCACGGTCGCGGGTTCGTCGTCGTTCCAGTCCCAGATGTCGAACGTGATGATCTGCTCCTCAGCGCCATCATGCACGAAACCAGGCCAGAAACGCGGTCGGTCTTCGAGCAGCGGCTCGAAATCACGCATCCCGATCAGCAGCAGACCGCCGGGACGCAGCAGTTCATGGAAGATCAGCAGCGCTTCCTCGATCTGCTCGTCGTGGAGCAGGTGCGGGATCGAGTTCCCTTTGGTCAGCACCACGTCGAACGGCCCGCTGACATGCTTGTGCAGATTTTGAAAGTCGGACTGGACGAACGTGATCCGGTCTTCCACGCCATACTGCGTGGCATTTTCGCGGGCGCGGGCCAGGATACCGGCGCTCGGATCGGCGGCGGTGACGGTGTAGCCCAGGCGCGCGAGGGCGATCGCTTGCGTGCCCGGCCCGCATGAGGCGTCCAGCACCGTCGTCACTTCCCGATCGCGGAAAAAGCGGCGCAGGTTCAGTCCCTCGCGATCCAGTTCTGCATCCCAGTTCCGATACCAGAGGTGATAATCTCCGGCGATGTCGTCGTAGAATGTGATCGTCTCATCGTAGTGTGGCATAGCAACCCCGCTTCCAATAAAAACGCCCCTTAGTCTGACAAGGACGAAAGGGCGAGCTTGCGCGGTAACACCTTGCTTCTCACAGGGTGGGTG
>CAZVCM010000064.1:0-1394 GCA_964626105.1 uncultured Thermoflexus sp.
CGCCCGCTGCTGGTGCCAAGGCTGTAGACGTGTGCCGAGGTGCGCAGGTCCGGCGCGGTTGTGCGGTGGCCGATTTCGAGCAGGACGATGAGTGTGTGACCGTCGAGCTGGCCAGTGGGGAACAGCTGCGTTCGCGCTATCTCGTCGCGTTGCTCAGGGAAGCTGGTTCATCGGCGGCGGGATCACCGGCGGCAGACTGGGCTGCTCGTCGCGGGCGAACCCGTGTGTGAGCGTCCCGAAGCAGATGTCTTGTGCGCACTCGCTCGGGCGGTCAAGCTCCGCTGGCCACTGCTCGATCCCCTCGAAGCGATAGAATTGAGCGTAGTATCGGTACGCCACCTCCAACGCCGAGTCATGCCGCCACTCGGTGTTCGAATCCACGATAATCGCCTTGATTGCGCGCTCCAGCGAGCCACGCCCCGGCTTGAGATGTGTCGTCTTCTGCCTTCCGTCCGAGCCGACGAACGTATAGTCGGGCAGATCGGTATAGTCGATGTTGTCGTAACACCGTCGATCGCCCCGGCGCAGCATGAGCTCGCACTGCTGGATCAGGCTGCCAAGATGCACCTGCGGATAGTTCTGATACGTCCCATCATAGTTTGGGATATTGCAGAACTCGCTGCGCCGCGCATCCTCAGACACAATGCCGTTCTCGGTGATCTGTGACTTAACCGGGGGCCAGGCCGGGTTCTGCTGCGACCCATCCATGAAGTCGCACGACTGGCTGCTGTGATAATCCGTCCGGTAGCCGTTCATCCGATCCAGCGCCAGTTCATTCGCGCGATCGTACGCTTCGGCGGGCGAATAGCTCAACGACATCCCATCGTTCAGCTCCGGCGGCATCCGCTGCACAAGTTGGATATCGGGCCGGTCCCACAGATAGTCTGCGATATAGGCGGCGGTCGCGGTCGCCGCCGAGCCCCAGTTGCTCTGGTTCTCTTCGGCAGCGTACGAGACGATATAGTACGGGTTTTTCGCCAGCCAGTTCTGGAACAACCACTTACAGTTGCCCTCGCCGATAGTGACGTCACCATACACCGGCAGCATCGGCCCGGTGCACGTCATATCCGCCCAATAGGCTTCGAGCAGGTCCGCAGTCTGGACCAATTCCGGCGTGCCCCACGAGAGATTCAGGCGGCACTGCTGCTCGGCTTCCGAGATCACCAGCACCTGCGTCATGATCCGCTCGAGGATCATGCGAGCTTCCTCCGCGTAGTGCTCGTCACCAGTCAGGTGATAGGCCAGCGCGCGCGCGTAGAGCCGCCGGATTCCGCGCTCGTTGTGTAGCCAGGCGGGGTTGCGCGAGTTTGGGCAGCGCTCCGTCGTGTCAAGCTCATAGTCCCACCCGTCATTTGCGGCAGCCAGCACATCGCGCACCGCGCTCTGGTACGGCT
>CAZVCM010000064.1:1404-17442 GCA_964626105.1 uncultured Thermoflexus sp.
GCAACCACCTGAAGCTCGGCGGGTGTTGTCTGGTAGCCGCGCGAAGAAGGTCCATCGTCCTGAGACACCCTTTCGACCGGCATACCGACCGGCGCCGCGCTGAGCGGCGTCGCAAGCTGCGGGAGCAGCAGGAGCAAAGCGATGGTGAGTGCGAAGAAGGTGCGATGGATCGGACGTCTGATGGATTGGTTAAGCCACACACTGATCTCACGACAAAACATCATCATCTACTCATGTCCCGAAGAGGCGCCGCAAGGTCGGTCCGTCGCGGCGGTCAAGACACAGGCGCAACAGGTTCGCGTAATGGCTGTCACGGTCTACCCGCTCTGGCGAAAGCATGGTTGACTGTTTCAACGCGCGATGCAGCCAACAGGTGTAGAACAACGCCTCCGCCGCTTCGCCAGACAGGCCCACCTGCTCCCGATAGTGGCGCACCGCTGTGACCAGTGCGTCGCTCAGCGCGCCCTGCTCGATGAAGTGCGCAGCGAACCCCGCCAGTCGGTCATGCTGCGCGCCAGCGCGAGCAGCGCTGACCACATACGAGCGCAAAAAGTAGAACAGATCCCACAATGGCATCCCGTCTGGCTCTGCCGACTCCCAATCGACGAAAACGGCATCGCCGCGCGGCGTGACCAACACATTCCATGTGCCGGGGTCACCATGCTGAAAGACCACCGGACACGCACCGCTTTCGGCCCGAAGCGCGTCGATCCGCTCCACGAGAAACCGCTCATGCGCCGGGTCTAGCCGGTAAATTGCGCAGAACCGGGCGAGCAGCTCCGCCAGCGCATCCGCGGCTGCAGTGGGCGAAACCGTCGCATCCCGAGTGCGTGCGCCCAACTCTGTCAGCCAGCCAACGCCCGCGCGCAATGCGCGATCGTCCGCCGCCCAGCGCGCCACCTCGCGAAAGGGACGGCCCTCGATCGCCGTCTCTGCAACAACCGCCAGCCCAGCGTGATGCCCGGCGAACGGAACGCGCGGCAACACCCCTTCGCCAAGGCCCTGCGCCTCGAGCTGATCGAGCGCCCGCCACTCATTTTCCAGTCGGTCGTTAAAGGCCGGAGCGCGCACCATCTTCACAAGGTATGCGGGCGCGTCCTGAGCGGGCGGGAACAGGTAAAACAACAGCTTCCGCGAGCTATACGCCCCGGCTGCCCATAGCCCCCAGCGATAGCCAGTGAGATCGATGTCGCGCTCAGAAGCAAGCTGGCGCAGGTAGCCCGGCGGCGGCGCTTCTGGTGAGACCGCGCCCCCGGCGAGCACGCCATGCCGGGACGCGACGCGCAGCGAGCGGTGCAGCGCTCCCTCGACGCGTGCCGCACCGTCAAGCGTTCCGAACACCAGGTGCTTGGCTTTCGCGCGCAGTCCCTGGCCAGGCGGCGTGTCGCCATCATCGGACGGATCAGCGCCCGACCCCGCCCCAGCGTGCGCGCCGCGCCTCTTCAGGCTGCGCAAGACGCGCTTCAGGCGCTGCAAGGTAAGCGTTGCGCTGTACAAACGCTTGTCCAGAAAATAGCGCCATGCGACGTCATGTGACAACGGCACAACCGTATGCACTTCTCCCGCCAACGGCGTCAGCCAGTACAGCGCTGCGCCGCCAAAATCCGCGCGCAGAGCATTCAGCGCAGTCTCACGGCGCAACCATCCACGTGACCCGCTGATCTCTGCCCACAGCAGCCCATCCGGGCGCAGCACGCGCGCGATTTCCGCGCGCAAGGACTCATCGAGCGCGCTTGTCCCACCAGCCACCAACACCAGATCGGTGCTCTGCGCGGGCAACGCCAGCGCCCCATCAGGACCGCGTTCTATTCGTGTGACGTGCCCCCATTGATCAAGCGGCGACAGATCGGCGAGCGCGGACGGCTCCGCCGCAATCGACACGCGACCCAGGCGTGCCAGCGCGGCGAGGCTTGCGCTCGATGGCGCGCCAAGACAGAGGATGTGTTCAAGCTCCAGCGACGGTAGCAGATAAATCCAGTTCGCACCCGTCACTTCACCGCGCAGGTTGGTTCCAGGCACAAACTGCGTGCTGAGCGTCCGTTCCAGCATTGTTCTCTCCGTTAGCTGCCGAGCAACCAGCGCATGCCCGGAATCCGCAGCAGCTCCGGGAACATATGCTCAACGTTCAGCACATCCCGATTCAAACGCAGCACCGCAAGCGAGATCAGGCCGACCGCGAGAACGCCGGCCCATACCGGCGGGTCGAACAAGATTTGCAGCGCCAGCAGCCCGACCGTCCCTGCGATCAATACCAGATACACGCGCAGATATTCGCGATCAAAAAGGCTAATTCCAGTGCCCAACATCAGCCCGGCTTGCTTCATGAGGTTAAAGATAATGAGCGTGACCATCGTGCCAACTGCCGCGCCCATCGCGCCATAACGCGGGATCAGCAGCAGATTCAGCACAAGGTTCAGCACAGCAGCGATGATATCGACTGCCACGATATAGCGCAGCTTGCCCAACACCTTGAGCGTCAGCCCGTTTTGACCGGTCGCCGCGTTGAAGAAGTAGCCCAGCGACAGCATCGCCATGATGATGGCCGATTCTTCGTAGCGGCTCTCAAAAATAGTCACGGTTACCGGCCCGGCGAGCGAAAAGGTCAGCGCGAAGATCGGGAACGAAACCACCGCCACCCACGCCGCATTCTCCCAATACAGCCGGTTGATACCCTGGCGATCGCCGCGAGCGAACAGGCGCGCCGCCGCTGGCGTGAACAACAGCGCGAAGCTCGCCAGCACCATCTGGTTCATCTTGGCCGTAGGCTGCACAGCGCGAAACGCCGCGACGTCTGCCGTGCCGTGGAACTGCTCCAGCAGCACTGCATCGACCGTGTTCATCACCACAAACACCAAGTCGGATGCCAGCAGTGGCACGGTGAACGACAGCACCTCGCGCGCCGGAATACGTACTTGACGGATATTCAGCTCGCTGAAAAGCCCCTGCTGGCGCATCACCCGCACCAAAATGTAGCTGAAGATTCCAACGCCGAGCACACCCGCGCCGAGATAACCCGCCGCCAGAAACTCAACGTTGGCTTTGGCTGCAATCAGCAAAATCACGACTGCCAGCTTGAGCGCGGGCGCTAGCACGTACTTGCGGAAAAAGATCGCCTTCGGGCTTGAGAAGACAGCAAACAGCCCGTTGATTACATTGTCAAGCGCCTGGACAGGCGAGAGCGCGATCAAGATGACCAGCAGCGCGACCGCCTCGGCATCTTTGATCAGCGTGCCCGTGATCGCGCCGCGCAGCCCGATCATCAGCAAGATGAGCGCCACCCCAAGCGAGAGGATCGTGCCGACCACCAGCGCCAGCGTCCCAAAGAGCTTGTTATATTCCTTCTTCTCCTGGTAGATCGGGATAAAGCGCGTCACCGCACGGTCCAGCCCAAGCGTGATCATGGTCTCGCCCAGCGACACCATCGACAGAGCATAGGCGAACGCGCCGTAATCGGTCTTCGAGAGATAGCGGACGGTCAGCACCTGCACCAGGAAGTTGACCACCATCGAGATCATGCGGCCACCTAAGAGCAGGCTGGAGCCGCGAATCTGCTTTCGAGCAGCAGACTTCTTCCCGATTTCCGGCTCAGGGAAGACCGGTGCGACCGCGGGCCGCGAGATCGCTGCCGCCGCCAGCCCCTTACCGTTGCCGGTCGGGTGCGTCGCAACGGTGAGTTGCGGATCCCAGAAGTCAGGATGGTCGGGATCGGTGTAGCGCTTCAGGTCAGCGTCGGAAGACCAAAGCGTGCCGTCGGGCAGTGTCGTCGCGCCATCAAACGTGCAATCCGCCAGCGACGCGCCACGCAGGTCTGCACCAGACAGGTCCGCCTGGCTGAGGTCTGCGCCGGTCAGATCGGCATCTTGCAGGCGCGTGCCACGCAGTGATGCACCTTGGAGCTTGACACGCAACAGGTGCGCGCGTGTCAGGTCCGCCCGCGCCAGATTCGCCCACTGCATGTCCGCCAGACCCAACCGCGCGCCTTGAAGTTGCGCGCCGCTCAGATCGACCAGCCGCAGCTTGGCTCCGGCGAGCGTCGCGTGGCGCATATCCGTGTGCTGCGCAAGCGTGCGGCGCAAGTTGGCCTCACCGAGATACGCGCCCTGAAAGTTGGCATGCGTCAGGTTCGCCTCTTGCAGCCGCGCGCCGAGCAGGTCTGCCCCTTCGAGGTTGGCGCCTTCGAGGTCAGCGCCTTGCAAGTCTGCCAGCCCCAGCCGCGCCCCGGCGAGATTGGCGCGTGTCAGGTCTGCGCCCTGAAAGTTCGCCTCACCCAGCGCCGCCTGGCGCAGATCAGCGTCCGAAAGTTGCGCACCCTGCGCCTGGGCCTTCAGTAGCATCGCGCCAGCCAGCCGCGCGCCAGTGAAATCAGTGCGCTGCAAGCTGGCAACTTCGAGGCGCGCTTCTTTCAAGTTCGCCCCTGTGAGATCGACATTGCGCAGATCGGCCCACTCCAGCCGAGCGCCGCGCAGATCCGCACCAGAAAGGTCCGCACCCTGAAGGTTCGCCCCGATCAGACGCACCCCGCGCAGCGAGCCATCCACCAGCGCGCCCTGCTCCCGAAGCTCCTCAGCAGCAGCGACAGCTTCGCTGTTTAGCTGGCTACCCAGGCGGGCCAGCACATCGCTCTCGACTTGCTCAATCGTCACTGTGTAAACCAGACTTTCTGTGTGAAGCGGACCGAACTTATTGACTTCAGCGCTCAGAAGCAGGTGCTTCCGCCGCACCCACTGCGCGAGGGTCCCAGGTTGTATCAATCACCAGATCGAGCTGCCGGGCGATATCCCCCCAGGAGGCCAGCTTGAAATTCTGGTTGGCGTCAGGGTCCGTGTTGCGGTTATCCTGCGCAACGAACAGCCCTTCTGGGAATGCATCACCCAGCGCGGCATTCGTCACGTCAATCCCGTCAGTCCCCGAAGTCCCATCAATGGTGTCGGATGCGACGATCGCGAACCGCCCGAGGTATTGCGGTGTCTCTTCGCGCGAGTAGACAACATATTCATCGTTGCCCTGGCTGGATGCGATCAAATAGCCGCCGCCATCGGCAGCGTAGTAAAGCGTCAGCCCTTCGATATCGTCGTCAAGCGGGCCATCGCTGGTAACCCGGGCAATTTCGAGCGGCTCTGCCGGACGATCTGGCTCGGCGTCAAAACGCCAAATCGCGACATCTTCTTCGCCGAGGTAGAGGTAACCCTGCTCGTCGTCCGCAACGCACCCTTCCGGCTGCGACTCGACGGCGAACTCACGCACCAGCGCCGCGTCAACCTGCCCCGCGCCGTCGTCGAACAACTCCCACTGCTGAACCTCGCCGTCTTCTCCGTTCACGAACGCAAAATACGCGCCGGAAACCGCGCTGTGATAGAGGCACAACCCGTACACGTCGATCTCGGTCTCGATCTCGCGCGCGGTGACGTCCACTAACTCCCGCGTGTCGTCATCTACCCAGAAGATCACGAGCGAATCGCCGCGCCGGTTGCTTGCGACAACGATCGCGCCTGACTCACCGGCGAGCGGAAAATTGTAACGCAGATCGACGTTATTCAGGCGGCCCTCGTCAAAGGTATATTGCAGCAGGCGCCCTTCCAGGTCATACACCGCCAGTCCACCGCGCTTGTCGGTGCCAATCACTGTGCTCAGCGCCGAATCGGTCGGGTGAACCCAGATCGCGATATCGTCAGCGGCATCGCCGGACTCAGGCATAGGTTCGGTTTCAACCAACGGGAACACTTCGGCGGCGGAGTCCTCTTGCGCCGCCGCGCCCGCCAGCCCAACCATAAATGCGGCCAGCAGAGTGATTATCACAATCCGCATTCTATGTCCTCGATGAATCGCACAACACGTTTACCAGTGTGATCACCAATCCAAGCGCCCCGCTCCCCGCCAGAGAAAGCGGCACCGTTCAGCAGAGGGCAGCCATTACGCCAATTATGCGGTTGGCTGGGCCGGCTCGCTCTCAGCGCGCGCCAGAAGGGTCCGCCGTGGCGGGGGCACCTCCAAAAGCGCTGTCCACACCGCGATCGCCGCGCCAGCCAACGCCAGCAGCACCCAGAAGTAGCGCATGTAAGCCAGATGCAAGAACATCGCCGTGCTGAGGTAGGTGATAATGCTCAGCATCAGGCTTGACGCGGTGTAGACAATGTCCGGACGCGTCATGCGATAGCGCACGCGCAGGTAAGCAAGCTGGCCGAGCGTCACACCGACGATGCACTTCAGCAACCCGAACCCTAGCAGACCGGTATCCACCATTTCCTCAAGGTAGAAGTTGTGAATGCGGCGGCCATCATCCAGCACGCGGAACCCAATCCCGCGCGCATAATCGGTGATATAACGCGACGCTTGCCCTGGCCCGACGCCCAACAGCGGGTTTGCGCGGATCATGTGCGTTGCCGTGATGTACTGCGTCATACGCCCCTGCACGGACGTGTCGGCCTCGGATACATTTCCGCCGACGATGCCCCCGATGTCCAGATTGCTGATGCGGTAGAAATAGCCGGGGACCAGCCCCACCGCTACCACCACAACCACTACGGCCATCACCAGGACATAACGAAGCGGGAGCATCCGCACAAAGACCAGCGCCACGAGCGTCACCGCGAGCCCGATCCCCGCCCCGCGCGAGAACGTCAGCAGCGCCCCACCCACGATTGGGACAATCGAAGCCACTGCCAGCGCCTTGAGCTTGATGTCTTGCTCCGCCCAGATGCGCCCGATGGCCAGCGGCAGCAGCACAACCATCACCTGCGCGAACCGGTTCTTCTCGCCGATCGGCCCTGCCACGCGCGGCGCAGTCGGCTGGTTACCGAGGAAGTCTTCTTCGCCAATGCTCGTCTCCGACTCGGACACCTGCGCCCAGCCGCCGAACTCGTTGTCATATGCCCCGGTTAGCCCTTGGTAGAGCGTGACGCTGCCCATCGCGATTCCCGCCGCAAGGAACATCCAGATCACCTTGCGCAGCAAGGCCTCAGTGCGGACGGTATTGATCACCAGAAAGTAGAGCACCAGCCCTTCGAGAATGAAGCTGATGATCCGCCCATACGACGACGAAGGGCGCTCAGCGAACGCCGCCGACAACACCAGCACGCCGATATATCCGACGATCATGATCAGCACCGGCGAAATGACGACGTTTTCGTGCTTGACAAAGAGATAGTTCAACAGCGGAACACCCAGCAGCAGGAAGAAGCTCCCCGCGATCTCGCTCGGCACGCCGCGATAGATCGCGATCACGGACAGGTTGGAGTACAGCACGAAGATAACGGCCTGCGTGGCGAATTCCGTCCGCACAAACGCGAGCACCAGCACCAGCCCTACCAACGCGATCCCGGCGACCATCATGTAGCCAAACACCACGCCAGAAACCGCGGTCAGCGCGCTGGCGACAGCGGCCAGCACGATCAGCAAAAGCGGCATCGAGCGCCCCTGTTTGGCGCGCTCGCCGGCATATTCGTATATCATCTGGTGATCGGTCGTGGTAGCCATGTGCGCTGCCTCGCGCTAAGAGAACTGATACACCCGGTCAGGCGGCGTGCTGGCGTTGCGGTTCCCAGCGATTGATTTGGTGCCCACGCAGAATATTAAGGGTCGCTACGGCGGCTGCCAAATACACCAGGCACACGTAATACGGGATGGTGACCAGCTTATTCCGCCCGAACGTCGTTTCCCGCAGCAGCGCCCCGGCTAGCGCCGCGCCATAGAATGCGACCTGCGCCAGCATAGTGAGTTGATAGAACACGCCCTGGCCGAGCAGAAACGGGTTCGAGACCAGCAACAGCGCCAGCGGCACGAACATCAGGCGGCGCAGCACCTTGTGCGAGAACAACTGGATCGCATAGAACCCAAACCGGAACGGGTTGAGCAACTCCCGCCGGACCAGCACCGCGCGCAGCCCGCGCGTCATCACGCGCACCTTGCGCCCGAACTCGACGCCGCTCGACTTGGCGACTGGCTCAAACGCTTGCGCACCCGGCGCGAAGACCAGCCGGTAGCCCTGCGCGATCACAGCGGTCGAGGTCGCGAAATCATCCGTCACGCCTTCCGGCACGCCGGGGAACAGGCTGCGGCGGATGGCGTAGATCGCGCCCGTGGCCGAAATCGTGTTGCCGGCTTCGCTCTGAATCTGCTTCAACAGGCGGTCGAAGCCCCAATACGTCCGCTCGCCGTCGCCGGTCTGGGCCGCGCCGTCCGCGCCGCGTTTCTGCGAGAGATAGACCTGGTTCCCGGCTACGCCGCCGACGTCCGGATCAGCGAACGGGCGCACAAGCTGGCGAATCGCATCCGGCGCGTACGCACTGTTCGCGTCGGAGAAAACGAGTACCTCGCCCCGCGCAGACGCAACTGCCGTGTTCAGCGCGCCCGCCTTGCCCTGGCGGGGCAGCGCCAGCAGCTTCACGCCGCGATCCGCGTAGCGAGCTACGATCGACTCCGTATCGTCGGTCGATCCGTCCGACGCGACGATCACTTCCAGGCAATCGCGCGGGTAATCGAGCGTCAGAACGTTCTCCAACTTTTCGCCGATACTGGCCGCTTCGTTGTACGCCGCGATGATCATGCTGACGGACGGCGTAATATCCTCGGCGCGGTACGGCTTGCGCCACAGCAGCCCGCGCACAAACAAAATCGCCGGGAACAGCACGTAGGTGTACGCCAGCAGCGCCACCGATCCCCAGAACACAATCAGCGCTAAATCGGTCATTCTTCCGCTCCGATTCCGAACCGTTCAATCAAAGCCGCCGCGTTGGTCGTCAGGTCAAACTCGCTCAGCACCTTCTCGCGCCCGCCATCAGCCAGTGCCTGGCGCAGCGCCGGATCGCGCGCCAGGCGCTCCAGCGCGTCCGCGATCGCGGATGCCTTGCCGGGCGGGGTCAGCAGGCCGCTCACTTCATGCTCGACCAGCTCCGGAATCCCGGAGAGCTCGCTCGCCACGACCGTGACGCCGCTCGCCATCGCTTCCATCAGCACAACGGGGATACCCTCGCGCCGGTTGTCGCTCGACGGGACGCTTGGCGCGACGAGCACGTCCGCCTTCTGCAGCAGATCGATAATCGCCTGCCGGTTCTGCCGCCCGTGAAAAACCACCCGCTCATCCAATCCGGCAGCGCTCACCTGCGCCTCAAGCGCGGGCTGATCCGGGCCATCGCCCACGAAGTGCAACGAGAAATGCACGCCTCGCTCGGCCAGCAAGCGGCACGCCTCAATCAAGTGCGTCTGCCCCTTGACCTCATGCAGTGTCCCGATGTTCAGGATCAGCAGCGAGTGATCACTCCCGCCATTCGTGTTGTAGCGTGGACGCGGCTTGAAGGCGGACGTATCGACCCCGCAGCGCAGCACGACAACCTGCCCCGCGATCTCGCTGCCGCACGCCTCGGCGATCACGCGGGCGTTATAATGCGAGATCGTGGTGGCAAACGCGGCTTCCGCGATCTTCTCGCACAACATGTGCTGGTCACGGTGCAGGTCAGAGCCGTGCGCCGTAAAGCTGTATGGGATGCCCGTCAGCCGGTGAATGATGAACGCGGCAGCGGCGGGGTGGCTGGCGAAATGCGCGTGAATGTGCGCGATTCCGTCGCGCTCCATCATCCGCGCAAACTGCACGATCTTCGGGAAGAAGACCAGAACTCCGAAGAAATAGCGCGCGCTGCCCCAGGTGGCACGCAGCGAATCCCACAACGCGCCAAAGTACTTGCGAGGCTTACGGCTCAGGTAATGCCAGTGCGCGGCGAGAAAACGCGGCGCGAACATTGGCTTGAAGTGCGCCGCCTCGACCAGCGGCACCGCCTCCGGATGCATCGTCGTCGTGCGCTCGCGCTGAAGCGGGTAGAGCGCGACCTGCACGCCCTGCCCCTGAACCGCGACGATCTCATACAGGACGAAGGTCTCCGTGATCTTCGGGAAGCGCGACATCATGTACGCCACTTTGCCGCGCGGGGCACTGGCAACCTTCGCTTGCGGAGACTGCGTGGTGGTGGTGTAGCTTTCAGACATGCTGCCCCCTGCTGCGACGAAGATACGTTTGCCAGATCAGCGATGAGACGTTGCGGCGGGTCGCGTCGATCCCGTTGGTCGCATCCACCACCACCATCTGCGGGATGCGCTGCTGAAGCGCGAGATACGACTGGCGCTGCTGTTCGAGTATCTCGACGCTGTGCTCGCCTTTGCGCGCAAAGAGCGTCTCGGCGGGCGCGTCGAGCAGCACCACCAGATCGGGCGGCGGGCACGTCCGCGCCAGCAGCCAGCGCCGGATGCGGCGCGGCAGGTTCAAAGGACGCGGCGAAGGGAGCAGCGCGTCGTACGCGTAGCGATCGAAGATCACGAGGCGGCCCGCGCCCTGGTGATAGCGCGCGGTGAGATAGCGCCGCCACTGCGTCATCAGCAACTGGACGAAACCAACACCCGGCAGCTTGCCCGCCCCGGAACGCTTGCGCTTCTTCTGGTATAAGCCCATGTAAACGCGACGCACCGGAAACATCGACGCGCTATCAATGCCATCCGCGACGGTTGACTTCCCGGCGCCATCCGGCCCCAACACCGCCACCGAAGGCACCGCCGGGCGCACCAGGCCGCGCGACCGGTCGAGTGTCCTCAGCACGCGGTTGGTCGCGGCGCGGGTTCGCGTCCCCAGGGGATCGCGCTGCCGCAGCCGATTCGCAACCGCTGGCGCCTGATCGAGCAGCGCGTTCCACTCGCCCGCCGAAATCTGCTGGCGCAGCATCTCCCACGAGACGCCGGGCGCCCAGTACGACGCCAGCAGCGGATCAACTGTATCGCTCTCGCTGAGTTCCGCAGCCAGATATTGCAGGCGTTCGGCGCGCGGCGGATCGAAGCGCCCTTTGTCGAGCGTGCCGTGCAGCAGCAACGTCATCAACTCGTGCTCTGGCGCGGGCGCCCAGACCGGGCCGCAGAGGCGGCGACGCTCCAGACACTCAGCCGCCAACCCGGTCGAGAGCGTCTTCCGTGGGCGGCCATACACGAGCGCGTCAACCGCATCAACCTTCAGCCAGGTATCGGTCTCGGCGTCATACGCCAAAAAGAAGCGATGCGGCGCGTATCCCCGCGAGGCAAGCGGCGCAAAACCCGTGCGCGCCAGCGCTGTGTTGAGTTGGCGCCAATGGCTCGGCGCGACCAGCAGATCGATTTCGCCATCCACCATGCGCTCAATGCGATCCGCATCACGCAGGACGCAATAGCGCACACGCTCTTCTTCCAGCGCGCCAAAGAGTCGACTGAGAACCGGGTGCATCATTCGTGCTTAGCCTGCACCCTTTCGCGCATGCTCGGACTGCGACAGCGGCGGCACACCCACCGTCTCGACGGCGACCGGGCGGCTGCGGCGGCGCCCAAAGCGCGGGCGTCGGCTGCGCTTGCCACTGAGCATCAGGACGGTTCCGATCACCTGCGCGCCCAGCGAATAGAGGTCTTCCATCACCTCTCGGACTTCGCGACGCCGCGTCTGACCATACATCGCGGCGACCATCGCGCCGTTCACGCGGGACGCCAACACGATACCTTCAGCCTGCTCCTGGAATGGCGGCGCGGCGATGATAATTAGATCCGCCAGACTCTGCAGGTGCTGGATCAAGTCCAACATGCTATCGGACGCCAGCAGCCCACCACCGTTGTCCGATTGGCCGCTGGGCAGGACAAACAAGTTGTCGATATCCTCAACCGCCACAACGCACTCGTTCAGACTGACTTCCTCGCCGAACAAGTCGGTCAGGCCGGGGCGCTTCTCCATGCCGAACATCTTGCTCACCGTCGACGAGCGGAGATCGGCATCCACCAGGATCACGCTGCGCCCCAACTGCCCGAGCACCGCCGCGAGGTTCGCCGCGATCTCGCTGGTCGCCTGCGAGCCGCGCGGACTGCCGACCAACAGCGAGCGAAAGCCCTGGTTGCTGTTGAGAAACACGATCTTCGCACCCAGCTTGCGATAGTTCTGCGCGGCGCGGGATGCAGATTGCGCGGTGACGATTAATCGTTTGGCGCCGATAAAGTGCAGGTTCCGATAGCGCGCAATCGAACCCAGGACCGGGACACCCGCAACCTGCGCGAGCGCGTCTTCAGATTTCAGCGTGTCGTCCAGGTAGTCCAGTCCCAGGATCAGCGCAACGCCAATGATCAACCCGGCGGCTGCGCCGAGCATGGTCTTGGTGGGTACATCACGCGGCACGCGCGTCGCGCGGATAGCTGGGTCGACAATCTGAACGCGGTTGTTCGGGGTCGTCTGCGCCTCGGTATACAGAGAGATCAACAAGCGCTCGGTGTCCGACAGGAAGTTGCGCTCCTTGTCGATCTGGTCGTCAAGAGTTTCGCGCTCGGCATCGGTGGTCGCCGCGGCGCGCTGCTGCTGCAGTTCTAGCAGGGTCGATTCGCTACGTTCGACGGACTGCTCGACACGCTCAATCTGCTGGCGCATCTGGTCATAGGCGTCGCCCACCTGGCCGCCGCCCGCGCTGCGCTCCACGATCTTCTGCGCGACCGTGTCCGCGATCAACGTCGCCATGGGGCGCTCGCTGTGCTGGACGCGGATCGTCATCAATTGTGTCGTGCTGCTGGTTGAAATCGAGATCTTGTTTTCAAGCTGGGCCGCAGAAATATCCTCCAGGCCAAGCTCGTCGATCACCTCGTTGAGGAAAGGCCGCATCTTCGGCAGAACAGCGTACACCTCAAGCAACTGGGCTGCAGCACGCAAGTCGTTGGGAGTCGGGTTTAGGCTCGTCGTCGCCGGTCCAACCAGCAGTTGCACGCGCGACGTGTAAGTGACAGGCTGTCGCTCTGCCGAGAGATAGGCGATCCCAGCCGCTACTCCGGTCGTGATAACGACCAGCCAGAACCATCGCAAAACCGCATCAATGTAACGTCGAAACATGGAAGCGCTCTCCCCACCAGTCTCTAGATCGCGCGTCGTCGAAGGAACGGAAACGAAACGATTACAGCAGCCAGCTCATGTCTTGATCACGTGACCTCTGCCTTCGGCCTGACGGTCTAAGCAGAGGCCACAGCGTACCATTACCATCCACAGGTCAGCCAGGACGGCTCGCTACCTGCTCGTCTAGCGCGCTCCCCGGTCCCGAAAGACCTTGAGCGCCGTGCGGATCATGATCTTGAGATCCAGGACGAGGCTGATCTTCTCAATGTATTTCATGTCCCAGATCAGCAGGTTGTCGAAATCCGTCTCACCGCGCTCGTATATTTGCCACAGGCCGGTGATGCCGGGCTTGACGCTGAGCCGCTCAGTGTGCAGCAGCCGATACTTATCGACGCCGAACGAGGTGGGTCGCGGCCCAACGATGCTCATCTCACCCCGGAGCACATTCCACAGCTGCGGAAGCTCATCCAGGCTAGTCTTGCGGATGATGCGTCCCATTCGCGTGATGCGCGGGTCGTTTTCGAGCTTGTCACCATGCTCGTTGACCGTTTCACCGCGCTCGTTGACGCGCACACCCAGCTCTTCCAGGCGCTTGTCGGCATTGACAATCATCGAGCGGAACTTATACATCTTAAAGGTGTGGCCGCCCAGCCCCGTCCGAACCTGCGAATAAAATGGTGAGTGGCGATCCTGCAGCCAGATCAGCGTCGTAAGCGCCAGCCCAATCGGCAGGGTCACGGGCAGCGAGGCCAGCACCAGGCCAATGTCGATCGCGCGCTTCACCTTCATGTAAACCTGACGCGAGTTGGCGCCCTGGTACGGCAGCCGGTTGACCCAGAAATCGGGGTTATAGTACGGCGACACGTCGTGCGTGTGCGCCCGCTGCGCGGTCAGCGGCTGGAACAACTCACCGCCGTGCAGCAGCGCCCGCAGTCCCAGGCTCAGAATGAAGGAGGATGAGCTTTTGTGTAGCGGCTGCGCCAGCGCGCCCTGCCCGTTGAGCTTGCCGAACCCAAAATCGAGCATCATCGGCTGCAACGCTGCCCGCTCTTGCGAGGCGCGCTTGTCCTCGACGTTCGGGCTGCCCGTCTCTGGCTTGAGCTCTTCTTTGGCGAACGGGAGCAGTTTCTTGCTCGCCGCAGCAATCAGGTCCGAATAAATCAGCCCATCATCCGGGAAGCAAGCCACGCCCAGTGGGACGCGAATGTTCAACTGGGAGCGGATGAGATCGAACACTTTGCGCGCCAGTTCTTCAGCCTGCTCGCCATTTGTCTCCGGCAGGCAGATGACCAAGTCATCCCCATGCCAGGCGATCGGGTCGGTGTGATAGAGGAACGACTCTGCAAGCTGCCCCACGCGGGATTTCAGGTAGCTGCGCTGTAAGACAAACTGGTAACTGAACTGATCTGCACGCGACGATTTCAGTTCCTCAACGCCGCTCAAGTTTAAGAAGATAAAACCCACCGGACGGTTGAAGCGACGCGCCCGAAACAACTCGGCGTTGACAGTCTCTTCGCCCTTCGCCGGAGACAGAACCCGCGAGTCATCCTTGCCCGTGATGACGTTTTCGATAATCTGCTCGAGGTTCGACACCACGACCGACAACATCCGCACCAGATAGACAGTCACCGCCAGCATAAATAGCTCGGTTACCACCACTGGCACATCGGTCAAGCTGTGCCCGAGCAAGCCCACCGCGCCGGTTGCCAGATACAGCAGCCCGACACCGACCAGGATCATTTGCAGGCGGCTTGTGCCGAGATCAGGGAAGATCAACATAGCGAGCACTGTCGCCACGGCGATGCCAAAAACAGCCGGCGACGGAGTAAACGCCAGCATGCGAGGATCCGCTAGGATGAAGAGGAGCAGCAGCCACACGACTGCCGCCAATAACAATACACGCAAGCGATTCATCGGTTTCCTCCTGCCCCCTGCAGGTGTCGTCATTGATGTGAGGTTGGGCTTAATCTGCATTATAGTAAATTCTCACACATATAAACACCGTGATTACAGTAGATTCGAGTGTTTTTTATAAGTTTTTATGCGATTTAAATATCCCCCTCGCTTACCTTTAAACTTTTTTAATAGCGTCCGCATCCGCGCATCCCTAAGATATAGGTACAGCGTGCCGAGGCCGTGCGGAATTGAGGGCGAAAAGCGCGGCGCGGGATAGCGCGGGACCGCACCCGTACTATAATGCAAATGAAGCACTTGAAGCCGGCAACAGCCCAGTTTTCCTCTACCCCGCGCACACAATGACGCGGCAGAGGCAAAAAGCGGCTGCGCCGGTGTTCGATCCAGAAGAGTGATTGCGGACGTTCAGAACAGGAATCGCGCGTGACTTCAGACATCAGCCGGTCACATCCCGGCGCCATCGACTTCAACTTACACGACCTGGTCAGCATCCGGCTGCTAGAAGCGGACGCCGCCAGCGCAACAGCCGTCGGGCGCCAGCTCGGCCCTATCCAGCGCCCATTCAACGGGGAGCCGGACATCACGATCCGGTTTGTCGACCGGCTGGAGATGCATGGGACTCTGCGTTTCCTCGGCAAAGATGAAGCGGCCTTTACCGACGATGCGTTTGTCGTGCTGCGCAGCAAGCACAAAGCGCGCACGCGCGTCCAGATTCCGATCGAGCGCGTAGGCCAGCCGCTGACCATCGTCGCTGAGCGTAGCGCACCGGCTATTCCGCTGCTGATCCCAATTCTTAATCTGACCGCGCTGGCGAAAGGCGCGCTACCGCTGCACGCGTCGGCCTTTCTCCACGAAGGTAAGGGCGTGCTGAATACCGGCTGGTCCAAAGGCGGCAAGACTGAAGCGCTGCTCGGCTTCATGGAGCATGGCGCGCGCTACATCGGCGACGAGTGGGTGTACATCTCGGCGGATGGACAGACGATGTCCGGCATTCCAGAGCCGATTCGCGTCTGGGACTGGTATCTGGAGCAGATGCCGCGCTATCGGGCCCTAGCGAGCAGTAGCGACCGGCTGCGCGTGGCCGGGCTGCGCACCGCGGTACGCGCCGAGGATCGCCTGCCCCGCGTGCCGGGCAAGCGCGCGGTCGGACGGCTGGCGCGGCTGTTGGAGCGGCAGTTGTTCGTCGATCTGCCGCCCGAAAAAGTCTTCCCGCGCGAAGCGTTCGCACTCACGGGTCCGCTGGATACGGTCTTTTTCGTCGCCAG
>CAZVCM010000065.1:0-12339 GCA_964626105.1 uncultured Thermoflexus sp.
GGGTGGTCACCAATGATGACTTGGCCAAGATAGTTGATACAAGTGACGAATGGATTAGAAGCCGCACCGGGATTCGCGAGCGGCGGCTGCGCGGTGACGATGACACGACGTCGAGCATGGGCGCAGCCGCTGGCCGCGAGGCCCTGGCATCCGCTGGGTTGCATCCGGCAGACCTCGACCTAATCATCGTCGCGTCGTCCTCACCTGATTATCTGCTGCCTTCCGTTGCCAGCCAGATCCAGCATCTGCTCGGCGCGTCTTGTGGCGCGTTTACGCTGGTCGCGGGATGCGCGGGGTGGGTGTACGCGCTGGCAACCGCGAGCCAGTTCATCACGGCGGGGACGTATAACCGCGTGCTGGTGATCGGCGTGGAGATCATCTCGTTTGCGCTGGATTGGACAGACCGCACGACTTGCGTGCTGTTCGGCGATGCGGCGGCGGCGACGGTGGTCGAAGCCAGCGAAGTGCCGGGCGGCGTGATGGCGGTAGAGCTTGGCTCCAAAGGTTCTGGCGCGCATTCGCTCTACGTGCCCGACGGCGGCAGCACTTCGCCGATCACGCAGCGCACCGTTGACGAGCGGCGCCAGTACCTGCGCATGAACGGCCAGGAAGTGTTCAAGTTCGCCGTGCGGACGCTGGCAAGCTCGCTCAAACGCACGGTCTACCAGGCCGGGCTGACACCCGACGAGATCGATTTGTACATCCCGCACCAGGCGAATAAGCGGATTATCGAGACCGCGTCGCGCCAGCTTCGCGTGCCGCTGGACAAGTTCTACATCAACATCGACCGCTATGGGAACACGTCGGCGGCGTCAGTGCCGCTGGCGATGGTCGAGGCGATCGAAGAAGGCCGCTTGAAGGATGGCGATCTAGTCGCGATGTGCGCGTTCGGCGCCGGGCTAACGTGGGCGACGGTCGTGATGCAGATGGGCGCGGGCGAGATCAGCGCCGCCTACAGCTTATTCTCGGTGGCGCGGGCGCGCTTCCTCGCGCGGCGAGCGTCGGACGTAGTGCTGGATACCGCTCAGGGCGCGCTGCTGCCGCTCTACACGCGGATCTACGGGCTGCGTAAGAGGCTGTAATGCGCTCGCCGTTTATGCAATTCGTTATCTGTACCCCGGCAGGTTTGCCGGGGTATTTGTTTGAGCGGCGCGCTGGCGGCAAATGGGTCTAAAGAGTATCCTTACAGCGCAGATGAAGGCGAGCGCCGCTCGCCGTGAGGAGACTTGGGGGACAACGGTTTATGAGTGAAGCGCAGAACAGCGGGCCACTCGATCAGGCGCGCGAGCGTGTGCAGAAGCTGCGAGACAGCGCGGACGGGGAGATCTGCCAGGAGCTGGACGCGATTGCGCAACTATTGGATGAGGTGGCGCGGCACGGCGCTGCCGATGACGCGGAAACCTTACGCGCTAAGCTGGATGACGTTGTGCAGACGACTGCGACGTTTACCTCGGTAATGGTGCACGAGATCCGCATCCCGCTGACGAGCATCAAGGGCTATTCGGATATGCTCGCCAAGCACGTTGCCGGGCCGCTGAATGAGATGCAGCAGCAGTTCGCCGACACGGTGCGCTCGAACGTCAGCCGCATGGAAAACCTGGTCACGGATGTCAGCGACGCAAGCAAGCTGTACGCCGGGCGTATCCGGCTCGATCCCAAGCTCGATCTCTACAAGAACATCGCCCAACAGGTCGAGAAAGATGTCACCGGGCGGGCCGCCGAACGCAGCCAGACGCTGACCTTTGACACGCCAAGCGGCCTGCCGATGCTGAACGTAGACGGCGAACGGGTCGCACAGGCGCTGCGCAAGCTGGTGGAGAACGCGCTCCAATATACGCCAGAAGGCGGCGAGATCACTGTTCGCGCCGAAGCGGTGGACGGTGGCCGTCTGAAGGTATCGGTGATCGATAATGGGATCGGAATGACGCCCGAAGAACTGTCCCACGTGGGCGAGCGCTTCTGGCGTTCGGAAGACGAGCGCGTGCGCGAGTTCAAGGGACACGGGCTCGGCCTGCCGATCGCGATGGGGTTGATCGCGCTGCTGGATGGCGAGTTCTTCTATACGAGCGAGCCGGATAAGGGCAGCACATTCGGGTTTGTGCTCTCCGGCGCCGGGTAAGAAAGGGTAACGGGATGGCTGAGTTTCGTGAGCAGCGCACGCACGACATTGCGCGGATCATCGATCACACATTGCTCAAGCCGGATGCAAGTCGCGCGCAGATCGAGCAGTTATGCGCGGAAGCGCGTCAGTATCGCTTCAAATCGGTGTGCGTCAATCCGGTCTGGGTGACGACCTGCGCCGAGTTGCTGGCCGAGACGCCCGAGGTGCTGGTCTGCACCGTGATCGGGTTTCCGCTCGGCGCGACGCTGCCTGAAGTGAAAGCGTTTGAGGCGCAGCGGGCGATCGCGGATGGCGCGCGCGAGGTCGATATGGTGATGAATGTCGGCGCGCTCAAGTCAGGCGATCGCGCGCTGGTCGAGCGTGACATCCGTGCGGTGGTGAATGTGGCGCATGCGGGTGGTGCGCGCTGCAAGGTGATCCTGGAAACCGGCTTGCTGGTGCCGGATGAAATCACGGCGGCGAGCGAGATTGCGCGGGCGGCAGGCGCCGACTTCGTGAAGACTTCGACCGGCTTTGGGCCGGGCGGTGCGACCGTGGCGGACATTCTGCTGATGCGCAAGGCAGTTGGACCGCAGATGGGCGTCAAAGCATCCGGCGGCGTGCGCACGTTTGAGGATGTGCAGGCAATGGTGGCCGCGGGCGCGACGCGTATCGGCGCCAGCGCAGGCGTGCGGATCGTCGAGCAGGCGTTGGGCCAGGGAGCGGGCGACGCCCCATCAACTGGTTACTAGTGGCAGGTAGCGATGATTGACGCGGACACGCCCTCAAATCCGCTGCTTGGGCGCTATCGTCTGATTGTTTATAGCATTCTGACGCTGGCGATTGCCGCCGGGGTCGTGGCCCTGCTGACGGGACGGCCCAAGCCTGCCACGATCACGATTATTCCACCCGAACCGACCGCTATTCCGTCCGCCACGCCGATTCCTTCCGCGACCCCGACGCCGGGGCCTTTTATGGTCTACATTACCGGTGCGGTGGAGCAGCCGAACGCGCTCGTCACGCTGGACTATGGCAGCCGCGTGGTGGATGCGCTGCAGGCGGCGGGTGGCTCCCGGATAGATGCTAACCTCGATCTCGTCAACCTCGCACAGCGGCTGGCAGATGGCGATCAGATTCACGTGCCGACTGCCCGCGCGCAGCCGGGGCAGGTGCGCGTTACCGTGCACGTTGTGACGCCGACCCCCGGCGCGCTGGTCGTCTATGTGACGGGCGCGGTCGAGCAGCCGGGTAGTATGGTCAGCCTGTCCGCGGGTAGCCGGGTGAGCGATGCGATTGACGCAGCAGGCGGCCTCGCCGAAGACGCCGATACGCTCGCCATCAACCTTAGCGGGCGTCTGAATGATGGCGATCTGGTGCATGTGCCTTCCGCGATCGGGGACGCGCTGCCGACACCCACACCCAACCGCGCACCGCTGGTTCATGTCAACGACGCATCTCCCGAGGAGTTAACGCAACTGCCTGGTATTGGGCCCGCGCTGGCCGAGGCGATCATCGAGCATCGGAAGCTCTACGGCCCATTCACATCGCTGGACGATCTCGACGCGGTGCCCGGCCTGGGCCCGGCGAAGCTTGAAGCAATCCGCGAGCAGGTCGTGATCGACTAGGGCGTGGATGTGAGGGAAATCGCGCGGGTGGCGACGGTGTCATGCGCCAGCCAGCCGCCAGACTCAGGCAGAGTGATATTCGACAACAACCGCTGCGGCGCGTGCGCGCCGGTGGTTGACACCAGCCATAGCTCCAAATACGTGGCGCCGTCGGGCTGTCGCACGACGAAAAGATGCTCCGAGCCGGCCCACGCGACTGATTTCTCCGCTGCGCCAGCCGGTAAGCGAACCTGCACCACTTTCGCTTTTCCCGGCGCATAGAGGTATAGCCCCTCGCCGCCGGGCTTCCCTGGCACGATCGCCGCCAGCCACGCGCCGCCCGGTGCCCAGGCTGTAGCGGCTGGCGCGCGCAGGTGGTCGGGGACCGCTCGCGCTCGCTCCGACACTACATTGAGCGTCACCAGCCGATCGCCACGTAGCGCCAGCATGTGCCCGTCTGGGCTGACCGGCCACGAAAGCTGATCGCCGCGCGCCAAAGCGACCGCCTCTAGCGGCTGCGCTTGCCGCGCGTTCACCTGGATGCGATATATCTCGGCCTGATCGCCGTTTACCATTCGACCATCCCGTGCGAGGATCAGCGTGTTGCCGTCAAGCCACGCCGCTGGAACGAGCAGAGACGTCTCCGGAGCGGGGTTGCGCGCCAGCTCGACGCGATAGCCGGTCGCCGGATCAACCCGCCAGATGCCCTGCGTGGCGTTCCCTGCATTAGCGGTTGCTTGTGGCGCGAGCGCGTAGGCGATCTGCGTGCCATCGAGCGACCAAAGAGGCGGCCCCCACGCACGCTCGCTTGCGGGAACGAGCACGTTGTGCGTCTGCAGCGCGAGATCGAACACGACTAACCGTCCGTGCCCATCCGTATATGCCAGAGCCGCGCTGTCTGGTGACCACGCCCACTCGGCGTTTTCGGTCAGGTCGAGCTTGGCGTGCTGCCCATCCGCGCTTGTTTCGACCAGATGCAGCGTGCTGCCACGCTGAAATGCCAGCCAGCGCCCATCCGGCGCGAAGCTGAGATCGGATAGATCGCCGAGGCGCCTGAAGTGCCGGACGACTCCGGTGTGTTCCCCGTCCAGCCGGACAATCGCCACGCCTTCATCGAATGCTACGGCTACCAGCGCCGGGGGGCCGGTGTACGTGTCGGTCAGTTCGAGGTTGCGGCGTGCGAGCGAATCCTCATAGGGCGCAAGAATGGTGATGGCCAGGGCCAGCAGCAAGATCAGCGGAGCCGATGCAAACCCGGTAGTCAGGCGCGCCAGCCGCGCCCGGATCGAAACGCGGTGCGGCGGTTTTCGCCACTCCCGTGCGATGGTGTCGAAGCTGAGATTACTGGCTGGGCGCGCGCGGTCGAGCAAATCATGCAACTCGCGATCGATCGCGTGAGTGAAACGCGCGGTTTCGGCGGCGGCGTCGCGGCAGGCGGGGCAGACAAGGAGATGCGCGCGCACCGCCTCGGCCTGCTGGCGGGGAAGCTGGTCGAGGGCATAAGCAGTGAGCGTTTCCGCATCGTAATGCGTCTTGCCTACCGGATCGTCTCCGTGAGCGGCCATCGAACCGTCTCATCTCCCAAGTTCGCACGGAGCTTCTGGATCGCGAGCCGGAGCCGCGACCGTGCTGTGTTGAGAGAGCATCCCATGATCTCTCCCATCTCCTTATACGTGCAGTCGGCGTAAAATCGTAACACGACTGCTTCACGGAGCTTGGGGCTGAGCTGGTTCAAGGCGATCAGCAGGCCGCGCTCGGTTTCGCGGCGCAGCGCAGCAGCTTCTGGGCCGGGCGTATGGTCACGGAGCTGGTTTCCTACCCCCAGCCACTGCGCCAGCGAAACGCTTGGTAACATCTTGCGCCGCCGCTTGTCGCGCGCGCGGCTGACAGTGATAGTGTGCAGCCACGTGGTAAAGCTACTGAGGTCCGGGTTATAGCGGTAGATATTCAGGAGCGCATAGGTGAGCGCATCCTGAGCGACCTCTTCGGCATCCGCCGGGTTCCCGAGCAGGCCGAGCGCCAGCCGGTACGTGCGAAGCTGGTAGTACTCAAATAGCTCGCGGGCGGCGCGCTCATCCCCAGCCTGGGCGCGGCGGATCACAGCGATATTGTTCATGCGAGGTCCCGTTATCTATGGGCTGAAGTTTATTGGACTTGGCTCTACAGTAATAATACTGTCCAGGTCGCCGAGCCGTTCAATCTATGCGGGGGTTAAGCCGTTGGATCGCCGTCACGATTTGGGCCGGCGCTTTGTGTCTGGCGATTGGGTTCAGCCAGACGACTGTCTCGCCTGGCGCATGGGCCACGATCCCGCTCAGCCGCTGGTACTGCTTGAGAAACGCGGCGGCGCTCTTATGCCCGCGCTGGGTGAAGAAGTCTTCCTCTTTGCGCTCGGCTAGCTGGCGAACTGTTGAGGTAGCTTCGGTAAGCTCGGTTTCGGAGATCGGTTCCTCGGCAGCCAGCCACAGCAGGTTGACGATGCTGGGCGGCATCTGCCCGGCTTTGTCGCACAGGATTGCGATCAGTTTCCCCAGATGGGAGCCCGCGCTGTCTCGCTCCACGCTGCGGATGCGCCGTACTTCGACATTAAAGGGGGTGTGCGTTTTGAACGTGACGGTGAAATCGGGGCCGCGCTGTTTGAGTGCCGCGTATTTTTCGTACTCGAGCGCGAACCGTTTTTCGCGCAGCAACAGCGCCGCGGTTTCTAACTCAGCACGCACGTCGTCGAAGCGGGCGTTCTCGCGGGCATTTCTCAGCTTGGCGCGGATCTTGCTGCGATAGGCGAAGGCGAACTCTCTGAATCGGCGCGACGAGCGTACCCAGTCCTCGAATTCAGTCAGCGAGGTGGTGTCTGTTCCGTCGAAGATGTCGTTGAGCAGATCATCGAGGGCGGACATAACATGTCAGGCAGCGATCGTCAACGATTGGCTAGAGCGGCATACCTGCCCACCAAGCATGATATGCGACCTGTCCGCGCTTGACAACAACCTGCGCCAGATTCCGCCCGAAGCGATAGCTCAGGTGCGGGTAGCTAGGCGCGTCCCAAACTACGAGGTCGCCCGCCTTACCCACTTCGAGGCTGCCGATCTGATCGCCTTTGCCGATGGCGAATGCCGCGTTGATCGTCGCAGCGGCCAGCGCTTCCGCCGGAGACAGGCGCATATAGCGCGTTGCCAGGGCCATGACGAACTGCATGTTTTCATTCCAGGCGGTGCCAGGGTTGCAGTCGGTCGCAACTGCCAGCGCCGCGCCCGCATCAAGCCAGCGCCGGGCGTTCGGGTAGCGGGTGTGACCCAGGCCAAACGGCGTCGGGGGCAGGGCGACCGCGATTGTATCCGACGCGGCGATCGCCTCAATATCCTCGTCCGGTGTGGCGACGATATGATCAACGGAGACCGCGCCAAGCTCCGCCGCCAGCCGCGCCCCGCCGAGCGATTCGAACTCGTCCACGTGCACCTTGAGTGCCATGCCATGCCTGGCCGCCGCCTCGAGGATGCGCCGCGTCTGCGCCAGATCGAACGCGCCCGTCTCGCAGAATACATCGCAGAACAACGTGTCCGGCCAGTGCTCGTCGCGCCAGTCCGCTACCGCAGGCAGCATCTCGTTTACGACAAGGTCGACGTAATCGTCCGGGTTGTCAGTGAATTCGAGCGGAATGGCGTGCGCGCCGAGGAAGGTGAGCGCGATATCGGCTGGATGCTCGCTGTCGAGCAGCGCCGCCGCGTTGAGCATGGCGATCTCGGACTCGGTCGTCAGTCCATAGCCGCTCTTGATCTCAACTGTGGTCGCGCCGTGCGCGAACATCGCGACCAGCCGCGCTTTTGACTGCTCGACCAGCGTCGTCAGGTCTGCTTCGCGCGTGACCTGGACGGTCCGCACGATCCCGCCCCCCGCGGCCATGATTTCCTGGTACGTCGCGCCTTCGATGCGACGCTCGAACTCGTTGGCGCGGTCTCCGGCCCAGATCAGGTGCGTGTGCGGGTCGACCAGCCCCGGCGTGACAAGCTGTCCCCGCGCGTCGATGGTGGTGGCGCTGTCATACTGCTCGCAGACCGCATCGTTTTGCCCGATCTCCGCGACTTTCCCCTGATCGATGGCAATCGCCGCGTTGTGCAGCAGGCCCAGCTCGCCAAGCTGGCTGCCGCGCTGTGGCCCGCCATCCTGCGCCGGAACCGTGCAGAGCTGTCCGATGTTGTGCACTAACAGGTCGACATGCTGTTTCATGGCTTGCGATCCCATCGCGTGTTTTGGGCCAGGGCGGATATCGCCTGTCCTGGCGGGAGATGGTACGATTGTCCCTGGCGCAATGACGCATCCGTGAGGGACCTATGCAGATCGATATTCTGACGCTTTTCCCGGCGATGTTCGATGGCCCGTTCACTGAAAGCATCCTCAAGCGTGCGCAGGAAAAGCAACACCTCTCAATACGACTCCATGATATTCGGAATTACGCAGCAGACAAGCACCGCACGGTTGACGACACGCCCTATGGCGGTGGCGGCGGGATGGTAATGATGCCTGGCCCGCTGATCGAGGCTGTCGGGGATGTGCGCGGCGCTGATCGCACAGTGCCGGTCGTCCTCCTGACACCGCAGGGCCGCGTGTTCACGCAGCACGTCGCGCAGGAGCTGGCGCAACACTCGCGCCTTGTGCTGATCTGCGGGCGCTATGAAGGTGTCGACGAGCGCGTCCGGCAGACGGTCGTCACCGACGAGATCAGCATTGGCGATTACGTGCTGACCGGCGGCGAGCTGGCTGCGATGGTGATCGTGGATGCGGTCGCGCGGCTGATCCCTGGCGTGCTCGGCGCGCGCTGGGGCGCGGAAGAGGACTCCCATGCGATGGGGCTGCTCGAATATCCGCACTACACGCGACCCCCGGAGTATCGCGGGCTGGCGGTGCCGGATGTGCTGCTGGCGGGCGATCACGGTGCAATCGAGCGCTGGCGCCGTCTAGAAGCGATCCGCCGCACATGGCGCCGCCGCCCCGATCTGCTGCTTGCAGCCGAGCTCTCGCCGGACGAGCGCTGGTTTTTGGCAGACCTCGCGGAAGACGATGCGCCGATGTTGTTGTGAGAACGCAGCAGCCAGCGATGCTTAACTACTTTCGTCGCCGTTGGTGCGCTTGAGCGCGGCGAGGGTGGCCTGTTCTTCTTGCCAGGCGGGCATATTCTCCCAGGCGCGGCGCAGCGCTTCCAGCCGGGGATAGCCATCTGCAAACTCATCCGCCCATTCCTGCGCGAAATCGCCCTGTCGGATGTTGTCCAGGACGCCTTCCATCTGGCGGCTGAGCTTCACCTCGCGGAACCGCGCCAACCGCGAGAGCGTCCCATACTGGCTGGTGAGCGAGTGCGTCTGCATGCTATTGAGGATGCCGCGCTCGGCCCACTTCGAGACGATAAAACCCAGCTCGCCTGAAAGATAAAGACTCTGGTAAATCGCCTCGCGTGGGAACCCTTCGCGATTTAGCACTTCTATCGCGGTTTGGAGTACACTATGGAGGGCAGGCAGCACGGCCTGTTGCGAGAACAGGTCAAGCTCGGCTTCCTGTTGGAAGGTCAGCTCGATGGCGCCTTGATGCAGGGCGCCTAACGCTTTGGCTGCGGCTAGAACTCGCGGCCACGCCTGGCCGGATGCATCCTGAGCGACCGCGACAAAGCTCGGAAAGCCGGTTCCGGCGACGTACCCCTCGCGCACGCCCTCAGCAATGGACTGCGGGGCAACCAGCACCACATCGACGAATGGAGGCGGCTCAATCAATCCAAAGGCAATGTTGTAGCCTGAGGCGAAAACCAGGGTGTCGTTTCGCTTCAATCCCGGGGCAATTGAAGTGAGGTAAATCTGAGGCGCTAGCTCGTCAGGGGCCATGAAAAACAGCAAATCGGCTCGCTGAGCAGCTTCGGCCAGACGCAGCACCTCGAAGCCATCGTTGTACGCCTGGGTCGCGTATTCGTCGTCGCGGTTTCCGATGAGTACGGGGAACGCGCTATCTCGCAAGTTCAGCGCGAGCGAGCGACCCATTTTCCCATAGCCAAGCACGGCAATCGTTCGATCCATTAGCAGACCAAGATTCGCGTCGGTGTCATGGTAGATCACAGTCATAGACGCTCAAGACCCCCTTCGGAGATGCGACATTGCCGCGCTGGTGGCGGCGAGTGGGCGCATTCTACCGTGATCGATCGCCGCTGTCTAACGGGATGAATCATCGGGGCGCGTCGCGCAACCTTCATCCTGATCTTGCGTATACACGCATAACAGGGGACGACACCATCTGTCGGCCAGGTAGGGTAGACACATAGTGAGTCAAGAATCTGATTCTCTGTGGGTGGACCAGACGCTCGCAGGCGATCAAGAGGCGTTTGGAGAGCTGGTAGTGCGCTACGAACGCGATGTGTTCAACCTGACATATCGGATGTTGGGCAATCGCGGAGAAGCTGAGGACGCTGCTCAGGAGGCGTTCTTGCGAGCGTACGCCAATCTCGATCGCTACGATCCGGCACGGTCTTTTAAGACCTGGCTGCTGTCGATTGCATCCAATCACTGCATCGACCGCATCCGCCGCCGGCGCTTGACGTGGCTGTCCCTGGAAGAACCGCTGCCGCCGCATCCGGCGCTGACCAGCGACACTCCCGGCCCGGAGGAGGCGACGCTCGACAACGAGCGGAGCGCCGCCGTGCAAGGGTTGTTGGACGAGCTGAGCCCGGATTATCGCGTGGCAGTGGTGTTGCGGTATTGGTACGACTACTCGTATGCCGAGATTGCGGAGATGCTCGGTACGACCGAAAGCGCAATCAAGAGTCGACTATTTCGGGCGCGGCAGGCTCTCGCACAACAGCTTGAGTCCCGCCCGCTTTCGTCGCTCAATCCCGCGTTGGAAGGATCATGATGGGAAACGATCAAGGTAATCATGCACACCAGATGAGCGAGTCGCTCCAGCCGGACCCGGCCGAGCACGAGATGGAAGCGGTGCGCGCCCGGCTGGGCGGCGGATCGGCTGCGCCAAGCAGCGAGCAACGCGTCCGGCAGGCCGAGAAGGTTGAGAACTTGCTGAGGACGTCGCGGTTCGAAACGCCGTCACCGGGGTTTGCTGCCCGCGTGATGGCGGCAGTGGCAGCGATGACCTTCCCTCACATGCTCAACCGGCGGCTGAGTCTCAGCCTGGCGCTGGCGCTTGCGCTGGCGGCGGTTCTGACTCTACCACTGCTGGTGCTGGGCGTTACAACGTTGTTCCAGGTGCTCTCTGACCCGGCAGCGTTGCACAATTTCGCCACGATGGCGGCGTCGACTATCGGCTCCGCGTCCGCGCTCGTCGGTGACTATGTGGCCGGAGTGGAGTCATTGGTAAACGAGATGCCGATGGTTCCGGCGCTGCTGACAACGTCGATTCCGCTGGCGATGCTGATTACCTGGACGGTATGGTATCTGCTGGGCGGCCCGCGCTGGCTGCTCCAGCGTTTGACTGTGGCGTAGGTTTGCGGTGGGGTGTGGGGAATCGCGGATAGTGGACAAGAGAGCGGTATGTTCGGACGAGAACGTTCACGCGCCAGAGGTCTAATCCGGCTAAGTCTGCTGTTGGTGGTCGGGCTGTTGCTGGCCAGCTGCTCCTTCGAGAGTGATCAGCTAGGCGGCTTCCGGTTTAGCGACAACTACCGTCTGCGCAGCGGCGAGCGGCTCGAAGGCGACCAGGTGTGGGTTGGTAGCCAGCTCGCATTTGACGCGGATAGCGCGGTCAATGGCAGCGTCACCATGATCGCCGACGAGGTGACCGCTGGTGGACTGGTGCGCGGCGATCTGACCGTCATTGCCAGCGGTTTTACGCTGGACAGCACGGCGCGCATCACCGGCGACTTGACCTACTGCACCGACCGCTCGCACATCCACGAAGGCGCGACGGTTGGCGGTGCGCTCAAGGACGAATGCGCGGACGATGGCCGGAGCGCGCTGGATCGCCTCGCGGGCACTGGCGCGGATCGGTGGCAGCCCAGCTTTCTGGTGCGCCTGGCGGGAACGCTCGGGCGCGCGCTGTTTCTGGGCGGTGTGGCGGCCCTGGGGATGATTCTGTTCCCGGTGGCGCTGCGTCGCATGTCGACATCTATGCGCTCGGCTCCGGCAGCTAGCGCGGGAATCGGCTGCCTGACTCTGGTCGCGGCGGTTGGCGTCAGTGTCGTCTATGCGCTGTCGCTCATCCTGGTGATTCCACTCCTGGCGCTGCCGTTGTTCTTGCTGGCGTGGCTGGTGCTTGGGCTGGCGCTGTTGGTAGGCTGGGCAGCGTTCGCGCACCCGGTTGGCGGCTGGCTGCTGCGCCGGGTTGGGCTTGCGGACCAACCGCCCATGGTGCAAGCGGCGGTCGGCGGGCTGTTGCTCGGGCTGGCAGTCATGATCTGGGATTTGTTCTGGATCACAAGCTGGCTGGGGACGCTGGCAGCGATGCTGGTGAGCGCGATCGGTCTCGGCGCGGTGATTCTCACGCGGCTGGGCACGCGCAGCTATCCGCATGCCGCGCCCCATGAAGGGCTTGCGCCGCGCGCATAGCGCGCACTGCGAAACACAACGCGAGCGTCCGTCAATTGGACGCTCGCTCTTGATTCCAGCGGTGTTATCGTTTTTAGCTGTCGTAGATCTCGATCATGCTGAC
>CAZVCM010000065.1:12349-17408 GCA_964626105.1 uncultured Thermoflexus sp.
AATCTGCCGGGTGAAGGCGTGCACCTCTCGCAACATGTCGTTCCAGTCAATCGCAGTGCGCCCGGCGTTGGTCTCGGCCATTTCCAGCACCGCTTCGAGCAGAAAGTCGCTGAAGTACAAATAGCCGTGCAGTGCCTGGGACAGCGAGAGGTTTTCGCCACGCAATAGTCGCCCGTACGCGGTACCGATGTCTTTGGCGACCGCCATTCCGGTGCCCTCACGTGGCGCGGCGAGGTGCCGGATCAGCCCGTCCATCAGTCGCAGCCCGTGTTGGCGCATCCCCTCACGCCCGGCGTCGCTGAGTTGCTTGTACCACTCTTCGCTGGCGAGCTGGCGCCGGTCAGCGATCTCCAGCCGCGTTCGTCCGAGTGCGCTTTGTACTACAAGCTGCGCTTCATGCGTGTACGGATGCGCGGGATGCGCCGCGATCCACTGCTTGAGATCGGAGCGCCGGAAGCGACGGTGTCCGCCAGGCGTCCGGCGGAAGGGCAGGTCACCGCGCTCTGCCCAGTTGCGGACCGTCGCGGGATGGACTCCGATAATCCGGGCGGCTTCACCGAGGCTCACCCATTCCGAGGCTGGACTCATTGTTGCTGCTCCAGAACAGAGGTTGGCGCGCGTGCTTATGCGCTATTGTAGGTGATTCGGCTGCGATAAGCCTAGTCAGATTGCACCGAATTTCACAGCATATCGACCGGGTCGATGTCCACGAACCAGCCGTCGCCGATGTCCAGCTTTTCGAGGACGGCAACCGGATCGGAGCTGCGCAGGATCAGGTGCCAGCGGAACAGATCGGCGCGCTTAGCGAAGAAACAGGGCGTGGGACCGATGATCTCGCTGGCCGTGAAGTGTCCCTCGGTAAGGATGTGGCGCAGCATCTGCTCGGCGCGGCGGGCTTCGCGTTCAGCGCGGGCGGCGCTTGGATACTGAAAGAGAATGCGCGCGAGCCTGCGGAAGGGTGGGTACGCCTGGTCGCGCCGGTAAGCGATTTCCTGCCCATAAAACTGCTCATAGTCGTGGTTGGCGGCGGCGCGGATAGCATAGTGGTCCGGCAGGTAGCTTTGCAGGACGACGCGCCCGCCCAACACGCCGCGTCCGGCGCGCCCGGCGACTTGCGTCAGCAACTGAAACGTGCGCTCGCCAGCGCGAAAATCGGGCAAACCGAGCGCCGTGTCCGCCGAGATGATGCCGACCAGCGTCACCTGGGGCAGATCCAGCCCTTTGGCGATCATCTGCGTGCCGATGAGGATATCCGCGTGGCGATCGCTGAAATGCTGCAAGATGAATTCGTGCGCCTCACGCCCGGTTGCGGTGTCACGGTCCCAGCGGATGGTACGCGCAGTCGGGAATTCCGCCTGCACTGCCGCTTCGATCAACTCCGTACCCTGGCCGAAGTGCTTGATACGCGTGCTGCCGCAGTCCGGGCACGTTTCGAGATGGCCCTGGGTGTGCCCGCAATAGTGGCAGATCAGCGAGTGGCGCGGCCCGTGGTATGTCAGCGGCGTGTTGCAGCGCGGGCAGAGCGCAATGTAGCCGCAGTCGCGACACATGATGAAGGTCGCCGTGCCGCGCCGGTTCAGGAACAGCATCGCCTGTTCTTCGCGCGCCAACACCTCATTGAGTGCGGTCCGCAGCGCGCCGCTAAAGATGCTGCGATTGCCGCGGCGCAGTTCCTGGCGCATGTCGACGATCTGCACGCCGGGAAGCTCGGCGCTCATCGCGTCCACACCGTCAATCGGGTGATAGCGGGCGGCAGGCGCGTTCAGGCGACGGACCTGTTCTGCCAGCCGGTCGCGATGTGCGATTACACGATCCGGTAACTTCAGCAGGCGATACGGCCCTTCCTGCGCGCGGTAGTATGTCGCGACGTCCGGTGTGGCGCTGCCCAGCACGACCGTCCCGCGCGTGATCTGCATGTAACGGATGGCGACATCGCGCGCGTGATAATAGGGCGGCGGGATCGGCGGTGACTGCTTGTAGCTGTCGTCGTGCTCCTCATCGAGAATCACCAGCCCCAGGTCTGGCAGCGGCACGAACAGCGCCGAGCGTGCCCCGACCACAACGTGAATTTCCCCTGCGCGGGCGCGGCGCCAGGTATCGTACCGCTCGCCAGCGGATAGCTCACTGTGCACGATCGCGACGCGACCGGGAAAGCGTGTCGCAAAGCGTCGCACGGTCTGCGGCGTGAGCGCGATCTCCGGCACCAGGATGATCGCCTGTCGGCCTTGCGCCAGCGCGCGCTCGACGGCGCGCAGATACAACTCTGTCTTGCCGGAGCCTGTGACGCCGTGCAGCAAGAAGACGCCCGGCTCGTCTGGCGAGGGGGATATCTCGCCCCAGTGGATCATGTCCATATAGCCGCGTATCTCGTTCCAGACGCGCTCCTGGTCGAGCGTCAGCGGCGGCGCTAGCGCGGGCACGAACTCACGATTGGCGAGTGGGTCACGCCAGGCTTCGGCCTCGCCCAGCACGACAAGCCCGTCATCCGCCAGCCGCTGCACGCGGGCGAGGTCGGTTCCTATCGCGTTGGTGACCTCGCGGACATCGACCGCTTCGCCCTGCTGCGCGAGGTAGTTCAGTATGTCGAGATACGGCTGCCCTCCGCGCAACTCGATGATTCGCTGCGCGGTTTCGTCAGGCGCGAGCAGCAACTCAACCATTGCGGGATCGGTCCAGCGATAGACCGTGCCTGCGTTCTCCAGTGTGCGGACAACGGACGCTTTCACTTCGCCAGTAGGAACCGGCCCCTCTGAGGCGAGCATCTTTTCAAGCACGCCGCGCTGCGCCGTCGCACGGTCGAACTCGCCCGCTTCCAGCCGCCCGGCGACCTCGGCAGCGGGCCGCGCCAACTCGACCCAGGTTCGCTTCGGCTCCAGCAGCACATCGCCTGATTCGGCCAGCGCCTTGACCGGCGCTTCGGTGCAGCCAACGGAGAGACACAGTGCGCTCAGGCTCATCCGGTGGTCGCGCGCGGCGAGCAGCACTTCCAGAATGTTGGCGCGGCGCGATTCCCGCCCCAGGCGCGGCGCGATATCGGTCACGCGCTCTGCCGGGATGGCAAGCTGCACGGTGCGAATTACTTTCGGCTTGACATCCGGCGGATCCAGCACCGGCTCGGACGCTACGATGCCGCGCTCGATCAGCCCGCTCATGGAGCTTTGCCAGCGCGTGCGCGGCATGGCGTGCGAAAGCTGCCGCCCGCGCAACGGGCCGCGCCGCCGCAGCAGGCTCAGGATGCGGATTTGCGTCGCGGACTGGCCCTCTGCTTCGGGATCGAGCAGCGTATATTGGACGTCGCCGCGCTTCGCGAGCCCGGGTGGCAGCATCAGACCGATTACCATGCCTAGCGGCGTGAGCGTCTGCTCCGCCATCCACCGCGCGAGCTCAAGCTGCGCGGGTGTGACAACCGGCAGCGGATCGAGCCGCTCCAGCACAGGTTTTGTCTCTGGGATCGGCGCCGTGTCGTGCAGCGCGACGACGACGCCCGAAGTGTACGCCGTGCCAAAGCTGACCTTCACCAGATGACCGGGTTGGATCTTTCCGTTCAGTTCGTCGGGAATGTGGTAATGAAACGTGGCGTGCACCGGGCGGTTGACCGCGATTTCGGCGTAGTGACTCACTGTGCCATGCCCTGCTGCGCGCTGGCGAAGAAGATCGCCGCGCCATAGCCGACGACTTGAGTGTAATCACCGGTCACGTCGCCCGAGGTGGCGTAACTAACGACGCGCGCGGACTCCGCGCCCAACGCGTGCGCCGCCATCATCACCGCCGCGATCGCGCCGCGCCCGCATGCAAAGCCGCGCCCCTCGTCCTCGACCCGGATGACGCTTGCCGGGTCGTACGCCTCGACCGCACTTAACATGGCGGCATCCAGTTCGTTGGCGACGCCCTGGGGATAGAAATGCGAGAGATCGGAGCTAGCGACCAGCAGCGCTTTCTGCCCGCTGAGCAGTGTGCCGAGCGTCGCGCCGAGCAGTTCAGCCAGCGCCAGCGATTGATCGACCAGCGCCAGTGGCAGCAGACGAAACTCGCCAAGCGCGCGCTGCAAGAAGGGGATCTCGTTTTCGAGCGAGTGCTCTTGATCTTCCCGCACGTACTGAAGCGGAATGTTGCCACTCAGTGCGTCGAGCAGGTCATGCGCGACGGGGACAGTGCCAAGCGGCGTGCTGTAAGCGTCGTGACGGGCGGTCACCACCGGACCGCGATAGGGATAGTGCGAGGGTCCGAGTACGGCCACGAGGTCAATATCCATCCCACGCGCGAGCTTGAACGCGTGCGCTGCGACCGCGCCCGAATAGCGGTGCCCGGCGTGCGGCGCCAAGACGCCAATCAACCTGCCGTCAATTGGCGCAACCTCGGCGCGGTCCAGATAGCTGTCAACTGATTGGGCAAGCTGCGCCGGATCGCCGGGGTACCATGTCCCTGCCAGCGGCGAGGGGCGAACGTCCATCGCAGGAATTGAGGGGGACATGCGAGGGAACCCTCCCGCTCGATTAGCTCATATGGTCTATTGCTCATTTTACCATATCTGCCCCGTATGGTCCAGTTTTCTAGCCGAAGATCTGGCGGCCTCGCTATAATCACCGTGCACGGTGAAAGGACTGTCAAATGCCCGATCCCGCTCCCAATCCGGATACTTATCCAGGGTTGCGACGCACTGTCGACCGCTGGCGCGCCCGGAATCCCCGGCTGCGCCATATGCCTGGGTGGAAGGTGTGGCTCGCTGTGATTCTGTTGCTGGTGGTCTTCGCGATTGCCGTGCTGCCGTACATCATCCCGCTCGGCGGCGAGGGGATCGTGCCGCCGGAGACATTGGCCGATCCTGGTGGCTTCTTCACGACGCTGGACGACGGAACGCTGTACGCCGTTCATGCGCCGGGCGATGGGCCAGCGGTGCTGCTTCTGCATGGGTTCGGCGGCTCGACCGTCTCGTGGCGTGAGACAGCCCCCGCGCTGGCGGAAGCGGGCTATGACGTCTACGCGCTGGATATGCGCGGGTTTGGTTTGAGCGACAAGGGGTTTGAGGCAGATTACAACCACGCGGCGCAAGCCCAGCGCG
>CAZVCM010000066.1:0-8465 GCA_964626105.1 uncultured Thermoflexus sp.
GTGGGTGACGGGATTGGTATCGGTCGCTCTGAGCATCCTCAGCCGCGACACGTTCCTGGCGCGGGCGCAGCCGGGCGAGGGCATCCTGGCGCGCGGTGAGTCGGAGAATGTCATCGTGCGGATTCCGCCCCGGCGCCGGGTGCGGCGGCGCGTGGTGTTCGTCGCGCACCTTGATTCGGGCGTGCACCGGATGACGACTGGCAGCCGCCTGGTGGGCCAGCTTCCGCGCACGCTCGGCGCGGTGACGCTTCTGGCGCTGGTCGGCGGCGTGCTGACGGCGCTGGCGGGCGGGCAGCAGCGCTGGCGCTCGCTGCGCGCCGCGATCGGCGGGCTGGCGCTTGGTGGGGCCGCGCTCGCCGTGCTAGATGAGAGCGGGCCATCCGTCGCCGGGGCAAACGGCAACGCGTCCGGCGTAGCGGCGCTGCTGGCGCTGGCGCGCGCCCTGCGCCACGATCCGCTCGAAAACACGGAGGTCGTCCTGGCGTTCACCGGCAGCGCGACCGCCGTCTCCGCCGGGGCCGACACGCTGGCGGTCGAGTATGAGGAAAGCTGGCGGGACGCGCTGTGGATGGTCGTCAGCAATGTCGGCGCGGGTGAGCTGTGCTGGGTGACGCGGCACGGTATCAGCCCCTATGCATACTATCACCCGCACCCGGACGCGGTGAGCGTGATGGAGCGCGTGGCCGATGCGCGCCCCGACCTCGGGCTGATGGGCAAGCCGATGCTCACGCTGGATGAGGTGTCGAACCTGCGAGATCGCGATCTGATGGCGGTCGGGTTGATGGCGTACGACCGGGTGACCGGGCACATCCCCAACTGGCGGCGCCGCACCGATACGATCCACGAAATCGACCCGCAAACGATCGAGCGCGCCGCGCACAGCCTGTGGACGGCAGCGCAGGTGGTCGACCAGGCGGATGTCTGGCCGCCACGCGCCTGAAGGATGTAAATTTTGCGATGGCGGGTTTCCGCAGTAATTGTGAATTTTACGGCGGATGTTTCGCTCAGGAGTGCTGTCTGACGATTGCGCCCCGATCCGCGAATTGCTAGACTCTGAATACTCCCCATGTGGGAGTAAATCTTGTCCGCCATGTCAGGAGCGACGCCATGACCGACCCCCATGATGCCAACCAACCCGACTGGCTGGAGGAGTTCGAAGACCTCGCCAACGACCGGCTTGAAGAAGGCTCCGCCTGCGAGCAAGTGCACCCGATCATCGCCGCGTGGTATAAGGAACTGATGGCAGGTGACCCGCCCGAGGCGCGCGATTCAGTCTGGCAGGCGCTGCAATGCCTGACCACCGAAGTTTTGAACGATATTCCGCTTTCGCTGGTGGAAGTGTTGTCGTCGGAAGAAGTGGATGAAGACCTTGCGGACTGGGTGACGGAGATTCTACTGGTAGGCCGCGCGTTCCAGATCGCGCTCGACAAGGGGCGGCTGGACGATCTGTAGGCCGCCACGCCATCGGATGAAACCAACCGGGCGGACCCTTTTGAGTCCGCCCGAATTGATTCTCAAGTGTCGCAGCGCATCAGTCGCTAAGTTCCGGCGGGCGCTCCGGCAGCGGCGGCGCGGCCTGCTCCAGCGCGGCGAAGGCCAGCAGCACTAGCGCGACAAACGCCAGAAAGCCCACGCCCGTCCCGACCAGCGTCAGAAACGGCAGCCCCAGCACGATCCCGCTGATGACGAAGGGCAGCACGCTCGCGACGCCGGCGCAGGCGAGGTAATGCAACGCCTCAGACGCCACGCCGCCGCGCAGGCCCTGCTTCGTTTTCGAGTCACGCGCCAGCTTGACGCCGATCGCCAGCCCGAATGCCGCGCCGATGATCACGGCCCACAGCCAGTCGCTCATGGGGGTGCGCTCCTAGAACAGCGTGTAGATCAGCGGGCCGCCGCCACTCGACGAACCGAATACGATCACGATCGCGAAGACGATCAGCGCGATAATCATCGGAATCAGCCACCACATCTTGGCCGCCCAGAGGAACGCGAACAGCTCCCCCAGAATACCCAAACGCATCTTCAGACCGGACACTTTTCCGGGCTGCTTGCGGGTGGTCTGCTCAGTCATGCTTATATCCCCTGTCCATTCTTGCCAACGAGGTACGGCCCCAGCACCAGCCAGTCGATGCCGCTATTGCTGAAAGTCCACCAGGCGTTGGCGGGCGTGCTGACGATCGGCTCGCCGCGCAGGTTGAACGACGTGTTCATCAGGATCGGCACGCCGGTCGCCTGCCCAAAGCGGCGCACCAGTTCATAATAGCGCGGGTTGGTCTCGCGGTCGATGGTTTGCAAGCGGCCCGTCCCTCCTTCGTGGGTGGTCGCCTGGGCCGCGTCGAGCTTGTCTTCGTGGATCGGGCTGACCGCCAGCATGAAGCGCGGCAGGTAGGCGTGCTCGACATCGGGATAGGCGAAATAGGCAGGCGCGTCCTCGCAGGTAACAACCGGCGCGAACGGGCGGAACGGCTCGCGGAACTTGATCTTCGTGTTGACGATCTCTTTCATCTCGGCGCGGCGCGGGTCAGCGATGATGCTGCGGTTGCCGAGCGCCCGCGGCCCCCACTCGAAGCGCCCCTGGAACAGGCCGATCACCTTCTGGTCGAGGATCTCGCCCACCACGCGGTCGATCAGCCCGTCGTCGTCCTCGCTGAAATCGAGGTAGGGGATGCCTTCGCCGTCGAGGAAAGCGCGGATTTGCGCGTCGGCGAAGTCCTCGCCATAGTACGCGTGCGCCATCACCATCTGGCGCGGCTTGCCGAGCACGACGTGATATGCCCACAGCGCCGCGCCCAGCGCGCCGCCGTCATCCCCCGCCGCCGGTTGGATGTAAATATCCTCGAACGGCGTCTGCGTCAGAATCTTGTAGTTGGCGACGCTGTTGAGCGCCACACCGCCCGCCATGACAAGGTACTTTGCCTGCGTGCGGGCGTGGAGCGCGTTCGCCATGTTGATCAGCGCTTCTTCCGTGACCGCCTGGATGCTGGCGGCGACATCCGCGTAATACTGGTTGCGGCGCACGGCCTCGGTCTCTCCGACGCGGCTCGGGTCGCTTTTGGCGGTGAAGAAATCGTCGCTGTGGACGCGCGGCTCGCCGAATAGCTTCGTGAACTTGCCATTAAAGCTCTGCGTGGCCGAGTGATGGAACGAGAAGGTGTCCATATTCAGCTCAAAGCTGCCGTCGTCGTTCAGCGTGATGAGTTGCTTGACTTTGTCGACGTAGCGCGGCTCGCCATAGGGCGCCATGCCCATGACCTTATATTCGCCGTTGTTCACGCGGAAGCCGAGAAACGCCGTAAACGCCGAATACAGCAGGCCGAGCGAGTGCGGAAAGCGCTGCTCCCAGAACAGGTCGACCGTGTTTGGCGCGGAGCCATCCCAGGGGCCGCGTGCGAAGCCGAGCGTGGTTGTCGTCCACTCGCCTACGCCGTCGACCGTCAGCACCGCCGCCTCGTCGTAGGGCGACGCGAAAAACGCGCTGGCTGCGTGCGACATGTGGTGATCGCAGAACAGAATTTGATCGGGCCGGACGCCGAGATGCTGTTGCAGCAGGCTCTTGATCCAGAACTTCTCGCCGATGTAGCCTGTCACCGCCTCGCGCCAGAAATCCCACGAGCGGGGGAAGGTGCTCAGCGCGGTTTGCAGAATGCGCCCGACCTTCACCATTGGTTTCTCATAGAAGACGACGTAATCGAGGTCGTGCCCGCTGATCCCGCCGCGTTCCAGGCAGAAATCGATCGCGCGTGCCGGGAAGCCGCTGTCGTGCTTTTTTCGAGACAGCCGCTCTTCCATCGTGGCGGCAACCAGCGCGCCATCGCGCAGCAGCGCCGCAGCCGAGTCATGATAGAAGCAGGATACGCCGAGTATGTCCACGGGTCAGAACTGCTTTCGTGCGTCGTCGAGCGAGGGACCAACCGGCGGGCGATCCAGCCACCGGCTCAGCCGCGTGCGCAGGTGAAGCGGATCGCTGAGAAGACGCACGCCCAGGGCAAAGGGGACAAAGAGCGTGAAGTAAAACAGCACGGCGAACAGCCGCCCCTGGAAGTCACCGAACACCTCGCCGATGATCTTCCAGCGTTCCCACGCGGCGCGGGTTAATTCACTCACAACAATGTTCCCCCAAGTGATCTCACGGCGCGCGCCCCGCGAAAACCGCCGCCAAAGCGCGAATTGCGCAGTGGATTATAATAGACGGAGTGAGGCTGTCAATAGGACTGCGCGGCGCAAAAAGAGGCCGCGCGCCCCGTGCGTCGGCTCGCTTGACAGGAGATCGGCGCTGTGCTACAGTACCGGCGACAAGCGTAAATAAACGCTTGCCGCATTGATTCAATCTTAAGATTTCAGCTTGACGCAAGGCATTTTCGTTCGATCTTATATGGAGCGGTTGGCGTTCTGCCAGGAGAGACGTGGTGGCAAAGTCACGGAACGAGCAGCTTGTAGAGCGCCTGCGCGATCTGCAGGTCAGCTCGCCTGATATCGAGGCAGCGGCCATCGTCAGCGTAGACGGGCTGAGCATCGCCTCGTCGATGCCTTCGAACACCGAAGAGGACCGTGTTTCGGCGATGTCAGCGGCGATGCTGTCGCTCGGCGAGCGCATCGCGACCGAGCTAGGGCGCGGCACGCTGGAACAGGTGTATGTGAAGGGCGAGCGCGGGTTCGTGATCCTCAGCGCGGTCGGCGAAGAGGCCGTGCTCACCGTGCTGGCGCGCCAGCAGGCGAAGCTGGGGCTGATCTTCCTGGATATGAGCCGCGCCGTCAAAGAGCTGGAGAAGCTCGTTTAGCGCGCCCGCTTGCCTGGACGGTTAATCGTCGGTTGAACTAGTTTATAGACCGCAGTCTGCGTGCCGGGCGCGCCACTTGGCAGCCGGGCGCGTTTATTGATGGCTTATGCCTTGCCGGGGGCCAGCAGTGAACGAACAACCCCATCTCTTAATCGTCGAAGATGATCCTGACCTGGCCGAGATGCTGTCCGCCTTTTTCCACGTACAGGGATATGACGTCAGCAGCGCGGCGTGGGGCGAAGACGCAGTACGGCTCGCGCAAGATCGCCCGCCCGACCTCGCCATTCTCGACATCCGCCTGCCCGACATCGACGGCTATGAGATCTGCCGACGGCTGCGCGCGCAGCGCCGCACGCAAGACGTGCCAGTGATCTTCCTGACCGAGAAGCGCGATCGGGTGGACAAGCTGACGGGTTTGCAGCTCGGCGTGGTGGACTACATTACCAAGCCGTTCGATATACAGGAGCTGCGGCTGCGCGTCCGCAACACGCTGCGCCGCGCCACGCAAGCCTCGCAGGTTAACTCGGTGACGCACCTGCCCGAAGGCAGCGCGGTCGAGGAGCGAATGGTCGCGCTGCTCAACGCAGGTGGCGCGTGGAGCGCCGTGCAGATCACGGTCGACGGGCTGCCGATCTTCCGCGAGCGGTACGGCTTCATGGCCGCGGATGACGTGCTGCGCGCGGTGGCGCTGATGATCAACAACACGCTGCGCGAGCACAAGCGCGAAGATGATTTCGCGGGGCACCTGGACCAGCAAACCTTCGTCATCCTGACCGATCCGGCGCATGCAGGCCCATTGGCCGAACGCCTCGCTTCGCGCTTGAAGCAATCGATTGCGTTCTTTTATCCGCACAAGGATCGCGATCCGGACCAGCCGTCCCCGCTCGCGCCGGCGCTGCAATTGTTTGTTGGCCGGCTCGATGGCAGCGACGGCCCCTTCGTCGACCGCACAGCGCTGCGCGACGCGCTACAGGCGCAGCTCGCGCTCGCAGCCGAGTAGTGAAGCAGGCATCCTGTGTCTGGTGAGCGAGTGCTCTACGTCGAAGATGCGGGCGAGATCCGCAGCTTCCTGGCCGATGTGCTGACATCCGCCGGATATGACGTGCTGACCGCCGCCGATGGCGCGGAAGGGTTCACGCTGGCGCGCGATCTGCGTCCCGACCTCGTCATCGCGGATTATGTGATGCCGCGCATGAATGGGTTGGAGATCCTCGACGCGCTTCACGGCGAAGGGTTCCATCCCCCGTTTATTCTCACGACAGCGGAAGGCTCCGAAGCGCTGGCGGTCGATGCGATGCGCCTCGGCGTGAACGATTACCTGATCAAGCCGTTTGAGCCGGAAGACCTGCTCGATACGGTGGCCCGCGTCTTGCGCGATCACTGGACGCGCCAGATCACCGCGCACATTCCAGAGCAGTTGCTTGCCGCCAACCGCCAGCTTGAACAGCGGCTGCGCGATCTCGACACGCTGATGCAGATCGGGCAGCGCGTGTCATCGACGCTCGATCTCCAGCCAGTGCTCGATCATGTTGTCCACGCGGCGAAGACGATCACCCAGGCAGAAAGCGGTATTCTGCTGCTGACGCGCAACGCCTCCAAAGACCTCTACCTCTACGCCGCAACCGAGTCGCTGCAGGATCGCGATGTGGCGCGGCGGGTTCTGGTGTCCGATAGCGCGGCAGGTGAGGTCATGCGGCGTGCAACGCCTCTGGTGCTGACCGGCGTGCGCTCGCAAGGCAGCGGAACCGATTATTTCTTCCGCGACCTGGCGTACGTTCCGCTATTAGTCAAGGGCCGCCCGATCGGCGTATTGGGCGTGGTCAATCAGAAGGTGAGCACCGGTTTTGAGCGCGGCACGCTGCAACTGCTTAGCGTGCTGAGCGACTTCGCCGCGATCGCGATCACCAACGCGCAGTCGTACGCGACTGCCATCCACGAGCGCGACACGCTCGACACCGTGCTGCGCGACACCGAAGACGCGATCATCGTCGTGGATACGCACGGGAAGGTACTGCTGTGCAATCCGGCGGCGTGCCAGACATTCGGCCTGAACTGGGAGACGGTTCGCGGGGGGCCGCTTGACGAGGCGACCGATCACGAGGGGCTGCGCGAGCTGTTCGCCCGAGAAGCGCACGCCGATCATCTGCGCACGACCGAGCTATCCGTTGGCGACGGCGCGCGCACGCTGAACGCGCATCTGACCATCGTCCAGGGCGTGGGCAAGATCGCCGTCATGCAGGACATCACGCATCTGAAAGAGCTAGACCGCATCAAGAGCGAGTTCGTGACGACTGTCTCGCACGACCTGCGCTCGCCACTGACGGCGATCCTGGGCTATCTGGAACTGCTGCGGCGCTCCGGCCCGCTCAACGACACGCAGGACGAGTTCGCGCAGCGCATTATCAACAGCGTGCAGTCGATCACAGCGCTGATCACCGACCTGCTGGAACTGGGCAAGATCGAGGCGGGCTTCGACCAGGACCGCGAGCTGACGCCCCTGCCGGAAATCATTGAGACGATCATTAACGAGCGCCAGCACGAGTGGCAGGCGAAGAAGCAGGTTCTGCAAATCCAGGCGTCTGACGACGCGCCGCCCGTGCTCGGCCACCCGCTGCGCCTGCGGCAGTTGGTCGGCAACCTGATCGAAAACGCGATCAAGTACACGCCAGAACAGGGCAAGATCGGCGTAGCGCTTGAAACGAAGGGCGACTTCTTGGTGCTGCGCGTCAGGGATTCCGGGATCGGCATCCCCAAGCAGGACCAACCGTACATCTTCGATAAGTTCTATCGCACAGACGAGGCTATCGACCGTTACAAGGGCACCGGCCTGGGCCTTTCGATCGTCAAGCGCATCGTCGAGCAGCACCAGGGACGTATCTGGGTCGATAGCGAGCCGGGTCAGGGCAGCGTCTTCACGGTGATGTTGCCGAGCTATCAGAACAACCGCTAGCGTAACCGGCGATTACCGAAAACAAAAACGAGGGCAACCGTTGCGGCTGCCCTCGCGTGTTATTCGTGCGTCGTGCGGCTTACTGCGCCTGGAAGCTGGCCTGGATCTCGTTGGCCGTGGCGGTGAGCTGCTCGAGCGCGCTGAGAACATCGCCACCGCTGCTCAGCAGGGTGTCGAAGGTGGCTTCGGCTTCGTCGCGAACCACGTCATAGCTGGCGATCTGCGGCTCGACCGCGCCTTCGCCCTGAAGCAGATTCCACGCCTGCTCGTACTGCGGCAGGTCAGCGAACAACTCGGCCATGCCTTCCTGGGCCGAGAAGCGCACCGGGAAGTACTGGCTGGCGACAGCCCAGCCGCCCTGCTGCTCCGGCTCGGTCATCCAGCGGATGAACAGCCACGACGCCAACTCGGCCTCGGGGGTGCTGTCGGTCACGCTGACGCTCGCGCCGTAGATGTTGACCACCGGTACGTCGGCGTAAGGCAGCGCGGTCACGCCCCACTCGAAGGGCACTTCATAAGCATCCTCAATGCCCTGCTTGATGAAGGGCAGGCCCGAGGTCGAGCCCATGAAGAACAGCGCCTTCCCGGCGGCAAAGTTATTCTGATCGCCATACTGCTCGGCCACCAGGGTCGCACAACCGTCGTTGTACAGGTCCACCATGAACTGGATGTAATCGACCGTGGCCTGCTGGGTGTAGTCATACTGACCATCGACGTAGACTTCGCCACCATTGGCG
>CAZVCM010000066.1:8475-17382 GCA_964626105.1 uncultured Thermoflexus sp.
TATTCGAGGCGTCGGTGCGGACGGTGTAGCCGACCGTGTCCGTGCCCTCATAACCGCTCCAGCCCTGCTCGGTGAAAGCGCAGGCCATCTCGCGGAACTCTTCCCAGGTGGTCGGCGGGCCGTCGTAGCCCAGCTCGGTCAGCGCGGTCTGGTTGTAGTACAACCCTTCCAGCGAGCGGTTGGGCGGGAAGCCGATCCGCACGCCGTCTTCGGTCTTGTCCTGCTCGAAGAAGGCAGGGACAAAGTCCGCGATTTCAGCTTCGTTCAGGCCCCAGGTCGGGTCGAGCACGTAAACATCGAGGTCTTCAGTCAGCCCACCGGCCTGATAGTAGGCCAGCGCCTGATTCTGGTAGGCCACGACAAGGTTCGGAACGTCGCCGGTGGGGATGCCCGCGATCATCTTGGTGTAGATGTCGCCATAGCCGCCCTGGTTCGAGGCTTCGACCGTGATGCCCCAGGGGTTATTTTCGTTGAAATCAGCGATAATCGCGTTCAGAAATTCTTCGCGGGTCCCGCTGTGCTGATGCCACCAGGTGATGGTCTGGCCGCTGGGATCGACCCCTGCTAGCGGACCTTCCGCGGCCGGCTCAACGGGGAGATCGAAGGTGCTCACAAAACCGCTGTCATCCTGCGCGCTGACCGGTACCAGCGGCAGAGCGAGTGCTGCAACCAGCACCAGTGTGGCGAGAATGCCAAATCTACGCATTGCTTTTGCCCTCCTTAAACGGCTGTCACAACTGCACCCGGGCCGCGCCCGGTTCTCTATACGGATATAATCCTGGACGAACGGAAACGTTGCGGTAACAGATGGTAAAACTCTCTTTACCGCCTGCAAAAAGTATAACAGAAAGCACCCTCCTGCGCTCAATCGGCGCACCGTTTGTAGTGTATATCGAGTTCCCCCTTCTCACAACTGATTCGCAGGCTGGCGGCGGGACTTCCAACGTGAATCTGATGGCTTTGCCACGCGGCTCGATGTAAACTTAAGCACGGTGAAAGCTCACCCAACAGCCGCCGCGCAGCCCTTAAGCGCGCTGCGCGAATTTGACTATACTAAGCCTCTCGGGCAGTCAACCCCCGAGGCATTCTCCTCAGTGGCCGCGCCACGCTCCTCTGGGGCACGAGCGGGGCACCCGGCGCGCTGAGCGAACAGATCCAGCGAAATCACGAGGCGGATCGCGGCAACGCGACCCGCAACCCCAGACACAGGTGTACTGGAAGTCAAAGGACCGAAACGACCATGATGCGATTCGACCGATTTACCGAGCGCGCGCAGGACGCAGCGGTTCGAGCGTACGAAATCCTGCAGCGCTACGGCCACAATCAGGTAGACACCGAGCATATGCTGCTCGCGCTGTTGGAGCAGCCAGACGGTGTCATCCCGCAGATTCTTGAGAAGATGGGCGTGGATCAGGATGCGATCCGCGAGCGCCTTGACGAAGTGCTGCGCGCCAGCCCGAAGGCGGCGATCTATGGCGGCGGCGCGGGGCAGGTGTTCATCACGCCGCGCGTCAAGCGCGTGGTGGATGTCGCCAATGAAGAGGCGAACCATCTGAAGGACGATTACATCAGCACCGAGCATCTCTTCCTGGCGATCCTGACCGAGCGGCGGACCGCCGTCGCGCGGATCCTGGCGGATTCCGGGATCACCAAGGATCGCGTGCTCGACACCGTGAAGGACATTCGCGGCGGGCAGCGTGTGACCGACCCGCAAGCCGAGACGCGCTATCGCACGCTGGAAAAGTACAGCCGCGACCTCACGCTGATGGCGCGCGAAGGCAAGCTCGACCCGGTGATCGGACGTGATGACGAAATTCTGCGCGTAATCCAGATCCTCAGCCGCCGCACGAAGAACAACCCCGTGCTGATCGGCGAGGCGGGCGTCGGCAAGACGGCCATTGTCGAAGGGCTGGCGCAGAAGATCGCGTCGAGCGACGTGCCCGAGATCCTGATGGGCAAGCGTGTCGTCAGCCTGGACCTCGGCGGTATGATCGCCGGGAGCCGCTTCCGGGGCGAGTTCGAGGAACGGCTTAAGGCCGCGATCGAAGAAATCCAGCGCTCCGAGGGAGAGATCATTCTCTTCATCGATGAGCTGCATCAGGTCGTTGGCGCGGGCGCTGCATCCGGCGCGCTGGACGCCAGCAACATGATGAAGCCCGCCCTGGCGCGCGGCGAGCTGAACTGTGTCGGCGCGACGACGCTGGACGAGTATCGCCAGCACATCGAGCGTGACTCCGCGCTGGATCGCCGCTTTGCGCCGGTCTATGTAGACGAGCCGAGCGTCGAAGCAACGATCGACATGCTCTACGGGCTGCGCGATCGCTATGAGGCGCACCACAAGGTGACGTACTCGGACGCGGCGCTCACCGCCGCTGCACGGCTAAGCCATCGCTATGTGACCGAGCGCAAGCTGCCAGACAAGGCCATCGATCTGATGGACGAGGCGGCCTCGAAGCTGCGCGTCGCGCTCTACTCCATGACCGACGAACTGAAGGCCATGAAGCAGGAGCTGGATCGGCTGGCGGCGGAAGAGGAAGAGGCAAGCCTGAGCCGCGACTACGAGCGCGCCGCAGTGCTGAAGTCTCGCCGCCTGCAATTGGAACAGGATTACGAGGACGAGCGCGAGCGCTGGAAGCGCGAGCACACGCTCGATGAAGTGGTCGATGAAGACGACATCGCGAGCGTAGTCGCGCAGTGGACCGGCATCCCGGTCAACCAGATGCTCGAAACCGAAGCGGAAAAGCTCCTGCGCATGGAAGAAGTGATGCACGAGCGCATCATTGGGCAGCAAAACGCGGTCGCCGCGATCGCCGACGCGATCCGTCGCGCCCGCAGCGGTCTGAAAGACCCGAAGCGCCCGATTGGCTCGTTCATCTTCCTGGGCAGCAGCGGCGTCGGCAAGACGGAACTGGCGAAAGCGCTGGCGGAGTTCATGTTCGACGACGAAGACGCGCTGTTGCGCATCGACATGAGCGAGTACCGCGAGCAGCATACCGTCAGCCGCCTGTTCGGGGCACCGCCCGGCTATGTCGGGTATGAGGAAGGCGGCCAGCTCACCGAGGCTGTGCGCCGCCGCCCGTACCGCGTCATCCTGTTCGACGAGATCGAGAAGGCGCACCCGGAAGTGTGGAACGCGCTGATGCAGATCCTCGAAGACGGACGCATGACCGACGGCCAGGGGCGGACGGTGGACTTCCGCAACTCCGTGATCATCATGACGAGCAACCTCGGCACGCAGTTTGCGAACCGGGGCGGCGCGCTCGGCTTCGTGCCGGATGGCGATCCGCAGCTTGTCGCCGATCACAAGGCGATTGAAGAGGCGATGCGCAAGACGTTCCGTCCGGAGTTCATGAACCGAATCGACGAGATCATCATCTTCGAGCCGCTGACGATCGGGCATGTGACGCAGATCGTCGACCTCCAGATGAAGGAGATCGCGGACCGGCTGGCGGAGCAGGAGCTGTACGTCTCGCTGACCGAGGACGCCCGCATGAAGCTGGCGAACCTGGGCTACGATCCAGAGTTCGGGGCGCGCCCGCTGCGCCGTGTGCTACAGCGCTATGTGGAAAGCCCGCTCAGCGTCCAGTTGCTGAAGGGCGAGTTCAAGCGTGGCGATATGGTGCAGGTGTACGTCAACGACCAGGGCGAAATCGACTTCCAACTGGTTGAGGGCGAGCCGCTCCCCCGCTCGGTGCAGGCGGATGTCGAACCGGCGGACGCGGAGTAAGCAGCAGATCGCATGAATACACAAATCCCGTGGGCGACCCGTTCGCTCGCGGGATTTTTTCGTTTAGAGAGGTTAGCAGTTAGCGATTAGCGAAAGGCTGAAGAGTAGCAAAGGGCAGCGCGCGGCTTGCCGACGCTGTAGGGGCGATGCGAGGATCGCCCGCCGGGCGTCTTTCGGTGGGGGGCAAAACGGGCTTCTCTCGGTGGGGGCAAAACGGGCGGAGCAAGCTCCGCCCCTACAAGATTGTCGTCCCTCTATTGCTCCTGGCAGTTCTTCTGCTGCTCTTTAGCTCTTAGCTAATCGCTACTCGCCACACAACGCCGCATCCTGCCGCACGACGATGTATCCCTGAATCATCTCGCTCACTAGAGCGTTGTCAATCGTCGTGGTCACGTTGACGTAGACAGTGTACACACCGGGCGCAAGTCCGGTCGTGTCGGCGTAGACCGAGACGCTCTCGCCGCTGCGCACCTCAGGCGGAAACACCTCGACCGCCGGGCCAACCGGCGACACCGGCGCCTCAACCGTCGCGGTGAAGCTCCCCGGATAGCCGGAGTTCACCACATCGAACTCGCCCACCTGGATCGAAGCGGGGCAGGCGACGCTCGCCTCGGCAGTCATCTGCTCGGCGTAGAGCGTCAGGCGTGGCAGGTAGTCGCTGGTGCGGCGGGGCATCGACGCGACACGCTCAAACACCGGGAGCGTCGATCCGTCGCCGCGCAACACGCTAAACCAGCGCATATGGCTGCACGGCGGCTCGACATCGTGCGGAAACAGCGACCAGTTGAGGTTCCACAGGAACATCGGTCCGGCCCAGGGCCAGTGGCGGTCCGCCCAATCGAAGGCGCGGGCGGTGTAATCGGCCTGCGTCTGGCCAGAGACGCGCAGCCACGCGAACCCGGCGAAGCTGGGATCGCTGTCCGCGCAGTGGACGCCATCCTCAGCCGGATCGCGCAGCCAGCCGAACTCGGTCATCCAGATCTGCTTGTCGTAGATGCCGCGCTCCTCGAACAGATCGCGGATCAGCTCCACGCGGCGAAAGGTGAGCGTGTCCGCGCTCGGCTCGGCTTCGGGCGGCTGGTTGTAGCCGTAGGGATGATAGCCAAACGCGTCGAACCACTGCGCCGCGCCGTTGTCGAGCATTTCTTCGGCGAAGTCGAGATCGCTGATCGCGCCGCGATCCTGCGTGGTGATCGTCGGTGCCAGCCCACCCGAGACGACGATGATCGACGGATCGGCGGCTTTGATCGCGGTGTAGGCCACGCGCAGCATCTGCGTGTATTCCCAGGCGTTGGGGCCATGCGGCCATTCCATCGCCAGGTTGGGCTCGTTGTGAACCTCGATCGCGTCCACGCCCACCGCTGCGGCGGAAGCGGCCCGCTGGCGCACACTGGCGCGGAACGTCTCCCAGTTCTCCGGCCAGGGTAGATCGATCCGCAGCAAGATGCGCTTGCCGGGGAACATCCCCGCCTGCGCTTCCTCGTAGATCTTCACCCAGTCCACGCGTAGTTGGTCGACCAGCGACAGGGTGACGCTGGTGTGCGGCGCGACGTGGATCCCGTAGCCGAGGTGTGGCGCGGGGAGCGTATCGCGGGACTGCGCCAGCGCGGGGTTGACAGGCGGGATCGCGCTGGCGAGCGCCATCGCAAGCAGTAGAATCAATTGAAAACCGTGTGAGCGTCGCATGGCCCTGATTATAGAGAATTCCACCGCGCACGACAGCCGCCCGATGGTCCGGACGAGCCGGAGCAAATCTACAAATCCCGAACAATTGACTAGAACAAATGAGCTAACCTGTGATATAATGGGATCACGTACGAGAGCCGCCACAGGGGGAGCATATGAAACCGCGCATTTCCGTGGTCACGCTGGGTGTGGACGATATCGAGCGCTCGGTCACGTTCTATCGTGACGGGCTGGGGCTGCCAACCGAAGGGATCGTCGGGCGGGATTCCGAGATTGGCGGAATCGCATTCTTCGAATTGCGTGGCGGACTCAAGCTGGCAATTATGTCGCGCGCCGGTCTTGCGTGGGAAACAGGCACTCCCCAAGCGCCGCCGAGCCAGGCCGGGTTCACGCTGGCGCACAACGTCAGCACCCGGGAAGAAGTCGACCTTGTGCTGGAGCAGGCGCTCCGCGCCGGAGCCGCGCTCGTCAAACCTGCCCAAGACGTGTTCTGGGGCGGCTACTCGGGCTATTTCCAGGATCCGGATGGGTACCTGTGGGAAGTCGCGTGGAATCCATTCTGGCCGCTCGACGAATAGCGGGCCGCAAGCTGAGCGCATGATCCGCGCTGGTTGCCCCACGCGGAGCGCTGCGTTATAGTGTGCCAATTGCGATCCCCTGACGCGCGGAGACGGCCCAGGTATGAAAATCATCGTTGTGCTACCCACGTACAACGAAGCGGAAAACGTGGAAAACATGATCGAGGCGCTGATGGCGCTGCCGCTCGAAGACGAGCTATCGGTCTTGATTGCGGACGATAATTCGCCGGACGGCACCGGCGCGATCGCGGACCGTCTGGCGGACCAGCACCCCGATCGTGTGGCGGTGCTGCATCGCCCCGGGAAAGAAGGGCTGGGGCGCGCGTACATTCACGGCTTCGGCGAAGCGATAGCGCGCGGCGCCGACGCGATCATGCAGATGGATTGCGATTTCTCCCACTCGCCGAGCTACATCCCGCAGATGCTCGAGGCGCTGAAAACGGGCACGTGCGATATCGTGGTGGGCTCGCGCTACGTCAAAGGCGGGAGCCTCGACGAGACGTGGGGGATCGGGCGCAAGCTGCTCAGTTGGTGGGCGAACAGCATCTACGTGCGTTTGATCCTGCGTACCAAAACCCGCGACGCGACGGGCGGCTTCCGGCTGTGGCAGCGCGAGGTGCTCGAAAGGATGAACCTCGACCGTATCCGGGCGAACGGCTACGTTTTCCAGGTGGAGACGGTCTACGTAGCGGAGAAGCTCGGCTACACGACCTGCGAGATCCCGATCTATTTCGCCGATCGCACAGCGGGCACGTCGAAGATGAGCTTTCGCGTGCAGGCGGAAGCGGCGCTGCGAGTCTGGCAGGTCTGGCTGCGGCACCGGCATCTGACGCCCGCCGACCGGCTGCCTGCCCCTGAGCGCGTCGAAGCAACGCCCTGACGTGCTCGCATAACGGCTGCTGATGCGCAAATTCACTCCTGATCTGCTCCTGCTCGCAGGGCTGCTGATCCTGCCGCTTGTGCTGTTTGCCCCGGTGACGCTGGGCGGCAAGACGCTGATCCCCGCCGACAACCTCTACCAGTTCGAGCCGTGGCTGAGCGCGCGTGAGGCGGCGGGCGTGCCGGAGATCCCGCATAACGCCCTGCTCTCGGACCTGGTGCTACAAAATTTCCAGTGGAAGACGTTCATCCGCGAGAGCATCGCGCAGGGCACGATCCCCCTGTGGCAGACGGAGCAGTTCGCCGGGACGCCGTTCCTCGCTGCCGGGCAACACGCCGCGCTGTACCCGTTCAGCGTGCTATTCCTGATCCTGCCGCTGCCCGCTGCGTATGGCTGGTTCACCGTCAGCCAGCTCTGGCTCGCCGGGGCGCTAATGTTCTTATTTGCGCGCGGGATCGGGCGCAGCCGGATCGCGGCGCTGGTGGCGGGCGTGGCGTACCAGCTCAGCGCGTTCTTTGTGGTGAGCGCGGTCTTCCCGATGATGATCGCGGGCGCAGCGTGGCTGCCGCTGTTGCTGCTGATGATCGAATTCGTGATCCGGCAGCGCCCGCTGCGCGCCGGGCGGCCCGCGTCTGTCCCCTGGATCGCGATCGGCGCGATCGCGCTGATGATGAACATCTTCGCCGGGCACGTCGAGATCACGTACTACACGTTGATCGTGATGGCGTATTACGCCGCTGCCCGCCTGATCGCGCAGTGGTGGCGCGCGCGGGACTGGCGCTTCACGCTGCGGCGCGGCGCGTACCTGCTGGCGATGGTCGCGCTGGGGCTGGGACTCGGCGCGGCGCAATTCATCCCACTGTACGAACTCGGCGCGCGCAACTTCCGAGAAGACGCCGCCGATTTCAGCACCGTCCAAAGTTACGCGCTGCCCAAGCGGCACGTGCTGAAGTTCCTGCTGCCGGACGCGTTCGGCAACCCCGCCGATCACACCATCCGCGACGTGTTTACCGGCGAGCGCGCTCCGCTGGACTGGACGCGCGACGATAGGGCGCGTGTGACGGATACGGCGTTCGGCATCAAGAATCACGTCGAAGGCGGCGCGTATCTCGGCATCCTGACGCTGGCGCTGGCGGCGATCGGGCTGTTCGCGGGGCGCCGCGACGAACCAGACGCGCCCCCCTACCGCGCGATCTTCGGGCTGCTGGCGCTGGTCGCGCTGACGTTCGCGTTCGGCCTGCCCACTTACGCGCTGCTGTATTACGCTTTCCCGAACCTCAACCAGCTTCATACGCCGTTCCGCTGGGTGTGGCCGCTGACCTTCTGCGCGGCGGCGCTGGCAGCGTTCGGCGTGGACGCGCTGGCGCAGGCGAAACGGGCGCGCTGGCCGGTGTGGATCGGCGGGACGCTGGCGGCAGCGGGCGCGTTGATCCTCGGCGGGCTGCTGATCAGCCGCGCCGCGTATGACACGTTCGAGCCGCTGGTCGAGCGCGTGTTCACCGGGCTGGCGGGCGCGGAAGGCGCCTTCCCTGACGCGCGCACCTTCTACAGCTACCAGTTCTGGAACGCGCTCGCGCTCGGCGTTTTCACGCTGGCGGCGGGTGGCGCGATCCTGCTCAGCCGGACGCGCGCGCGCCTGCCGGGGCGTCTTGGCGGCGGGCCGCTGTGGGGCGCGCTGGCCGCGCTGGTGATCGCCGCCGACCTGTTGATCGCGGGCTGGGGCTTCAACCCGGCGGCGGACCCGGCCTGGCTGGACGTCACGCCTGCCTCGATTAACTGGCTGCGGGACCGCATGAGCGCCGAAGGGCCGTTCCGCTACACAACCTTCGACCAGGGCGAGCGCCCGCTCCACGCCAACAGCACGTGGCGCTATGGCCTGCATGACGCGCGCGGCTACGACAGCATGATCCCGCGCCAGTACACAGACTACATGCGCCTGATCGCGCCGCAAGGCGGGCTGCTACACAACCGGATCGACCCGATCAGCGCGGACAACGCAGGGGCGCTCGCCTCGCCGCTGCTGGACCTGCTCAACG
>CAZVCM010000067.1:0-10765 GCA_964626105.1 uncultured Thermoflexus sp.
GCCGCGGATCCGCCGGTCATGCTCATGGACGAGCCGTTCGGCGCAGTAGACCCGATCACGCGGGACCGTCTGCAAAACGAGTTTCTGCGCCTGCAAGAGCGGCTGCACAAAACGATCGTGTTTGTGACGCATGACATCGACGAAGCGATCAAGATGGGTGACCAGATCGTGATCCTGCAAACGGGCGGGCTCATCCAGCAGATCGGCAGTCCGGACGACATCCTTGCCGATCCCGCGAACGACTTCGTCGCCGACTTTGTGGGAACGGATCGCGGTCTAAAACGCCTCAGTCTGATGCGCGTGGGCGACATCGTTCAGGATTATCCGGCGGTCCAGGTATCAGAGGTAGCCGAGGTCGCGCTGGAACGCATGCGCAAGCACGAGGTTCGCAGCCTCGTCGTGGTCAACCGCGAGCGTCATGTCGTGGGATATCTGACCGAAGGCAGCGCAAAGCGCCATCCCCGTCGAGTGGTCGAGGATGTGATGAATGCGCTGGAAATACACGCGGAGAAACAAAGTACGCTGCGTGATGCGTTTTCCGAGATGCTGACCAACGCGGTCCGCATCCTGCCAGTTGTCGACGACGATGACCGTTATCTGGGGGTTGTCACTGCAGCGGCAGTACAGGATGCCATCGCCCGCGACAACAGCGCGCACTAGAAGGGAGAAAGCATGCACTATATTTTAGAGCGGCCTGATCTCGTTCTAAGTGGCGTGATCGAGCATGTGTATATCACGGTCATATCCGTATCCGTCGCGTCGCTGGTGGGTGTGCTGGTCGGCGTGCTGATCACACGTGTGCGCTCGCTATACGATCCGGTCCTGACCGTCGCTGGCGTGATTTACACGATCCCCAGTCTGGCAATGTTCGTTCTGATGATCCCCCTGCTCGGCATTGGATTCTCATCTGCGGTTGTCGCGCTTGTGCTCTATTCACTGCTGGTGCTCATTCGCAACACCGCAGTCGGCATTGACGGCGTAGATGAAAACATTACGGAAGCGGCGCGCGGTATGGGGATGACCTCACTGGGCATTTTGCTGCGCATTGAACTGCCGCTGGCGTTGCCGGTCATCTTCGCCGGAATTCGCATCGCGGCGGTGTCGGCGATCAGCCTGGCAACCATTGCCGCATTCATTGGCGCGGGCGGCATCGGCGATCTGTTATTCGAGGGGATGTCCAGCCAGCGCGACGACAAGATCATTGCAGGGGCATTTGCCGCGTCTGTGATGGCGCTCGGCACGGAAGTCCTGCTGCGCCAGATTGAGAAAGGCGCGTCCCCCGGCCTTTCCGGCGAATTCAAGACGATCGGCGAACGCCTGATTGATGGTGTGGTGTACCTGCGCACACACCCCGACGTGATCGCGCTGGCGGGCGCTGCGCTCATGCTGATCGCGTATTTTGGCTTGACCTGGGTTGAGCCGTACGCGAGTGAAGACGCTGTCGCCGAGGACGCGGCCAACCGCGCAGTGCTAGATGACGCGAATCTGCTCCGCATGAGTGGATATGACCTCTCGCAACTCGCTTCGGATGCCCCGGTCAGGCGCTCGCTGCAATTCTTGCCCTGGCTGGCAGGAGCGGCCGCAGCGGTCGCGCTGGTGAATCTGCGCATGACCTCTGCGGGTCCCCGCGCGACAGCAGAGATCCTGCTATTGTGCGGCGTGCTAGCTATCTTCCCGCTGCTGCATTTTTACTTCGAGACGCTGAACGCAACCGGCGAACTGGGCCGTTTCAGCGAACTATTCCGTTCGGTGCGCAGCCAAGTCAACGCCCTCATTGGCGGTCGTGTGCCAGTCAACCCGGCGGAACTCGACCTGGAGAGCGGATACACCGTCGCTGTGTTCGGCACGGTCTTGATCCTGGTGAGCGCTTTCTTGAAATCGCTGTGGTATCGCCAGTATGACCAGCAGAGTGAGGAGCGCGCGGCATGATCGGACCGATTGCAGAATTCAACGCACAGGTCTTCGGTGATTTTGCCAGCACGCACTTGCTACAGTGGATCGTCGCGCTCTTGATCAGCGGGGGTGTGGGGTGGCTGCTGGGGCAGCGTTTCGCCCAGCGATGGCCGAAAATGGATGGCGATCCCGGCTGGCTGGTACGGTTCCCCGGCCACGCGGCATTGCTGTTGCTCGCGGTTGTGCTGCCATTTCTGGGATTGTCGTGGGGCGTCACGGTTGGGGTCTTGTGCGCGCTGCTGCTCCCCGCGCTCACGCTGTTGGCGCTGCGCATCTACCGCGTGCAGCACGACGATCCGATGCAGCAGGCGCTGGACCGGCGTGCGATCGTGCGCGTAGGTTGGGGAGACGTCGCATTTGTTAGCGCCGCGTTCCTTGTGAGCGGGCTTGTCCGGCATATCCTGGTCGAGCCTGCCCGCGCGTCCATCACTGATCATCTGGATAAGCTACCTGTCGCGCTGGTGGTCGCGCTCGCAGCGAGCGTCGCGATTGCGCAGATCCTGGCTGCGTTGAACACGCAGCTCACTCGCGCCATCACGCGGCGGCAGGATGCCGGGGCCTACGGACGAGGGTTGGCAGCCCTGGGCACAATCCAGCGATTTCTAACGCTGCTGCCAAGCCAGTTTCACGGGACACCGCTCACTGGCGTGCTGATCATCAGCGCCGCCGCATTACCGTTTACCACGCTGCCGCAGACGCGCGTGCTAGCAGTGCTGCTGGCGCTGCCGGTGATCAGTGCGCTGTTCACCGCGCAGTTGCTCGGCAATCCGCGGCCCAACAAACCCGATCGCTGGCACCACTGGCGTTTGGGGCTGATGAACGTCATGCAAATCTGCGTCGGATACATGGTCGGTGCGGCAATGCTCTTCCCGCTGGCCGAGCAACACGCCTGGATGCTATCCGATTCGGAAGGTGTGCTGCGCGAACTAGGCACTCACCTGGAATTGACGTTCCTGGCACTGGGAATGTCGATGGCGCTGGGCATTGTGGGCGGTATTGTGTCCTCGCGCGTGGAGGTGCTGCGCACGGTCCTGATCAACCTGGGCAACATCGGGCGAACGATTCCCAGCCTGGCGGTGCTAGCGCTGGCCCTGCCGGTTTTCGGCGTTGGACGCGACCCTAGCCTGATTGCGCTGGTATTCATCGGCACACTGCCGATCCTTGTTAACACCTCAGTGGGCATTATCGGCGTCTCGCACGATCTGAAAGAGGCGGCGCGCGGGATGGGGATGCAGGACTGGCAGGTGCTCTTCAACGTGGAGATTCCGGTCGCAATCCCCGTGATCATGGCGGGCATTCGCACATCGGCGGTGCTGGTCGTCGCCAGCGCCACGTTGGCTGGGTTCATCGGTGGGGGCGGATTGGGTGCGCTCATTCTTCGCGGCGACGGGTCCGGGCGCAACGATATCCTGATCACGGGCGCTGTCCTGGCGACAATACTCGCCGTGTTTCTGGAGTACTTCTTTGGGTGGCTTGAGATCTTGCTAACACCGCGCGGGCTCAGAGAAGCCTAAGCGCGTTTAGTTAGGGCCGGCGGGCCGCTGTGCCCATGCTGCTCGCCGGGTCGCACTTTCTAAAGGGCATATGTAGACACAGGAGACAACGAGTTCATGAAGACGAAGAGAACATTCCTCGGCCTAATGATCACCGTGGCGCTGCTGCTTTCCGCAGTTGTGTCTCCCTCGGTCAATCAGGATGTTGTATCCGCGCAGGACTACGATGAGACGATCCGCGTCTCGTCGAAACAGTTCTCCGAGCAGCTTATCCTGGGGAATTTGATGGCGCTCGCGCTGCAGGAGTTCGGCTACGATGCCGAGTACGTGCAGTTGGGCAGCACAGCAGCCGCGCATGAAGCGCTGATTGCTGACGAGATCGATGTCTATCCCGAGTACACGGGCACCGGTTATCTGACGCACCTGGGCATGGACTATAGCGGCAACATGACCTCCGGCGAGATTTACCGGGCCGTGTCCGATGCTTACCAGGAACAGTGGAACCTCGCCTGGCTTGAGCCGAGCGGGTTCAACAACACGTATTGCCTGGCGATGACTGAAGCGCGCGCTGAGGAGCTGGGGATCGAAACGGTCAGCGACCTGCGCGACAACTCCGAAGGGCTGGTGTTCGGTGCAACCGGTGAGTTCATCGACCGTCCGGACGGTCTGCCCGGCCTGATCGACACCTATGGCGAGTTCGGCTTCGCCGACGTGCTGAGCTTCGACCCCGGTCTGAAGTATAGCGGCCTGCAAGAAGGCGACCTGGATGTGACGACGTGCTTTGGCACCGACGGGCAGATCAGCGCCATGGGCTTGCGCGTGCTGGAAGACGACCTCGGCTTCTGGCCGCCCTACAACGGGGCCGCCGTGATCAAGACCGATATCATCGAGCGCGATCCTCGCGTCGCCGTAATCCTGAACCTGCTGATGCAGAAGCTGGACGGTGCGACGATGTCGGCGCTGAACTGGGAAGTAGACGGCAACAGCCAGGAACCGGCAGACGTGGCGTTTGACTTCTTCTACGACGGCGTTGTTGACACAATCCCGACCCCTGACGAGCTGCCCGACCCGGCAGAGGTCGAGGTCCGCGTCTCGTCGAAGCAGTTCACCGAGCAGCTTATCCTGGGGAATATGATCGCGCTGCTGCTGCAAGAATACGGTTATGCGGCTGAATACGTGCAGTTGGGCAGCACAGCAGCCGCGCATGAAGCGCTGATTGCTGACGAGATCGATGTCTATCCCGAGTACACGGGCACCGGTTATCTGACGCACCTGGGCATGGACTATAGCGGCAACATGACCTCCGGCGAGATTTACCGGGCCGTGTCCGATGCTTACCAGGAACAGTGGAACCTCGCCTGGCTTGAGCCGAGCGGGTTCAACAACACGTATTGCCTGGCGATGACTGAAGCGCGCGCTGAGGAGCTGGGGATCGAAACGGTCAGCGACCTGCGCGACAACTCCGAAGGGCTGGTGTTCGGTGCAACCGGTGAGTTCATCGACCGTCCGGACGGTCTGCCCGGCCTGATCGACACCTATGGCGAGTTCGGCTTCGCCGACGTGCTGAGCTTCGACCCCGGTCTGAAGTATAGCGGCCTGCAAGAAGGCGACCTGGATGTGACGACGTGCTTTGGCACCGACGGGCAGATCAGCGCCATGGGCTTGCGCGTGCTGGAAGACGACCTCGGCTTCTGGCCGCCCTACAACGGGGCCGCCGTGATCAAGACCGATATCATCGAGCGCGATCCTCGCGTCGCCGTAATCCTGAACCTGCTGATGCAGAAGCTGGACGGTGCGACGATGTCGGCGCTGAACTGGGAAGTAGACGGCAACAGCCAGGAACCGGCAGATGTGGCGTTTGACTTCCTGATGGAATCTGGCCTGCTCGGCTAACCACGCAACACGGTTAGCCGCACAAAGCAAGCTGTACAAGGCCCTGCCACACGGCAGGGTCTTGTTGTGTGTCGCAGAACTGCTGTCTCTTCTAGCGAGTCATTTCATTGAACCGGCGCAGCAGATAGGCGCGCTCGGCGCTATTGCCACACAACGCGAGCGCGCGCTTATACGCATCGGCAGCGGCCTCGCGCTGATGTGTTCGCCGCAGCAGGTCGGCGCGCGCAGCGTGATAGGGATAGTAGTCCTCCACCCCCTCGATCCGGTGTAATAGCGCCAAACCGGCGTTCGGTCCCTGGGCCATCGCAACCGCAACCGCTCGATTAACCTCAATGACGGGCGATGGCGTCATCACCGCCAGGGTCGCGTAAAGCGCCGCGATCTGCGGCCAGTCCGTCGCATCGAGTGTGGGCGCCTGAGCATGGATCGCGCTGATCGCCGCCTGGACTTGATACGGACCGGGATCATTCAGGGTAAGCGCCTCGTCTAGCACTGCTATCCCTTCGTCGATCTTCGCCTGATCCCAGCGCGTGCGATCCTGCTCGTCCAGCAAGACGAGCTCGCCCGCTGCATTGAGCCGCGTTTCGCGGCGCGAATCGTGCAGCAGCATCAACGCCAGCAATCCGCGCGCCTCGGCGCTTTCCGGCAGCAGCGCGACCAGCACACGGCCCAGACGGATCGCCTCACTGCACAACTCCTGCCGGGTCAGCGAATCGCCGCCGGTGGCGACATAGCCCTCATTGAAGATCAGGTAAATCACCGCCAGCAGCGCGTCCAGCCGTTCGGGCAGCAGTTCAGCGGGCGGCACGCGATACGGGATGGCCGCCTCGCGAATCTTCCGCCGCGCCCGCGCCAGCCGTTGCGCCATCGTCGGCACCGAGACGAGGAACGCCCGCGCGACCTCTGTCGTTGACAAGCCGCCAAGCGTGTGCAGCGTCAGCGCGACCTGCGCTTCCAGCGCCAGCGCCGGATGGCAGCAGGTAAACATCAATTTCAGCCGGTCATCGGGAATCTGGTCGTCCATCTCCGGCTCATCCTCGGTGTCAGGAAGATCGAGCAGTGGCAGCTTGCGCTCCAACGTTTCTGCCCGCCTGATCCGGTCAATGGCGCGCCGTTTGGCGGCGGTCGTCAGCCACGCACCGGGATTGCGTGGAACGCCGTCAACGGGCCAGCGTTCCAACGCATTCACCAGCGCTTCTTGCAACGCATCCTCGGCCAGCTCGAAATCCCCAAGCTGGCTGATCAGCGCCGCCAGAACGCGCCCATGTTCTTCACGGAAAGTGCGCTCAATCTGGATTGCTACAGACATCCCACCTCTGGCGGGGCTACTCCGGCGCCCACAGCGGGCGAATCTCAATGGCGCCATCCTGCGCGAACGGGATTTTCGATGCCCAGGCAATCGCTTCGTCGAGATTCTCACAGTTCAGCAAGAAATAGCCACCCAACTGCTCGTGCGTTTCGATGAAAGGGCCATCGGTCGTCAGCGTCTTGCCTTCCCGCACCCGGATCGTCGTCGCGTTGCCAGCAGGCAGCCCTCCGGTGGACTCAAGCACCCCGGCGGTTCCCATCGCCTGCAGAAGCGTCATCCAGGCAGTCTGAATAGCCTCCTGCTCCTCGGGCGTGCTCGGCTCTGCGGACTCGTTGGAGTACATCAGCAGCATGTATTTCATGGGTTAGTCCTCCTGGTGGTATGGGAGTGCTACATCAGGGAGTCAAGTCCGCTGGGGAGACATCCGTCTGCCAACCAGACTGACTCCCTGGGGTTTTGCTCTGAAGCGCGCGACGCGTTAGCGCACTGCCTTCTTCACAAGCTCGGCAATCTTCGCCTCTTCGCCGGCAGATAATGCCGTGATCGCAAAGGCAGTCGGCCACATGACGCCCTCGTCGAGGTTTGCCGTGTCGTTGAAGCCGAACGTCGCATATCTCGATTCGAACTTCGCCGCCGCCTGGAAGAAGCAGACGACCTTACCATCGTCATTGGCGTAAGCTGGCATCCCGTACCAGGTTTTTGGAAAGAGAGAAGGCGCGTTCGCTTTGACGATCTCATGGACCCGCTCGGCAATGGTGCGATCCGCTTCCGGCATCTCGGCGATCTTTTCGAGCAGATCGCGTTCTCCGTCCTCTCTTTTCTTGTTCGCACGCGCTTCTGCCTTCAGTTCTTTGGCGCGCTCCTTCATCGCAGCTTGTTCCGCAGCGGTGAATCCCTTGGTGGTGTTTCTCTTTGTGCTCACAGTTGCCTCCTTGTGTCCACCGTATAGATTGTAGGCTGTTGTGCCCTTCTATAAAAACGTCGAACAGGAAGGCGCCAAAATGACAGCGTAGCCGGCTTTCTCATCATTTACTCACAAATGGGGGGTGTCGCGATGATAAGGCGGAGTTTGAGGTGCGAGATGAGCATTTGGCACGCCTGCCGAAGCCTAACGCTACACAAGGGGGAAAGGACTGGAGATCCCAGGTTAATACGCCGCGCCCAGGAATGCGGCGGAACCACGAGCCCTGCCCCGTGTGGAAATGATAAGGTCGGCGAGAACCGCGCTACGCCAGCGCCTTCGCGGCAGCAATGAGATCGTCAATCCGAGGATGATCGCCGGCATGTTTGCTGTAGTAGGCATACTGGATCACGCCTTGCCGATCGACAATGAATGTGCCGGGTAGCATCTTGGCATCCCCGATAGGCTTCCCCTGCGAACTGCCTCGCGCCAGCGCTCTGACGCTGGCAGCCACAACAGCCGGAGACATCAACTCACCACGCTTACCTTGCTGCAGGCCATACGTCTCGTAGGGCAGGGTCGTCTCGTCTGTGAAGCAGGTGATGCTGGGCGCCAGCTTGCCACAGAAGTGTCGGGCGTGTTTCGGCTCGCCCATCGCAACGCTAACGATTTGCAGGTTCGCGTCCTTAAACTCATCCTTGTGCAGCTCTAACTGAGCCAGCCATTCACGGCAGAACAGTCAGCCAAAGTGCCGCAAAAAGGTGAGCACGGTTGGCCCATTGGGCCACAGATCTGAGACGCTGACAGGCTGATCCTCAACATCGACCAGTCGCAGGTTTGGAGCGGGCATACCGATTTGAAGCCGCGCACGCGCAGTTTTTTGACTCATCGTGATCTCCTCTAAGTGGATTGTACAGAGGCTTGGGGCATTCGCCGAAACGGTTCGGCGCCAGGGGGTCGCTGCGTAAGACGGCCTGAGCGGACATCGTGCCTGTTCAGTCCGGAGAAGACGCTTACTTTTTGAGAGCCTTGAACGCCGCCAACGCGCGTTCGCGCGCTGAGGCATGGTCCACGACGGGCGAGGGATAGTTCGCCGGGGGAGCAGTCATCTGCCAGGGAGCATGGATGAAACGGGCAGATACGTCGCGCAGCTCTGGAACCCAGCGGCGGATGTAGTCACCGGCTGGATCATGCTTCTGCGACTGAGATACCGGGTTGAAAATGCGAAAATAAGGCTGCGCATCGGTCCCGGTGCCCGCTGCCCACTGCCAGCCACCGTTATTAGCAGCGGGATCACCGTCGATCAGCCAGCGCATAAAATGACACTCGCCTTCCCGCCAATGGATTAGCAGGTCTTTGGTCAGGAAGCTGGCAACGATCATCCGGGCGCGGTTGGGCATCCAGCCAGTCTGAGCCAGTTGGCGCATGGCAGCGTCGATAATTGGATACCCGGTTTGTCCCTCCTTCCAGGCCTGCAATTCCTCAACCGAGTCTCGCCACGGCAGCACGTCATACTCGAGCCGAAAACTAGCCCGGGCGACGTGCGGAAAATGAAAGAGTATGTGCATGTAGAACTCGCGCCAGATCAGTTCATTGATCCAGGTCATAACCGATTTGCGCGCCTGCTGGCTTGGAGCAGCTTCCAGTGCTTCGCGCGCCGCAGCATACGCCTGGCGCGGTGACAGCATTCCAAATCGGAGATACGGCGACAGCCCGGAAGTTCCCATCGAGCAACCAGAATCAAACGGGGCGGCGATCAACACGTCGCGCCCGGTGCTGTAGTCGTAGATTGGTCCGGCGGCGAATCGCTCCAATTGCCTCTGGGCGTTTTCCTCTCCGGCACCAGGAAGCTCAAACGGCAAATGCAGTCCGAGATCAGCCAGCTCAGGCACAGGGGAGCCTGACAGCGCGCTCAGGGAATGAAATACACCTGATGGCGTCGCGTTTAGAGGGGAAAGTGGGTCCGGCAGCGATAGCCACCGTTCTTTGAAAGGCGTGTACACCACGTAAGGCGTGCCATCGCCCTTCACCACCTGACCGGGCGCGCGCAGCAGCGCATCGTCAAACGTGTGCACAGGAATCCGCAAGGACTCTTCAACCGCCGCGTCGCGCTGACGAGCATAGGGCGAATAATCGCGGTTGAAATAAACGGCCTGCGCCTTCAACTCGCGCGCCAGTGCGGGCAACACCTCGCGCGGATCACCCCGCCGCACTAGCAAACCGCTGCCCCGCTCGCGCAGCAAGGCATCCAACGCTCGCAGCCCTTTGAGCAAGAATGCGACGCGTGGCACGCCCGTCCGGTCGCTGTTCAGGAACTCGGGGTCCACCACAAACACCGGAACAACCAGCCTGTCGCTATTCAGGGCCGCGCTCAGGGCGAGGTTATCCGTCAGGCGCAAATCCCGGCGGAACCAGCAAATTACCGTCGAATCAGTCATGGCTCAATGAGTCCAATTCCCGCGCCGGTGGCTGTCCCTACGCAACACGCGCGACAACAGTCCGCCAAGCGCCAGTGCGTGAATCGCCTGGGGAAGCGCCAGAGTGACGCGGTCCATTGGCGGGGCCTGAACGCTCACCGGAATAGCGTCAGGATGATGAAACCTATCCTGATTATAGGAAACACAGCGGCAAAGCTGGCGCTCACCAGCCTTCCCCTTTGCGTGCAACCCGCGCCGCCTGCTTTCGCTGGCTGCTTGACCTGGAATATCCAATCGTGTTATGCTAGTGACACGTGACAGTGACACGTGTCACTTAGGTTTTTGGAAGGACGTTATGCCGAACAAGCGTGCCCGGCCTTCACCACCCACCCAGGCGGATGTCGCTAAATTAGCGGGTGTTTCTCGCACCACCGTTTCCTACGTCCTCAGCAACAACAAGAGCGTCTCGATCCCCGAGGAAACCCGCGAGCGCATCTGGAAGGCCGCCGAGGAACTGAACTACACGCCTCACACGCAGGCGCAGCGCCTGCGGTCTGGCAAGGCCGGCACAATTACAATGTTGTATCCATGGGACGATGTCAGCACGCAAATCGAGCTGGAGTTCCTCACAGGCGCGGCGCGCGCGGCCACGGAAGAGGAATACTTCTTCAATTTGATCACCGCGCCGATTTCTGAACAGAGTCTGCTTAACCTCTACCGCGGGCGGCAGACCGACGGGCTGATCTTGATGCAGGTTCGCTTGCACGATTGGCGTGTCGAGCTCCTGCGCGATAACAAT
>CAZVCM010000067.1:10775-17197 GCA_964626105.1 uncultured Thermoflexus sp.
TTGTTGACATTGATTACGAAACAGCGATCTTCGCAGCCTTCGAGCACCTCAAGGAGCTAGGCCACCAGCATATCGGTCTTCTCACCTTCCCCGCACGCTGGCGACACGAAGGCAACACAGCGCCCGTGCAGTGCATCCGCGCCTATGAAAGGGCGTGCCGCGAACTCGACATTATCGCGTCGGTGCGCGAGGTTCCCTACTCTGTCGAAGGCATGTACCAGGGGTTCGACGAGCTGCTGGACGAGCTACCGCACATGACAGGGCTGGTGGTGTCGTACGCGGTGACGCTCGGCGGCGTCTACCGCGCCGCATTCGATCACAATCTCCAGATCCCGGATGATCTGTCAATCGTTGGGATCGCGGGGGAAGCCAGCGCCGGGTTGCTCGTCCCCGCGCTGACCGGTTTCGACTCGCAGAACTTCACGCGCGGCTACCAGGCTGCGAAGATTCTGCTGCGCATGCTGCAAACCGATGACTTCACCCCAGAGCAAGTGTACCTGCCATTCGAGCTTATTGTGCGAGACACTACAACGCATCCCCGCACTATAAAGGGGAAACAGGGCCATGCAACAAGCTGACCAACTCTCACCGTCCGGGGGTCGGATCGCCGCGAGCGGATTGCTAAGACGGGCCTTTCAGGGGGAGCGAGCGGGGTATCTGTTCCTGCTACCCGCTGCCGTTTTTCTGCTGATCACCGTCGGCTACCCGCTTTTCGACACCGTCCGGATGGCGTTTCAAGAAGTCACGCTCGGCACGTTGTCACGGGGCGAGCGTCCCTTCATCGGGCTGGCGAATTTCGAGAACGTGCTCGCCGACCCGGCCTTTCCCATTGCGCTGCAAAACTCGCTTGTCTTCACCATCGCGTCGGTGTTTTTCCAGTTCATCATCGGGCTGGCGCTCGCGATTCTCTTGAACGAAGTCTTCCCGCTGCGCCATATCTTTCGCGGGCTGCTTCTTTCCGGCTGGCGCATACCGCCGATCGTCAGCGGTACGATCTTCTTGTGGATGTTCAACTACGACTTCGGTTTCATCAATTTCTTCCTACAGAAAATCGGCATCGTTGACCAGCCGGTGCGCTGGCTGCTCGATCAGGACTACGCTCTGCTGACGGTGATCCTTACCAACATCTGGCTGGGCATCCCTTTCAACGTCATCCTGCTGGCCAGCGGCCTGACCGGTTTGCCAGAAGATATTTACGAAGCAGCGACGGTAGATGGCGCGAACCGCTGGCAAAAGCTTACTCGCATGACGCTGCCGCTAATGAAGCCCACGATCCTCGCCACGCTGATGCTTGGCTTCATCTACACTCTGCGCGTATTCGATGTGATCTGGGTCATGACAGGCGGCGGCCCGGTGAACGCCACCGAAGTGCTGCCCACCCTGGCCTATCGCGAGTCCTTCAACCGCTTCAACTTCGGTGAGGGCGCCGCCATCAGCGTGATCATGCTCGGTATGCTGCTGGTCGTCGCCGTGTTCTACGTCCGCACGACCAACGAAGAGGAGATGTGATGGCCGTCGAGCGAATTCGACTTCACAGCTCCGAGAGCACCCGGAAGCGCGTGACCAAGAGCATCCTCTTTACGATCGCTTTGGTCGCCACCATCGTGTACATCTTCCCACTCTTCTGGATGGTATCGACGTCGATTAAAGACCCTGCCGACATCATGCGCGACCCGCCGCTGATCCTGCCGCGCAACGTCAATATTGAGATCTACAAAGAGATGTTCGGTTCGCCACCAGAAGGCACGCAGATCCCCGTCGACGGCCTGCGGTACATGAAGAACTCGCTGATTATCGGCGCGGGCACAATGGTCCTGACCATGCTTTTCGCGGTTCCGGCGGCGTACGGGCTGGCGCGGTTCCGGCTGCGCGGCTCGAACATCTTCATGATGCTCTTGCTTGTCACGCAGATGCTGCCCGAAGTGCTGCTCGTCATTCCGATGTTCGTCTTCTTCCGAGAACTGCGCTTCACGAATAACTACACCTCAGTAATCGTCGCGGACGCCGCGCTCACGCTACCCTTCTGCATCCTGATCTTGCGCACCGGCTTTCTGCAAGTCCCGCGCGATCTCGAAGAAGCGGCGCTGATCGACGGAACATCGCGGCTCGGCGCGCTGCGCCGGGTCATTGTGCCGATGGTCCGCCCGAACCTGATCGCGGTCACGCTTTTCGCGTTCCTCGTCGGGTGGGGAGACTTCGTCTTTTCGCTCTCGTTCTTGCAGGATCAGGAACTCCACCCGCTGGCGCTAGGCGTCTACAACTTCATTGGCTACTACCGAATCCGGTGGGAAGGCGTGATGGCCTTTTCCACCATCATCGCAATCCCGGTCGTGATCGTTATTTTGGCCTTACAACGCTACTTCGTCACCGGCCTCACCACAGGCTCGGTGAAATAGCGCGAGGAGAAAGGAGCGCAGCGCGTCTGATAGTCCCTTCTCGTACCGTAATGCAATTTCAGTTGGGTAACGCTCGACAGTGCAAAGGATATGAATCATGAAATCACGATTTGCAAGTCTGTTTCTCATTGTCGCGCTCTTGGTGGTCGCCACGGGTGGCGCCTCACTTGCCAGCGCACAGGATAGCCCTAAGGAAGTAACGATCTGGCACTACTGGGGCGACACGGGTACGAACGCCGAAACGGTCGCTCGCTATAAGGACCTGTGGGAAGCGAGCCAGGACGAGTGCACGCTCAATATTCGCTCGATCCCAACCGCTGACTTCAAGCGCGAGCTGTCGACCGCGATACTCGCCGGGAACACGCCCGACATCGCTGTGATCGACAACCCCGACTTCGCCATGTTCGCCGCGCAGGGTGTGCTGGCAGAACTGGATGAGCGGGTCGCGGAATGGAGCGAGGCGGACGCGTACTATGATGGTCCGTGGTCATCGACCATGTGGGACGGGCACAATTACGGCGTGCCGGTCGGCAGTAACACGCTGGCCCTGTTCATTAACAACGCTCTGGCGGAAGAAGCCGGACTGGACGTCAGCAACCCGCCCCAGACCTGGGATGACTTCATGGAATGGGCCGCCGCGCTGACCAACCCTGACAATAACCAGTATGGCATCACGCTCCTCGGCGAGCGCAACGAGACCGCAACCTTCATGTGGCTGCCGTTTGTGCAGCAGACCGGCGAAGACATTGACAGCCTGGACAGCGAAGGCGGTCGCGCCGCGCTGCAACTGTATGTCGATCTGGTCGAGAACGGGTACATGTCGCCCGAGGTTGTGAACTATGGCTTTGGGGACATCCCGGGGCAGTTCATGGCCGGAAACGCCGCGATGATGATCAACGGCCCCTGGGTGATCAACAGCCTGGAAGCCGAAACGCCGGACCTGGAATATACCGTCGCGGGCGTGCCTTATCCTGAGGACGGCGAACCGGCTAACGGCCTGGGTGGCGAGAACTTCTCGATCTTCGCCAACAGCGACGTTCAGGACTGCGCGTGGGACTTCATCACGTTCACGCAGGACCCCGAGAACATCGTGGACTGGTACGCCGGGTTGGGCTTCTTGCCTTCGCGCGACTTGCCCGAAGAGCAGACCACCTTCTGGACTGAAGACCCGAATATGGCCGTCTTCCTCGATCAGATGCAGTATGCCCGCGCACGCGGACCGCTGCCGAACTGGCCGGAAGTTTCTGAAATCGTCCAACTGATGATGCAGGAAGCGCTGACGGGACAGGCGTCTGTGGACGACGCGATTTCGAACGCAGGACCGCAGATCGCCGCGATGCTGGGCGAGTAGTTCAGCGCAAGTGCGAGGGGGTAGATTGGACCCAGCAGATCGACTCCTGTGGCCCACTCTCCCCCTCTGGCAGACACGTAGCCACTGCTCCCTGAGACTGCCGTTGGAGGTGCTTCAGGGAGCAGTGGCGCATCACCGTATGCTGCCGGTGCAAATCTTAGCAGCAAAACTTAACGACTCAAAACACCCTGCGCAATCAAGCAACTGACTGGTGAGGATATGATGCCTTTCGATCTTCGACACGTTCCTTTTAGCCGCTACGGCTCCTATATGGCATTCTCGCATCTGGCAGGAGAGCCCGGCACCGACGAGGGGCTTTACCTGCGCACGGTGCATGGCGGCGTGGCCAATCATATTCTCTTCCGCGTCGAGGTGCTCGATGGCAGCATGCCCATCCCGTTTACTGAGGAAGCATCCCCCACGTTACTGCGCCTCGTCACCGCGAAGGGAGCAGTCGAAATCTGCATCGCTGAACCGAAGGTGATCCGGGTGCGCGGTGAGGGGGTTGGGCTCCGGCTGTTGAGGCAGCCAATGCCAACGCGTGAAGGGTGGGTCTACGACACGGTGACACAGGCAGGGGCGCGCCACTGGTCAGTCAACATTCGTGGCGCCTTCCGCCAGTATATGCTGACCGCACTACAGGGGGAGCTAGCCCTTGACGCGCCATGGGACAATCTTTCCAATCGGTACATACAGGTCGATTTCTTGCCAGCGACCCAGGGCGCGTTTGAGTGCGCCATCGAAGAATACCGCTCAAGCTGGGAACCGCGCGCGTATAGCGAACCCTTCGACGCGTGCGTGCAGGCAGTAGAGCGCGAATTTGCGCAATGGGAATCCGAACAGGTTCGCGTGCCGGATGAACTCTTCCAGGCGCGCCGTAACGCGGCGTATGTCAACTGGTCATGCGTGGTCGCGCCTGAAGGACTGCTGCGCCGCCCAGCGATGTTCATGTCCAAGAACTGGATGGACAACATCTGGAGCTGGGACCACTGTTTCAATGCGCTCGCGTTGGTGGAGCGAAACCCCGCGCTGGCGTGGGATCAGTTCATGGTCATGTTCGACGCGCAGGACGAATTCGGCGCCCTGCCCGACTATGTCAATGACGTGGAAAGCGTGTGGAACTTCGTCAAGCCACCTATTCACGGCTGGACGCTTCAGCGGTTGCTCGAATGGAGTCAGGCCTTCGGGCAAGAGTGTCTTGCAGAAGCCTACGCCCCGCTCTGCCGCTGGACCAACTGGTGGCTCCACTATCGCGACACAGATGGCGATGGGCTGCCGGAATACAATCACGGCAACGACTCAGGGTGGGACAACGCCACGATTTTTGCGCACGGCGTTCCGGTCGAAGCGCCCGACCTGGCCGCGTTTCTCGTGTATCAGATGGATGTGCTGTCCGATATCGCCGGGCGTCTTAACCGCGCCGGTGAAGCCGAGCAATGGCGCCGCCAAGCCGATGATCTGCTAGAGAAACTGCTCGCGGCGTTTTGGCGAGAAGACCACTTCGTCGCGCGGCATGCACACAGCCACAAAGAAATTCGGACGGATAGCCTGATCCTCTCCCTGCCGCTCCTGTTGGGGAAACGCCTGCCTGCCGAGGTGATTCGGCATCTGGTGGCCGGCCTCAAAGATCCCAACCGGTTCCTGACTGGCCACGGTCTGGCAACTGAACATCCCACAAGCGCCTACTACCAGGCAGACGGTTACTGGCGCGGCCCGATCTGGGCGCCATCGACTATGTTGTTAATCGATGGCCTCAACGCGGTTGGCGAAGTCGCGTTTGCTCAAGATCTCAGTCGTCGCTTCTGTGCGATGGTCGAGCGTAGCGGCATGGCGGAGAATTTCGACGCGATCACCGGCGAAGGGCTGCGCGACCGGGCATATTCATGGACATCGAGCGTCTTTCTGGTGCTGGCCAGCAAATATCTCGCGTTGAACGAAGAATAACCCGCTCACCACGCTGCCCACTGGCGCGTGTGAGCGAACACGTGTGGGGGGCGTCGTGCGGAACATAAGCAGCAGCCGATCCCCATCGGAGTAAGTATTTCCACCTGGTGGGGATCGGCTGCGCACCCTTTAGGCTGCGTCCGTCAGATCAAGACGAAACAGAGGGCTCATAAATCTGAAACTGGCCGCTGAGGTGCAGCAAGCTCATCATGTATAGCAGCCCGTCGTAGTAACGATATCGGCCCGTGACCAACGGCGTGGTCCAAAACTCTTCGATGAACTCCCAGGCGATAGACTCAGTCGCCGCCAGACTCGCAACCGCGTTGGTCGCCACAAGCCCCAGCGAGTGCCAGGGGGTCATCGCTTCGCTGCCATCTACGCGCCACTTATCGGAGTAGGCCCCCATGCCTGCCGAATGGAAGAACGCCTGAATTCGGTTGCTCTGCTCGATCTGCCACGGATCCGCGGCAAACCACGCGTAGTCGACTGCGACATTCGAGGGCGTCCGCCACGCGTCCGCGCCAAAGAATTCACCGTAATCGCCGGAGCGTTTTGGCGTGCCGTCAAACTCGGAGTAATTGGGCATCAGGCCAGTCTCCGGATGGGCTGCCAGTTTGAAGTACTCCCGGCTGGCAGTGGCTGCCTCTGTCCAGAACTCATTATCTTCGTCCGCCCAACGCGCCCACAGCTCGTAGTAGTGCGGCATATGATACGAAGGATCGGTGTGCATA
>CAZVCM010000068.1:0-16864 GCA_964626105.1 uncultured Thermoflexus sp.
GGCCTTCTGGAGCATGCTCCAAAACAGCCAGAGCCTGCTCAGCAGCCTTGTGATAATGCCCACGCTGTAAATTCAGAAACGCTTGCTGGAGCCGTACATCGACCAAACCATCGCTATCGTGCTGAGCCTCAAACCCCTGTTCTGCTAACTCAAGTTCTGATTCGGCCAAGCTATACTGATAGCGATCGGTATGAATCACGGCGCAAACATACGCCAGCCGGGGCGCGTTCGCGGATCGCTCTTTGAGTTCGTTGCTCCACCGGATGAGCGATTCGGTTTTACCCTGCGAGAAGAACGACGCCGCGACGCGATCGGCCAGCGCTGCGGCCTGCTCGGGCAGTTCAGCGTCCGTATAGTGCTCAAACGCTTCTTCAAGGTCGCCGGTCTCCTCGAACCAGCGCGCAGCCTTCACATGTAGCGCGTAATACTGCTCTGGCGCGTTCTTCTTGAGCTGCGCCTGAAGGAAGTTGCGGAAAAGCGTGTGATAAAATAGCCCGTCCGGCGCTTTGGAGAGGAACAGGTTCCGGATTTGCGTCTCGACCAGCCAATCCGAGGCGCCCAACAACCCCAGCGCATTGGTGCATAGCTCCGGCGTGAGGCGGCGCAGCGTTGACGACGCGAGCAGGAACTCCCGCAGATACTCCGGCTGCGCCTGAAGCATGGAGTTGGCCAGCGCGTCAAAGAGCGCTTCCGGCCCTTCGCCGCCTTCAAGCATCGCGCGTTCAAGCTCGGCAGGCAGAGGTTGCAGCGCCAGCGCAATCCCGGCGGGCCAGCCCTCTAACCGGCTAACCAGCTTGTGCACCTCAGCGATCGAGGGCGCGGACGTTTGCGCCTCATGCGCCAGGAAATAGACTTCATGCGCCGTGAGCCGAAGCTGCTCCTGTCCGATCGCCTGCACCTCGCGCCGGGCAATCATCTCCGCCAGCGGGAGATCGGGAAGCATTCGGCTGATAATGATCAGGTGGATCTGACGGGGCAGCAGCGCAACCAGCTCGCGCAGCCAGACTTCTGCCGTTGACGAACCCGCGATCTTCTGAACATCGTCCAGCAAATACACGATGTCGTCGGTGACGTTATCGCGCAGATAATCGGTAACGAGCGCAGCTAGCTCGCCTGGGGGATAGCCGTACGGCGAAGGCAGCCGCCGGATGCCAGGAGCAACAGATTCGAGCGTTGCGAGGCAGCGGTTGTACAGATTGGGAAGGTCGCGATCCCGCTCCTCGACCGTCTGCCAGGCAACCGGACAGCGCGCCTGGCGCACATACTGTGATGCGAGCGTAGTCTTACCATAGCCAGGAGGCGCGCTCACCAGAGTCAGCTTGTACTCGGTCGCTGCCTGAAGCCGATCGATCAGACGTGGCCGGTTGATGATGCCAGACGAATAGGGCATCGGTGTATTATCTTGGAGCGTCATAGATGACATGATGAGGTCCAAGCTAATCGGATCGGCACTACCTCGACCGAGAGCCTGACTCTCGCTATAAGCTCCGACGAGCATCTCAGTGTGCGCCAACCATTAGAGCACAAGTTGACCCAGACGCCAAGCTGGTAATGCCGTCGCACCCAGGTCAGACACACGCAATGTGTCGGAATGAGCGTGATATCCCCCTAGTCGTGGCGGCGCCCTCGTGAGCGACACCCGCATCATCTGGCACGCCTCAAAGAAGACGCGCAGACCCGTTGAACATCGGCATATCGCATAACACAACGGTGGTGCTAGTCTATGTCAGTCTAGCACCGGGGAACAATGCATGCAATTGATGGGGTAATACTCAGTGGCGCCGGAGATTACCCCTGTTGAAGCGTGAGGATTTCTTCGAGGGCGGGATGCGGTGTGACGTCCGACTGCGCATCGTACACTTTGCGAAGCGCAGCCTGCGGGGAGTACACAGTGCTGCGCAAGCGAGCCAACACCCCCGTAATCGCTGGTGCGGCGAACGATGTCCCCGCCCAGCGCGCCCATCCGTTTATATTGGGCGAGCCATCGGGAAACTCGCCAATGTAGACGCCAAGCACGCCATTATCTGGATCGGCCATCCCGGGCACACTCGTCTCGCCGCCAAAGGTCGCAATCCCGATCGGCGAAGGGTGATCGGCCAGATTCGAATAATCCGTGGGTTTTCCGTCTTTACGTAGCGCGCCGACGCCTATCACACTGTCAAACGCGGCGGGCTGGCGTGCATAAGGTCTTTTCCCTGGCTGCGCATCGTTTCCTGCAGCGGCGACAATCAGCACACCGTCGTCTTCGAGAATGTCACACGTCCACTGCAGCGGCCAGCCCATCCGCTCAATAAACCCGCTGTCGGCAAACAAACGCGCCGGTCCAAAGCCGGGGAGCTTGTGCCCGTGCAACGGCAGGCTGAGCGTCAGACTCATGTTCACGACCAGCGGACGCGACCGATCTCGCTGCGCGTAGACTGTGTGCAAGCCCTGAGTAATCGTCTCGAGTGTCCCGACGCCATAGTCATTCAGCACGCGAACCAGAGTCAGCGTCGCGTCCGGCGCGATTGAGTGGATGATCCCCGCAATGAATAGCCCGTGATCGCTCATATCATAGCGGTGACCATCCAACTGGAAGCCGCCATCTTCCGAGTTAAGCCGGGCGAAGAGGGCCGCATCCCCCGGAATCAACCGTAGATGCTTGGATGGCAATTCACCCGTCGGGCCAAGCAGTCCGCGCAGAATCGGATGATCCGCTTGCCACCGCTTGTACGCACGCCTCATCGCTTCAGGCGTCGGTGCCGTATCGAGGATTGCGACGCGCACACCGGTCCCCGGAGACGTTTCCTTGCTGAGATCCGCAGGCAGCGCGAACGAAAACGGCGCTCCCTCCACATCCGCCCCAGACGACCGCCACCACGCATTCTCGTCCAGCTTGGCGGGAACCGGCTGCGCGCCCGGGCCGCCGGTTCCGATGTGATACGGCGCACCAGCGCTCAGCCAGTTCGGCGTGAGTGCGCGCAGCACGATCCCGCCGGGGCCAGGATCGGCATACCGCAGCAGCCGCCGATCCATCTCATCAACCAGCGCGATCAGGTCGTCATCGGGCAATTCAAGATCGGCAAATAGAATCGAGTGAAGCAGACGACGCGCTTCTTCCCGGCGCGACACAGGCAAACGCGCGCGCCCTACCAGGGCCCTCGACACTGGCCGCGCAGAGTATGACTGCTTCGGCTCGTCCTGCGCAGCTTGCGGCGCGAAGGTCAGCACGCGCTCGGCAGAGAACTCTGCGCGCTGCAAGCGCTCGTCCTCGCGCACCAGCGGATGCACCTTCAGCCCTTCCACCAGCCGGGACGGGTCCAGCGGCGCCTCATGTTCGACTAAGAACGCCAGTTGGCCGGGGGCGAAATACGAGATCTCCTGATCGGTCAGCGTGCTCTCGTTGCGTGCCATCCCAAATCCCTCCGCTCAATTCTGCGCTGAAGCGCCTGACAGCGGGCGCGGATCCCCGACAAGCTGAAACGCGCCCCAATAGCACGGATGCGTCGCGCCGCCAGCCAGCAACGCGCGCTGCGCTGACCGTGCAGCAGCCGCTTTCGACTCGCCCGCGCTCAGCGCCCGATAGAAGTGATCCATCCACTGTGCCGCCGCCGAATCGGACACGCGCCACAAGCTAGTCAGCAGCGCCCCCGCCCCGGCGTATAGAAAACCTCGCCCCAGCCCGATCAACTCATCGCCCGGCGCAACATCCGCCCGCCCGGTTTCACACGCGCTGAGCGTCACCAACTCGTAACTCACGTCGTGCTGGAGCAAGTCGTCGGTGAACATCTGCCCGTCGGCCAGCTCAATGTACGAGAGATCAGGATGATCGATGCGATGCTCGCCATGTGCGGCGATGTGCAGCACTTGTCGCGGCGCCTGATCAAAGCAGTGGCGTGTCGCAGCGTCCTCACCGAACAACTCACCGCCAAGCAAAGCCCGCACGCGCGCGCCTTCCTCAGCAACGCGCGGTAACGCCCCGCCTCGCGAGTGAGTCAGCGCCAGAACTCCAGGGGGGCGCGCCACCGGCGTGCGGCAAAGCAGCCCCGCCGCGGGCAGCGTGAGCACCTCAGCCCGTTCGATCAGGTAGCGCTCGTCCTGATCAACCAGCAGGTGAAATGGCAGATAGTGCAGCACAGCGAACGGGACCACTACGATCCGCTGCGGGCTGGCAAAACGGCTCAGCACCGGCGCCAGCAGCGCATCATGCAGGCGAGTGAGCACTTGCTGCCCAAGCCGCGCCAGACTGCGCGCCGCCGCGCTATCCGGCTCGGTGCGCTGCGCACACGTGACATTGAACTGAAGCTGCTCCAGGAACCGCTCAACCCGCTCCAGTGGAACCGGAAGCCTGATCACCGTCGCGGCATCGCGCGTCACGCCGAACGCAACAATCTCCGCGCCGTCGATGTAGTACTCAACCAGCAGCGTGCTCTCGTCCAACGCAGCCTGAATCGCTTCGAAACTGGGGGGAACAATCGCGCGCCCGTCCCCATCCTGCGCCGCTGACAGATACAGGCGCTCGGTCAGCGCGCGCATCCGCCGCTCGCGTCGCGCCAGCTCCTGACGTGCCTGCGCCGGATCCACACGCGCTTCTGGCTGTTCACCATCGCGCTCCGCGTAGGCCGCGTTATAGAACCAGTGATGCTCAGCGCGCAGCCGATTGAGCTCATCCACCAGCGTCCGTGTGGCCACATCGTCAACCGCCCATCGTAGCGTCTCCCGATGCGCGATATAGCCAAGCGACACCTGCGATTTCGCCCGCTCCAACGCCTCGAAGGCGCGCACCGGATCGTCCTCGCGCAGGCGCAGGCGAACCAGCGCACGCAGCGCGTCCTGCTTGTTCTCAAGGAAACCAGGCCGCAGCGTGATGGTCAATCGCCGCTGCACCCGCTCGACCACACACGACGCCGCCTGATACTCGCGATCGGCGCGCGCCAGCCATCCTTGTAGCTCCCGCACCCGCCCCAGCAGCAGATGCGCGCTATAGCGCACGTCGGGCAAGCCTAGCCCCCGCGCCGTGTGTCGCGCCGCATTCGCCGCCTGCGCCGCCGCCTCGAGATTCCCGCGCGTGAGTTGCACCTGGGCTTTAGTCACTTCCGCTGCCGCGCCATCGGCCTGCTGGCCGCTTGTCTGGAAAAACGCCAGCGAGGCCGCCAGCCCTGCCTCGGCCATCGGGAGATCGCCTTGCAGCAACGCGATCCGCGCCCGCCACAAGCGGCTGGTTGCCAGCCAAGACTCCGAGCCAAGTGCCTCAAACGTCTCTTCCGCCGCGTCGAGCGCCGCTAGCGCTGCGTCAAAACGCGCCAGCTCCGCCTCGGCGCGCGCGAGCAATAACAGCGTCCGCGCCATTTCGTAGGCCGCTCCCGCTGTGCGATACGCATCCACCACGCTCAGCGCCAACTCGCGGGCTTCGGGATAGCGGTTGAGTTCCAGATAGCAGGCGACCATATCGCGGCGCGCCGTCGATTCGAGCAGAACATGCTCTCCGACCTCAGCGAAGACCTCGTGCAACAGCGCGAGCGCGCGCCGGTAGTGCCCCTGCGCCTGCTCAATATGTGCGATGTTCATCTGAGCAACCGCCGCGCCATGCGTCTCACCGTGCGCCACACAGACCGCGTAAGCGCGTTCGTGATCGGCCATCGCGCGCTGAAGCTCGCCCAGGTAAGAGTATGCGTAGCCCCGGTTGGTGTACAGCGCGCCGAGGTAGGATTCGCCCGCTTCACCCAGGGTTTCCGCTTGCGCCAGCGCGGACTCGTAATGCTTCAGCGCCTGCCGGTAATCCCCCAAGAGATCGAAGACGATGCCAGTGTTGAGATCGAGACGCAGCAGAATCTCGCGCGCGCCATGTTGAGCGAAGACGGCGCGCGCCTCGTCGGCATCACGCAGCGCATCATCCACGCGGCCCAGGTCGAGGCTGATTAGCAGGCGACCGATCCGCGTGCGTCCCCAGCCGATCTCATCACCCGCCGCGCGAAACAGCGCACCCGCCTGTTCCAACTCGTCCCAGGCGGGCTCAATCTGCCCCAGGAATTTAAGCGCATCGCCGCGCGCCATGCGGCCCAGCGCGGTCTGTGTCGAGTCGTCGCGCCGCTCGCCGATCAGCACGATCAGGTTCGCCAACTCAAGCGAGCGGTTGGCGTCGATCCACCAGTAGCGATCGGCCTCGCTTTTCAGGTGTTCGACCAGCGGGCAGGCGACCGTATCCGGCAGCGGCTCGCGCAGCGCAGCCACAGCATCGGGATCGGCAAAGAGCCGGCTCAGCATATCATCCGTCATTCTGCTTGCTCGGCGGAAATTGGTCGCTTGTCAACGCGTCAACTATTCGGACAGGTGAACTTCAGGCACCTGAATCGTCGCGCCACTTTGCGCGATAATCTGTAACTCAAAGGGCTGCAGCGCGATCGCCTCGCAGCGGAACGCGCCCAGATCATCCACCTCGGCGGTCGCACGCAGCGCGCCTTCCTGCCACATCTGCACCAGCGCCCCTACCCAGGGGCCGAGATCATCCCCGGCAAGCTGGCCCAGCAGCACCGGCTGACCGGCGCGCGGTTCCAGCTTGAGGAACACGGTTAGCGCGCCCGCTTCGATGATCACTGGCTCCTCGCCAGTGCCACGCAGCGCCATGGCCGGACGCTGCACCAGCGGCTTGCCAAGCAGCCAGTCTGGCAACCGCAAATTCACCCGGGGCAGCTTGCCTGTCGATGGCTCGACACCTTTGGCGTCTTCGTGTCGCCCATTCTTTAGAAAGACAGACAGGTCGGCAAGTTCAGCCTGGCAGCGCGGGCACCCCTTTACATGCTCTCGAATGGCGCGCGCCTGACGTTCGCTGAGCATATTGAGGTGGTATTCACCCAGCGCAAGCGGCGATGGGCAATCCCACCGGTTGAGCCGCTGCGCGATGGCCACCTCTAGACGGCGCGCAGCCGCGACGCGACGCGCGCAGTCTGGACACACGTCGATGTGCCGCAATACGTCATCTTCCGCGCTCCCGTCCAACACAGCGCTTATCTCATCATCGGAGAGCGGAGGAGGCATTTGGCAAGTCATGGCAAGGTACCAGTCCGTCGCATGGTTGAGTATCTGAAATGATCAATCCACAGCGGTGAAGTTTATCACAGCATGGGTCAAGAGGGGTCAACCGCAGCAATACCGGCATAGTCACGCAGAAGGGGGTCTTTGCGCAGGTGACGCCGGATGCGCTGCAAGGCCACCGACACCTCGCGCGCGGTGCGCCAGCGGTCCGGGTGGCCGTGCGCGACCTGCGCCGGTTTCAGCGCCTGGACAAACACGCAGCGCGCCAGCAGTTGATCGTCGTCATCCGGCAGCAGATCGCAGATGTGTTCCCATAACTCCGCTGCCTGAAGATTGTCGGCGATGCTCACGCCGGACTCTGAGAAGTGATTCGCATCCAGGTCCGCGAGATGCACCGCCTGCTCTTTGCGAAGGTGCTGCGCGATCGCCGAGTGGACGCACAGCTTGAGGTACGTGAGCACCTGCGCCAGCGTCTCAAAGCGCGAAAACTTCTCACCACGCAGCGCAAAGTAGAAGCTGGTCAGCGCCTGGTTGGCGAAATATTCGGCGCCTTCACCAGTTTCGTGAAAGCGCCCGTGTTGGTACACCCAGCGCAGCACCTGGGGTTCGTAAATCTGGTAGACGCGCGTGAACGCGTCGTTCCGTCCTTCGGCTAATGCGCGCCGTAGCAACTCGAAACAGTGCTCGGTATCCCGAATCTGTTGGCGGTGAAAGCGGGTGGTGTCGTCAGCGCAGCGCTGGGACAGGTCGTCGGTCGAGAGACTGGATAGATTCATGCAGACACTCTGGCTTCGATTCCGTGCTCTCAGGACTCCATTATGATAGCAATTATTAGATGAATTCACAATAGCCCATCAGTTTCATTTTCGGCACGCCAAAAAACACCCCGTCTGAGGGGGTGCAGTTTATTCCTGGCGCAGGTCGCGCGCTATCCGACCGTGATCATCGCCTTGATCACATTGTCTTGATAGGCTGCATTCAGCGCGTGCGCTTCGCCCGCCTGCTCCAGCGGGAAGTGATGCGTTACCAAACGGTCAAGCGCCACGGCCCCGGTTTCAGCAAGCTGGGTCGCGCGGGGATAGGTGTGCTTCATGCGGCGACACATGATCAGTGACAGCCCCTTGCGCCGCGCCGACGAGTGTTTGAAATGCGCTGAGTCGTCACCTGGAATGCCGACCAACACCACGCGTCCACCGAGGTCAGCCATCTCCACCGCCTGCCGCACGGCATCGCCCGCCCACGCCGCCTCGATCACAGTCGGGACGCCACGTCCGCCGGTTCGCGCGCGGAGCGCCTCAATCGAGTCCTCGGTGCGCATATCGATCACCTCGTCGGCGCCCCATTCCCGCGCCGCATCCAGCCGCCAGTCGAACTGGTCGATCGCGTACAGCGGCGCAGCGCCCGCCAGCTTGGCGAGGCGGATAATCAGCAAGCCAATCGGGCCGCAGCCGAGCACCGCAACCGGCTTCGCCAGCCGCAGCTTGGCGAGGTCCAGCGCGTGCAGCGCCACGCCTAGTGGCTCCAGCAGCGCGCCCGCATCCATCGAAAGCGATTCCGGCAGCGGGAAACAGTTCCGCGCAGGCACAATCAACAGCTCCTGCAGCGCGCCATCGTCCGGCCACAGCCCCATGAAGCCCAGATGGCGGCACAGGTTCGGATGCCCGTGCTCGCAGCGATCGCAGTGCCAGCAGGGCATCCCTGGCTCAACCGCGACGCGCTGCCCCGGCGACAGCGACGCGCCAAACCCGTCGTGCGCATCCGGTCCAGCCGCAACCACGGTTCCGGAGAACTCGTGTCCCAGCACCAGCGGATCGCGCACGACCGTATCACCAATGCGGCCATCCTCATAGGTGTGGAGATCGGACCCGCACACGCCCACCGCTGCCACGCGGATCAGCGCTTCTCCCGCCAACGGCGCGCGCGGCTCTGGCACATCCTCAACGCGCATATCGCGCGCACCATACAATCGTGCGGCTTTCATCCGTGTTCTCTGCCCTTACTACGTCCAAACGGACCGGCACCGCGCCCATTGTAATCCCACCCGCCCGAAACTCAAAAGCAGGCTACAATAAGAGCGTTGAGATTTTTTTTGCGCGGGATTCTATTCCAGGAGTGATGCTATGGGCAGCTACGATCCTAAGCCTGAAGACCGCTTCACATTCGGATTGTGGACCGTGGGAAACACCGGACGCGACCCGTTTGGCCGCGAAGTGCGCGACGCGCTCTCGCCGGTGGATATCGTCCACATGCTGGCCGACGCCGGTGCATATGGTGTGAACTTCCACGACAACGACCTGGTCCCCATCGACGCAACTTCTGCCGAACGCGATCAGATCGTCGCGGACTTCAAGCAAGCGCTGGAGCAAACCGGCCTCGTCGTGCCGATGGCCACCACCAATCTGTTTTTCGACCCGGCGTTCAAAGATGGCGCGTTCACGTCCAACGACCCGAGGGTGCGCGCCTACGCGCTGCATAAGACGCTACACGCGATCGACCTGGGCGTGGAGCTTGGGGCGAAGGTGTACGTCTTCTGGGGCGGACGCGAAGGAACCGAGACGGATTCCAGCAAAAGCCCGGCGGACGCGCTCAAACGGTTTCGCGAAGCGCTCAACTTTGTGTGCGAATACGCGCTCGACCAGGGTTACGACCTGAAGTTCGCGCTCGAAGCCAAGCCGAACGAGCCGCGCAGCAACATCTATCTGCCAACCACCGGCGCGATGCTCGGCTTTATCGAGACGCTCGATCATCCTGAGATGGTCGGCGTGAACCCGGAAGTCGCGCATGAGCACATGGCCGGGCTGAACTTTACGCACGCCGTCGCGCAGGCGTGGGACGCGGGCAAGCTGTTCCACATCGACCTGAACGACCAGCTTTTCGGGCGCTATGACCAGGACTTCCGCTTCGGCGCGGAGATGCTCAAGCAGGCGTTCTACCTAGTCAAGTTCCTGGAAGATGTCGGCTATGACGGCATGAAGCACTTCGACGCACACGCCTACCGAACCGAGGGACGCGAGGGCGTCAAAGACTTCGCGCGCGGCTGCATGCGCACCTACCTGATCCTCAAGGAGAAGGCAGCGCAATTTAACCAGGACAGCGAGATCCAGGCCATGCTACAGGAAATCCACGCGGACGACAGCGCGCTCAGTTGGCTAGCGGGCGGCTTCAGCGCGGACAAGGCGCGCCGCCTCAAAGAGCAGGCGTTCGACCGCGCCGCGCTCGGCGCGCGTGACCTGCGTTACGAGCGGCTCGACCAGCTCACCATCGAGCTACTGCTCGGCGCGCGCTAGCCCGCACACTCACTCGAAAGCAAACGGCCCGGCGAGCATCACCGGGCCGTTCATTTTGCGAACAACACGCCTACTCAAGCGGCAGGCGAACCGGCTCGCCTCGCGCAGCGGACTCATACACCGCCAACGCCACCTCAAGCGCTTTGTACCCATCGTAGCCGGTGATCGCAGGCGGGCGGTTCTCGCGGATCGCCGCAACGAACTCGTCCACCATCGCCTGATTCGAGTCTGACGCCCACGACGCCCAGCGCGGCTTCTCGCCATAGACCGCCGTCGTCTGCTTGAACGCGTCGACCGTTAGCAGCCCTGTCTCGCCAACCAGTTCCATCGTCAGGCCGCCCCAGGTCGGGTAGCTCGGGGGCTTGCTCCAGCTACAGTCCACGCTGGCGAACGTGCCATCCGCGAATGTCAGCATGACCAGCCCGCCGGTCTCCACATCCACACCCGCGTCGCCATAGAGGATGTCGTTCAACTGCGCGTAGACTTCGACCACCTCGCAGCCCAAGTACCAGCGCAGCAGGTCCACCAGATGCACGGTGTGGTCCATCGCCGCACCGCCGCCCGCCAGCGCCCTCTGCTCGAACCAGTCACGCGGATAGTCGGAGTGATAGCGCGGCAGCTTGCCCTGATTGGTCGTGTTCGCGCCATAGAGCTTGCCGAGCGCGCCAGAGTCCAGCACGCGCTTGGCTTCGATCACCGGCGCGTTGAAGCGCATCGGAAACGCGGTCATCAGCCGCACGTTGTGGCGCTCGCAGACCTCGATCATCGCGCGTGCGTCGTCCAACGTGGTCGCCAGCGGTTTTTCGGACAGCACATGCACGCCAGCCTCGGCGGCCATCTCCACCACCGGGCGGTGGCGCGCGTTTTCGGTGCAGATCACCACGCCATCCGGCTGTTCAGCCAGTAACGCCTCATAGGACTCGTACCAGCGCGTGTTGTACTGCTGCGCGAAATGCCGCCCGCGCTCCGGATTGTTGTCCGCAAACCCGATCATTTCGATCTCCGGGTTCGCCCGCAGGTTGTGAATGTAGCCCTCCGCGTGCAAATGCGCGAAGCTCATGATCCCCATTCGCATCGTCATACCTCCTGCGGCGAAACGGGCTGCCCCGTCTCAGCGGAACGGATCGCGGCAAACGCCAGGCGCAGCGCCATCAAGCCATCCTGCGCGGTGACGCGCGGTGTGGCGTCATTCACCAGCGCGTCATAGAACTCCTTAAGCTGGGTGGTATACGGCTGTTCGAGCAGCGGGCTGGACGGCACCGCGATGTCAGGCGTTTCGCCGTCCTCCTGCATCAGCGTCACGTGCAGCGGGATCGCGCTGTCCACCGGGTGATCGATCAGGCCGCGACTGCCTGCGATTTGCAGGCTGGTACGAAACAGCGGCGGCGGGTACGCCCACGCGCTTTCCAGGTTAGAGATCGCGCCGCTGGTGTGGCGTAGGATCGCCAGCGCATAATCGCCGGGCGCCTTCGGGCGCTGGCTGCTCACATTCTTGGCGAAAACGCTCTCCACCTCGCCCGCAATCCAGCGCGCATAGTCGAAGTCATGCAGCATCAGGTCGAGCACCATCCCGCCCGACTTCTCCGTGTCCATAAACCAGTTATCTACCGCGCGCTTGGGCTTGAAGCTGGCGCGCGTCAGCCGCACGACGGCCACATCTCCGATCTCGCCACGCTCGACGAGCGTCTTGGCTTGGGCATACTGCGGGAAGTAGCGCACCACGTGCCCCACCAGCAGCTTAACGCCCGCCTGCTCGCAGGTCGCGATCATCTCCTCCGCCTGTGCGATCGTGCGCGCCAGCGGCTTCTCGCAGACCACATGCTTGCCCGCCGCCGCTGCTTTGATTGCCAGCTCATAATGCACGTGTGTCGGCGCGCAGATATCGACCACGTCCACGTCATCGATCAACGCCTCCACACTGGCGTACGCGTGCCCGCCATGCCGATTGAGAATGGCCTGCACCATTTCTGGGTCGAGCGAATACACACCGCCCAACGTGGCGGGCGTCTCTGCCCACCCGGCAGCGTGGAGCGCGCCCATGAACCCCGCGCCCACAATTCCTACTCGTAACATTGCGTGATCCTTTCGTCAGCAGACCGCGAACCTGTTGCAGCGTGGCAACTAGGCCGCCTCCGACGGATGCCACACCAGCGCCGACGCGCCGACCGCGCTGCTCGGCACAGTCGACTCCATGATCGTGACCCCGTCACGCGCGGCAGGGAGCACCTGCGCGCGGAACACCTCGCCGCCCCGCTCGATCCAGTAACGCGCCGCTGCGTGCCCCAGCCCGCCGCCTAGAATGAACCGCTCCGGGTTGAGCAGGCTTGCGCAGGTGCTCATCACCGTGCCAAGCGTCACCGCCGCCTCATCCATCACCCTCGCAGCAAGCGGATCACCGGTTTCAAACGCAACGACGATGTCCCGCGTACCGATTTCTTCGATCCGCTGCGCAAGCGAGCTGGCTGGATACTTTGGCGCCCACTCGCGCACACCCGCCAGCAGCCCTACCCCGGAGACGTAAATCTCAGCGCAGCCGCGCAGACCGCAGTTGCACAGCCGCCCCTGCGGGTGCAGCACAAGATGTCCGACTTCCATCGCGTAGGCGTTAAGGCCGCTCGCCAGACGCCCATTGACGATCGCCGCGCCGCCGAGGCCGGTCCCAATCGCCAGATAGATCACATCGTGGCAGCCACGCGCCGCGCCAAACGTCAGCTCGCCTAACGCGGCGGCATTGGTATCCTTCTGCACCCAAACCGGTAGTGCGCAGTCTAGACGCTCCTGCACGCCATCACGCAGAGGCACGTCGGTCCACCCCAGGTTCACGGCGTAATGCACGACACCCGTCGCCGGGTCGACGTGGCCGGGGCAGCCGATGCCGACGCCCGCGACAAGGCCTGGCGCCTCAGCCCGCAGCGTATCGATCCCGCGTGCGATCTGGTCCAGCGCCGCCGACGCGCCCGCCGCCGGGTTCGTGGGAAGCCGCCGCTCCGCCAGGACCGCCCCGCTCCGCGCGACGAGCGCCAGTGCGATTTTCGTCCCGCCGATGTCCACGCCGATCGCCAGTTGCTCGTCAGTCACCCGTTCCGCTCCTCTCGGACGTTCGCCGATCATCCCGGCGCAAAAAACGCCGCGCCGGAAGAACCGGGCGGCGTCAACGTCATGCGCGGCGGCGCATTACTCGATGACCTCGGGCGCGCGCTTGAGGCGCGGGTCGGTGAACAGGTCATTCTCATCGGTGCTGCGCGTGCTGAACTCTGAAACGACCGCACCTTCCGGCCCGCCCTGGAACCAGTGCCACGTCTCCGGATAGAGCGTGTACTGCTCGCCGGGTTTCAGCACGATTTCGTGCCAGACGGTGTAGTGCTCCTCACTGCCTTCCGGTGGCTTGGCCTTGGGGTTCGGCGTCGGCTCGCCGGAAACATACAGGTAGACCTCGCCCCACCGGCAGCGGAACGTCTCTTCCTTGCCGGGCTTGCCGTCAACTGGCGGATGAAAATGCTCTGGGCAGGTCTGGCCCGGCAGCAGAACAAGCTCTTTGGCGCAGACACGCTCGGTGTTGATGTACGTCACCAGCGCGAGGCCAGTTTTCTCATACTCACCAAGCCCCAGGTCCGCGATCTCGATGTTCTCGCGCTCCTCAGGCGTCAACACAATTCCGGCCTTCTGCAAATACTCATACGCCGTCTGCTGATACTTCTTGTGTTCTTCTTGCGTCACAGCCATGCGATCATCTCCTCACAGATGGCATTTAAGCGCCCGCGCAGGAACCCTTACGCGGGTTGTTCAGCGGGCTGGCTGTCATCCAGTGCGCCCACCATATACTGCACAATCTCTTGCGGATCGGTTTGTTCGGTCCGCTTCTCAGCGACTTTCCGCCCGCGATGCATCACGACGATCCGGTTAGTGACCGCGAAGACATCATGCATCGTGTGGCTGATCAGGATCACCGGAATCGCCTGGTCGCGCAGGCGCAGAATCAGGTCGAGGACCTTGCGCTGCTCGACCACGCCGAGGTTGTTCGTCGGTTCGTCCATGATCAGTAGCTTGGCGTTCCAATAGAGCGCGCGCGAAATCGCGACCGCTTGCCGCTGCCCGCCTGACAGATTCTCAATGCGCGCAGTCAGCGATGGGAAGTGCACGTCAAGCGTTTCCAGCAGCTTGCGTGACTCCTCGCGCATCGCTGTGCCGTTTAGCACGCGGATCACGCCGCCGAGCAAGCTGCGCTTCATTTCGCGCCCTAGAAAGATATTGGCGGGCACGTCGAGGTTCCCGGCCAGCGCAAGGTCCTGGTAAATCGTCTCGATCCCCAGCTCGCGCGCCTGGGCCGGGTGCGAAATCTCGACGCGCTTCCCGTCGAAGTAAATTTCGCCATCGTTCGGCTGGTAGACGCCGGACACCATCTTGATCAGCGTGGATTTGCCCGCGCCGTTCTCGCCGACCAGCCCGACCACTTCACCCGGACGCACCGCGAAATCCACACCGTTGACCGCCGTCAGACCGCCGAAGCGCTTGGTCAGGTTCTTAACTTCAAGCAAAGGCTCCATCACCGCATCCTTACGCTTCAGCACGTCCGGCAATCAGGTCGCGCGCCTGGTCCATCAACACGGCCATAATGACCACAATCCCGACGATCACATACTGCCAGAACGTCTCGACCGCCATCATGATGAGGCCCGTTTGCAGCACAGCAATAATCAGCGCGCCGACGACCGTCCCGCTGACGCGCCCTACCCCGCCGAACAGACTCACCCCGCCGATCACTACCGCCGCAATCGACGACATCAATAACGGATCGCCCGCAATCGACGAGCCACCGGAATAGCGCGCGGTGTTCAGCACACCCGCGATGCCGGTCGTGAAGCCCGATAGGACGTACAACTTGATCAGGTGGCTGTCAACCGGAATCCCTGCGCGCAGCGCGGCCTCTTTGTTGCCGCCGATCGCGTAGGTGTGGCGCCCGAACTGCGTGCTGCGCAGCACAAACGCCATGATCACCGCCAGCACGATCCAGATCACGACCGGCCAGGGCAAAATGCGGTCCAGCAGGCGCAGCTCGTTGCCAGTGAGCTCCGGACGGTTGAGGATGTAAAACGCCTTCTGCTCGCCGCGCACCAGGTAAAAGAGCGACTCGTTGCCAAAATCGCGCAGCATGGTCGGCTGCCCGCCAACGATATTCCCGCCAGAAAGCAACAGCGCCGTTCCGCGCGCGACAAACGACAGGCCAAGCGTCACAATGAAGGGGGGCACGCGCAGCTTGGCGACGATCACCCCGTTGATCAGCCCGGCGACACAGGCCACGCCGACGCCCATGATAATGCCCAGGATAATCGCGAAGATTTCTGGCGCGCCGCCCGCGCCAATCGCCGTGAACACGCTGTGGAAGACGCTTGAGAGGCCCTGCCGCTCTGCCTCGACGGTCAGCAGCGACACGGTGTCGCGGATCACCAGCGCAGACGCCACCGACGCCAGGCCCATCACCCACCCGACCGACAGATCAATCCCGCCCGCGATAATGACAAACGTCTGACCCAGGCCCATCAGCAGGATCGGCGTGATGGCGACTAAGATGTTTTGCGAGTTGCGAACCGAGACAAATCCGGTGCCTTCGAAAGAGAAAAAGACGACCAAAATGAGCAGAAACAGCCACGACCAGACCTTGCTGACGGTGAGAATTGTGCGCTGCTCGAAAGTGCGCGGTTTCTGGGCGGTTGCGGCTGGCGCTTCTGTCGTTGCATCCAACGCCATCAAACAATCTCCTCACGATTGCGGGTTTGGGTGGTGCGATGGCGCGCTGCCTCCGCACCACCCTGTGCGATCAGGGTATCGCTTTAGGGAACCTGATAGATGAACCGGGCGATTTCCGGATCGTCCACATTTTCCGCCGTGATCACCGCGTAGCCGGTCGGGACGCGCGTCGGCAGGCTGGTGACACCGCGCCAGTCCGCCATGGCGAACTCAACCGCCATGTAGCCCATGTCGAACGGCTTCTGCGCGATGACGAGAGTCACCGTGCCCGCGCGAAGCTGCTCGATCGCAAACTCGGTCGCGTCAAACGCGATGACCTGCACAGCGCCACCCAGCCCAGCGTTGAGCACCGCGTTACCTGCGCCCTGCGCGCTGAACACGTTCACGCCGAAGATCCCGGCGAGTTCGGGCTCGCGCTGGAGCACAGCAGCCGTTTGCTCAGCAGCGGTATTCGCGTCGTCCAGCGAGTATTCCTCGCCGACCACTTCCATACCCGGATACTCCGCAACTCCCTCGCGGAAGCCCTGGCTGCGCTGTTCGGTCGTGCTGACACCGACATTCGTATTCTCGATGAAGACCTTGCCCTCACCGCCCAGCACGTCGGCCAGCGCGTGCGCCGCAATGCGGCCACCCTCGACGTTGTCCGAGCCAATGTACGACAGTGGGAAGGTTATCGGGCCGTTGACATAGTCGCCGTCACCGACGAAGGTGTCAACCGTGATGATCTTGATCCCCGCGTCGATCGCCGCCTGCAGCGGGGCCACCATCTGCTCGCGGTCCACCGGCGCAACCCCGCCGGGGGGGCCCGCGCCACGACCAGG
>CAZVCM010000069.1:0-734 GCA_964626105.1 uncultured Thermoflexus sp.
GAAATCGCCACACCCACCGGCAGGCGCTGGATCGGGCCGCCCGCTTCCATTCTGCCCTCGCACCGATTGCAGCGGCGTGAAGACCGGCGTCCCGGCGAACGGATCGCGCCCGATCGTGCCCTCGACCTGGAAAACCTCGCGCATCATCGTCTCAGTCAGCACGTCGTCCGGCGTTCCGGCGGCGTAGACCTGCCCCGTGTGGATCGCAACCAGCCGGTGGCTGAAACGCGCCGCCTGATTCAGATCGTGCAGCACCATCACAATGCTGAGATCGCCCTCGCGGTTGAGCGTCTGCAACAGCGTCATCACCTCAAGCTGGTGGCTGATGTCGAGGAAGGTCGTCGGCTCGTCGAGCAGCAGGATGCGCGGCTCTTGCGCCAGCGCGAGCGCGATCCACGCTCGCTGGCGCTCCCCACCGGAGAGCGTGCTGAGGCGGCGCGGCGCAAAGTCGACCAGCCCGGTCATTTCCAGCGCCCAGCCGATCGCGTCGCGGTCTCGGGTGGTGCTGGGCCGCCACCACGCCTGCCGCGCAAACCGTCCGCGTGCGACGAGATCGCGCACGGTCAGGTCTTCGGGCGCCGCCGGATTCTGCGGCAGGATGGCAAGCTGCTGCGCGACTTTCCGCGGGTTCAGGCGATGGATCGCCTGCCCGTTGAGCATGACCGATCCGCGCTGCGGGCGCATCAAGCGGGCCAGCGCACGGAGTAGCGTGCTCTTGCCGGAGCCGTTCGGCC
>CAZVCM010000069.1:744-16665 GCA_964626105.1 uncultured Thermoflexus sp.
CGGCCCGACCAGCGCGACGATCTCGCCCGGCTCGACCGCCAGCGACAGATCGCACACGACAGGATGGCCGCGCCGGTATTCGAGCGTCAGACGGTCCGCCGCGAGGATGGGCTGCGAGCGTTGTTTGTTCTTCATCTGCGCACCCCCTACCACTGCGTGCGGCGCGCGCGCACCAGCCACAGGAACAGCGGCCCGCCAACGACGGCTGTCACAATGCCGACGGGAATCTCAATATTGGCGTTGCCGAGCAGCGTCGGGAAGATCACCCGCGCCGCCGCGTCCGCCCAGACCATCAGCGCGCTGCCGAGCAACATGCTTGTCGGGATCAGGAAGCGGAAGTCCGAGCCGACGAGCCGCCGCGCGATGTTCGGCACCAGCAGCCCGACGAACGCGACCAGTCCGGCGACGGCGACTGAGCTTCCGGCCAGGATGGCGGCGACGGCGCTCATCAGGAAGCGTGTTTGCTCGACGCGTAAGCCAAGCCCCTGCGCCACGTCATCGCCTAGCGCCAGGATGTTCGCGCGCCCGGCGAGCAGCATCGCCAGCAGGAATCCAACCGCCGCATAGGGCACGATCAGATGATATTGCGTCCATCCGGCGGTGTACAAGCCGCCGACGAGCCACTGGAAAACGGTCTGCGCGCCAACCTCGACCGTCATCACGACAACAGTTGTCGTGAACGCGCTGAGCATGGCGGTCAGCGCGACGCCTGCCAGCGCAAGCCGGACGGTCGTCACGCCGGAGCCATCCCACGCGATGGCGTAGACGATTAGCGCGCCGATCAACGCGCCGACGAACGCCGCCAGCGGCACCGCGCCGGGCGGAAAGTCCGGGATCATCAGCGAGGTGATCGCCGCTGCTAGCCCGCCACCCGCCGACACGCCGAGGATGTACGGGTCCGCCAGCGGAGAGCGCACAACGCCCTGCAACAGCGTCCCCGCAACGCCCAGGTTCATCCCGACCACCGCGCCAATCAGCACGCGCGGCAGGCGGACCTCATGCACGATCACGCCGGTCATGCGGGCGACGCTTGCGCGGTCGCGCAGCGCCGCGATGACATCACTGCTGGGGATGTTGACCGATCCGCTGCCGAGCGAATAGACGATCCCCGCCGCCAGCAGCGCGAAACTCAGCACGCCGACCAGCGTGCGCGAAGCCAGGCGCCACCGCGCCTGGCTCGCGAACTGCACTGAACTCGTGGCAACCAGTTGAGCCGGAGTGTGCACTAATTCTCCCCGCCATAGAACAACTGGAACAGGTTGGTCAGCGCCTCGGTGAAGCGCGGGCCGGGCGCCTCGACGTAAAGGCGGTTGTCCAGCTCATAGACCTGCCCGTTCTGGAACGCGCTCAGCGACGACCAGATCGGATCGGACTCCATCGCCTCGGGGATCGGGGCCGTGCCGGGCGCGCCGCGCGTGATCGTCAGGATCATGTCGGGATCGGCTTCTACCACGGCTTCAACGCTCAACTGCGCGTAGCCGGGGAAGGGACCCGCGTCCGGCTGGTCGTCACCGACGATCGTCCCGCCGAGCTTCGTGACCATATCGCCCAGGTAGGTGCTGCTCTTGCCGAAGTTTGGAGCGCTGAGGGTGCCGACGATGATCAGGACCGAGGGGCCTTCGTGCCCCGCTGCGGCAACCGGCACAAACGCGAGGAAATCCTCATAGGCTTTCGCCAGCGCCTTGGCAGTGCTGTCCGCCCAGGTCGCCTCGCCAATCATGCGGATGTTGGCGGGGACATCGTCCGCGGTCAGCGTCAGAACGAAGAGCGTCGGCGCGATTGCGCTGAGCTGATCGGCCATCTGCGCCTGAAGCTGGGCATTGGCGAGGATCAGGTCAGGCTCCAGCGCGGCCATCGCCTCGAAATCAAGCTGGTAGCCGGTGCCGAAGGTGGGCAGGTCGGCGGCAGCCGGGTCCTCAATCCCTTCGGTGACGCCCGCTGGGGTAACGCCGAGCGCGAACAGCACGTCGGTAATCGACGCGCTCAGGCCGACCACGCGCTGCGGCGGCGCTTCAATGGTGACTTCGCGCCCCAGCGCATCGGTGAACGTACGCGCTTCGCCGTCCTGGGCGAACGCAACGGGCGCGCCCAGCGCCAGCACCAGCGCAAAGGCCAGCAGCACAATCAGACTGCGACGCGGAGAAAAGGAACGGTTCATGCTTGGATGTCTCCTGAAATGGTAGGTGAACGATAACCGAGTATTTTCGTGTCCGGTATGTCATTCTAACGGTTGATCCGGCGGGCGGCAACGTCCAAATCTATAAAAATATACACAAGTTCTTTAAAAATATACAGAGTTTTGACCTGTGCGGCGAGGAAAGGCGGCGCAGTGGTTTCGAACCCTGGCGGAGTGTGACATAATGTCTGAGTAGAAGGAAAGAGACTCAGGATACGCAATGAACCACCCGTTGAACCCATCCTCTGCCGATTTTGTGCCGCTCAGCGATCTCAACGCTGCGCCGGACGCCGAGCGCGCCGACCGCGAAGAAGCTGCGATCCTCGAAGCGTTTCGCCGCGCCGGACACCGCATCACTGGGCAGCGTCGCACGCTGCTGGACGTGCTCCGGCAACAGCGGCGCTATCTCAGCGCCGAAGCGCTGCATCGCCTCGCCAAACAGCGCGGCACATCGCTCAGCCTGGCGACGGTGTATCGCACGCTGGCGCTGTTCAAGGAACTGCGCCTGGTAGACGGGCGCAACGTCGGCGGCGACCAGGAGCGCGAGGAATACCGCTTTCGCTCGGTCTACGAACGGTACACGCTGTCCTGCAAGCGTTGCGGGCGGGAAGTGCCGGTCGAGCCGGATATTGTTGACGCATTCCGCGAGGAAGTGACCGCCACGCTCGGCGTGACGGTGATCGCGGCGCACTCATGTTTCACGGGGTATTGCGCGGAATGCACCGCCGCGCTCGCCGCCGAAGACGACGCCACGAGCGCGCCCCCTGCTGGCTGATCGCCGCGCTTGCAACACAGATCCTTCTCGTACGTATACAGTCTCAGCAAGACCTCATGACTCGCCCTGAAATATCCAGGCGCGGCGGCAGGTGCGTCGCGTAGTTTGGGAGATGGCTGCGATGGAGCCTGAGCGCTACGAAGCTGAGATTTTTGAGCCAGAAAAGAAGAAGAAAAACGAGGAATACTATCTGGAGCCGGAGCCGCCGCGTCGCCGCCGCCGGTGGCCGTGGTTCGTGCTCGGCGGCTGCGCGATGCTGTGCTGCCTGTGCTTGGTGGTGCCGCTCGTGTTCCTGAGCATCGGCGGGGTAGCGTTCAGCGCGATGATCGCGGGCAGCGAGGTGACCGAGCGCGGCACTGAGCAGATCGATGTGACCGGCGACGCGCTGGCCTTCACCGTCCAGAATGATGTGGGCGACGTCACAATCGAAACCGGCGCTGAGGGCACGATCGTGGTCGATTATGTCAAGCGTGCATACAGCATCAGCCGGGGTGAGGCGCGCGATCGCCTGAACGACGTGGTCATCCGGTTGGAAGAAACGGCCGAGGGCGAAGTGAGTCTGACCGTCGAGAGCCCCAGTTCTAGATTTTCGCTCGTGCACATCGACTCTGTCGATCTGGTGATCAGCGTCCCGCCGGATACGGTCTATGACCTGGTGGCAAGCGTCGATGTTGGCTCGCTGCGGATCGGGAACGATGTGCAGGTCAGCCACGTGGACGCTCAGGTCGATGTTGGATCAATCGCTCTCCACAGCACATTGAGCGAAGACTTGACCGATTCCCGCCTGCGAGTGGACGTGGGCGAAGTGTCCCTCGACCTTCCAGAAGACGCGTACCTTCGCGTTGAAGGCTTCACCGATGTGGGCGACATCAGTGTCGATCCTGCCCTGGATGTCTCGGGCGTCGATCACCGACAGGAAGTGACCAACGAGCGCTGGACCGGCACGTTCGGTTCGGGCGAGGGCACCGCGCCGCTGCTGGAAATCACCATCGACGTCGGCGAAATCCGGATCAACGCGCAGTAGTAACGCAACCCGGACTTGCGCTCTGCGTAATAGTTTGTGCCGAGCTTCACAAACGACAAGGAGCGCAGGTCCCATGAGCAAAATCGCCCTGTTGGGGGTTATCAGCATCGCAATCCTGGGCATGACCGGGTGCGGACAGGAGATCACTATAGGGATGCAGATAGAAGCGACTGCAACACACCAGGAGACTATTGCGCTGGATGCTGGCGCGGCGGTTGCGCTCGACGTGCGAAATGGCGTTGGGGCGGTCACGGTGCGCGGCGCTGAGACAGACGCGATCGACGTCGAATACACGTTCACTGCGTATGGCGCCACCGAAGCCGAGGCCGAGCGCGAGTTGGCTGCGATGACGGTTTCCTTCACGCATGAAGCCGGGCGGGTGGAGATCGACGCGGTTCAGCCGCCACGCCCGCAGCGCTCACGCGCGAACAAAGTGGACCTGACGATTACTGTCCCGCGCACGCTTGACCTGGTGGTGCGGAATGGCGTGGGCGATGTCCGGGCGAATGATCTTCAGACGCTCGATCAGTTGGTGATCGCTGATGATGTTGGTGATATCACGCTGCGAAACGTCAGCGCCGGGTCGAATACGTCCATCAAGGGAAACGTAGGCAACATCCGCTTTGAAGGCACTCTGGCGGACGCGGGCAGCGCGGAGATCACGACTGATGTCGGTAAGGTGATCGTGCGCCTACCAGAGAACGCGGGCGCGGAGCTGGAAGCCAGCACCGAGGTCGGCTCGATCGCGATGCGCGGGCTGATGGCCTCGCACCGTGACCTGAAGAAGCATATCCCCGGCGCGACGCTCACCGCCACGCTCGGCACTGGCGGCCCAGCGCTGACGCTGAATGCCAACGTGGGGGATATCACGCTCGAACAGCAGCAATAGGCTGACGCTACCGAGGGAGAACACGCGGGGCGCCCTGTCGATCAGAGCGCCCCGTTTGCGTTTCTGAGGATGGGGGCAGCGCCCTACTTTTCCAGCGGCGCGGGGCTGGCCTCGTTGAACAGCGCGATGAAACGGTCCGGTCCTTCGGTGACCGAGTCGCGCAGCCCGGCGTCCCCGTGTTTCTCCGCGATAGCGCGCGCCGCAAAATAGCCGAGCACGTCGAGGTTCATCTCGCCGGGCGCGCGAGGCTCGGGCATTTCGAGCCAGTCGTCAAACAGCGCCTCGGTGTGGTTCTTGCGCCGCACCGTATCAACCACCCGGTTCCACGCGGCGATGTGATCGTCCAGGGCGCCGGTTTGCAGGTCGAGAATCTCGTCGTAGAACGCGAGGTTGCGGCAGTAGCTGAGATACCATGCGATTCCCCGGCTGAGTAACGCGCTTTTCAGGCGGTCGATGGGCCGCGCGGGGCCGCGCTCGGACTGCGCCAGATACTCGTGATAGACCACGCGGAATGCTTCGTGATTAAAAAAGCCGTCGCGGATGGTGTCGACCAGCAGATCGAGCGAGAACTGGCCGAACGTTGATTCCAGGTGCGGCTGCGCCTGCGCGAGGTTCACCACCAGCCCGTGCGATTCTTCGCCTTCGGAGTCGCTGTAGGTGCGCACATAGCCAAACGCAGGCGCGCCGACCACGCTGAACGCCACCGTGAAGGGTAACTCTACAGTGAAGCTGTCGGGAAAGAACGACTCTAGCTCGGAGAGCGCGATCAATTGTTCGATGGGCCGGTTGTACAGATCGCTCAGCAAGTCTTCAAGCTGCGTGCGGTGATCGTAGCAGCGGGTGAGCGCGTACGGATCGTCTTCGCTGGCTTGATTGTGCTCAAAGTAGTATGCCAGCTCCTCGACCAGCGTCACGCCGGTGTTGAGCCAGTGTTGTGTCGCTAGCTCGACAAGCTGCACCCCCGGCGAGTTGCGCAGGTCCGCGCTACGATCCCAGACGCCCTCGGTGCTGCGGATGCTCAGCGGGATACGGGCCGCGCTGTCGTCCAGAGTGGTATGAATCTTCATCCGGAAGATGGTCCTTTTCGGTCCGGTTGGTCAAACAAGCTACCGATTGTATAGAGCTACGCTATACTTGGCTAGCCCGACTTCCGGGACCAGGTCGGTCACACGCCATACAGGTATTCTATGACAGCGAAACTCTCCGCGCCGCCTTCAAAGGCGGATTCAACCGTTGATTACTCGCAGAAGTGGTGGGTTCTGCTCAGCGTCGCGATGGGTATTTTTCTCTCCACCATTGACGGTAGCATTGTGAACGTGTCGCTGCCCACGCTGGAAGCAGTCTTCGACACGTCGTTCGCGACGGTGCAGTGGGTGGTGGTGAGCTATCTGCTGGTCATCACGTCGCTGATGCTCGGCGTGGCGCGGCTGGCGGACATGATCGGCAAGCGGCGTATCTATCTGAGCGGCATGGTCGTGTTTACAATCGGCTCGCTGTTGTGCGGCATTGCGCCGACGGTTGGCTTCCTGATCGGCTTTCGCGCCTTTCAGGGGCTGGGCGCGGTGATGATGCAGGCGCTGGGCATGGCGATCGTCACCGAGGCGTTTCCGCCGACAGAGCGCGGGCGCGCGCTCGGCATCTCCGGCACAATCGTCTCGCTGGGGATCAGCATCGGCCCTACGATCGGCGGGCTGCTGATCGGGACGGTCGGCTGGCGTTGGATCTTTCTGGTCAATTTGCCGGTCGGGATCGTCGGGTTCTGGCTGGCGCGGCGCTATGTGCCGGACTGGCGCCCGCCCGGCGGGCAGCGGTTCGACGGGATCGGCGCGGTGCTGCTGTTCGTGACGCTCGTCTGCATGGCGATCGGGCTGACCTTCGGGCCGACGCGTGGCTGGGGCAGCCCGGAAATCACAACGCTGTTGATCGGCGCGCTGGCCGGATTTTTAGTCTTTCTAGTGGTCGAGTCTCGCCTGCGCGAGCCGATGGTGGACTTGCGCCTGTTCCGCGATTCGCTGTTCAGCATCAGCCTGCTTACCGGGTTCCTGGTGTTTGTCGTGTTCGCGGGCCTGTTCGTGATGCCGTTCTATCTGGAGCGCGTCATGGGCTACGATCCGCAGCACGTCGGGCTGTTCCTGGTGACCGTGCCGGTGGCACTGGGGGTGACTGCGCCGGTCGCCGGGGCGCTGTCGGACCGGTACGGCTCGCGCGGTATTTCGCTGCTGGGGCTTGTAATCGTCGTGGGCGCGTGCCTGTCGGTCGCGTCGCTGGAGACGGATACCACCGCGGCGGGCTATGTCGTGCGCCTGCTGCCGCTGGGCCTGGGCGCGGGCCTGTTTCAGTCACCGAACAACAGCGCGATCATGGGCTCGGCCCCGCGCGAGCGTCTCGGTATGGCGTCCGGGCTGCTGTCGCTGTCTCGCACCATGGGGCAGGTGACCGGCTTGCCGCTGATGGGCGCGATGTTCGCCAGCCGCGTGCTGTCCCTGGCGGACCTGCCGCCCGGCGTAGACGCGAGCGAAGGCCCGCCCTGGGCGATTGTCGAGGGGATTGCGTTCGCTTTTGGAACTGCGGCGTTTGTGATCGCGGTGGCGGTCGTGCTGGCTGCGATCGCGTTCCGAATCAACCGGCGGCGCGCGTACCTCGCTCGCGCAAACGTAGAGGCGAAGTGAGGCGCGCGGGGTCGGGTTTAGCGCCCGGCGTCGACGCCGACCATGCGCAGCAGCGCGTCGATGCTGCGCGCATCCGGCAGCGAGGGAATCGCGCCGTAGCCGGTGGCAGTCAGCGCGCCCGCCGCGCACGCCCGGTGGACGATCTGCTCGAGCGCGGCGTCGTCCAGCGCGGACACGTCGAGATCGTGTTCGAGCAAGCGGTCCAGCAGGGCCGCGGTGAATGCGTCGCCCGCGCCGGTGGTTTCGATAACGTGAACGTGCGGCGAGGGGACTTGCCCGGTCCGCTGGCCGTTGATGTACCACGAGCCGCCACGGCCCAGCGTCACCGCCGCCAGCCAGCCGGAGAAACCCGCTTCGCGCAGCGCGGTTTCGTAGTCTGACTCGTTCGGCACGACAAACGCCAGGTCGTCCGCGCTGATCTTCAGAATGTCCGCGTGGGAGATTGCTTCGATCATCGCTGCGCGCCCGGCGTTGTGATCGAGCCACAGGTTCGCGCGCCAGTTTGGGTCGCACGAGCAGACAACCCCCGCGTCTTTGGCGGCCTGGATGGCGTTGAGCGTAGTTTCGCGGGAGATCGGCGCACGCAGGCTGATCGAGCCGTAATGCAGCACGCGCGCCTGCCGGACGGTGTCCGCGCTGACCTGCTCGGGCAGCAGAAAATCGTGCGCGCCCGAGCTAAACTCGAAGTCACGGTCGCCCTCGGCGCCTTGTTTGACGAACGCCAGCGTCGTGAAATGCTCGGGATCCAGGCGCAGCGCGCAGTCCACCCCCACTGCTTCGAGATCGCTCGCGATCTTGCGGCCAAAGGCGTCATCACCGACCGTCGCGATCAGGCGAGCATGGCGTCCGAGCTTGCTCAAACCGGCAGCCACGTTGGTCGGGGCGCCACCGGTCGCGGCGGTGTACTGGGTCGCTGTGACAAGCGTCGCGCCGCGCTCGCGCGAGACGAAATCGATCAGTGCTTCACCGAGGCATAAGACGTCCATGTGGCGGTTTCGCTCCTTGCGTGACATGAGGTGGGGGTAGGAGACCCCATGATAGCGCGAGTGAGTATACCGCAAGTGTGCCGAGTGTGCGTAGTGACCAGTGGCGGCACGTTGTGGCGCGGTTCCCCGAAATACGGAACCTGACGTACAATTAACAATCGCGCATCACCGGCGCCGGGCGCTGGCGTCTGCGGTTTCGGGTTTGCGCGCCGGCAGCACTGATTTCTGACGAGAGAGGATTTGCATGGCAACTGCCGTGTTGCCCGAACCGAGCCGTGCGCTGTACCCGTTCCGCTCGCGTTTTGTTACGCTGAGCGACGGCAAGCAGATGCACTATGTTGACGAAGGCCCGCCCGAGGGGGAGTTATTGGTCTTCGTGCATGGCTATCCAACGTGGAGCTTCACGTTCCGCGCGCTGCTGGTGTATTACGCGGCGCGCGGGTTTCGCTGCATCGCGATGGATCACATTGGGTTCGGGCTGAGCGACAAGCCCAGCGGCGGGCGCTATCATTCGCTGCGCCGCCATATCCACAATCTGCAAGAGCTGATGGTGTCGCTGGAGCTGCCCGAGAGCACGCTGATCATGGAAGACTGGGGCGGGCCGTTTGCGCTGGGCTACACGATCCGCCACTGCACGAAGGTCCGCCGCCTGGTGGTGATGAACACCTGGGGCTTTCAGGACACGCACCCGCCGCGCCTCGAACGGCTGGTGCGCCTGGTGACGCTGCCGGGGATCGGCGAATTACTGTTCCGCACGTTCAACTTCGCGCCGACCGTCTTTCTTCAGCGCATCACGGCGCGCCACCTCTCTCCAGCGGTGATTTCGGGCTATCGCGCGCCATTCCGCGAGAACCGCAGCCGCAATGCGCTGGTGCAGTTTCCGCGCATGATCCCGACCGGGCCGGACCATCCGTCGGCGCCCGGGTTGCGCGAGATCGCGCGCGGGCTGGCGGAGCTGGAGCACATCCCCACGCTGCTGCTGTGGGGCGAGCGCGATCCCATCTTCGGGCCAGATGTCGCGCGGCATTTGCGGCGGCATATGCTGTCGGCGCGCGGCCCGCACCTGATCGAAGGCGCGGGGCATCTGCTGGCGGAAGACGCGCCCGAAGAGTTGATCACCTACCTCGACGACTTCCTCGCGGAGACGGGCGCCCAGCCCGCCGCCTTGCCACCCTTGTAAGGAAAGCAGCGGTCCGCGAAGCCCCCATCCTTCCGACCTTCGGTCGGGTCCTTGTCCCAGAACGAGGGAAGGAACAAGCACGCGAACGACCGGCTCGCGATCCCTGAGTTTTGGGAGAGAAGAAATGAAGTTCGGCAGCGTGGTGCGCGCCTGCTGGCGGCGCCGCGCCGCGTTGACATGCTTTGAGGGTGCGGTATACTCCGAACCGTTGCAGCGATTAGCCCTCAGCGACTAGTAATTAGCTAAGCCGATTGCTAACTGCTAATCGCTAGAAGCCAAGGGCTGTGGTAGGAGTGTTAAAGGGATGACAAAAGTGCGCGTGCTTGGACTGGTCGCGCTCGTGCTTGCGCTGCTGGGCGGGGCGCTGATCTCGCCGGATGAACCAGCGGGCGCTCAGACGAATCTGCTGGTGAACGGGGGCATGGAGCGTCCGTATCAGGGGCAAGGTGCGGCGACTCGCACCGCGCCGAACGGCTGGAACCTGTGGGTAGGCGCCGGGGCGCCGGAAGCGTTCCCGCATACCGACCCGCTGCAGGTGATCGATGGCGAGGTGTCGTGGAACGTCAAGCAGGGAGATGGCGCATTTACGGCGGCGGGCTACCAGCGTGTCGGCGGTCTGGCGCCGGGCACGCGGCTGCGCTTCTCGGCGCATGCGTGGCTGTACACCTGCAACGACCGCGAATACTCGTGCGTGATCCCGGACTATCCTTACCGGCGTTCAGATCCGTCGGCGGGTGCGTCGGTACGGATCGGAATTGATCCGACCGGCGGGACGGACCCGAACTCGGCGAGCATCGTGTGGTCGGGCGGCGTAGCGCCGTACGATCAGTGGGCGATTCCGAGCGTGGTAGCCGAGTCGCAGGGCGACGCGGTGACCGTCTTCCTGTACATGACGCAAGCGCAGGGGCTGGCGCTCAACAACGTCTATTGGGATGCGGCGCAGCTTGTGAATACCGACGAGCCGGTGACGCCGGGTGGCAGCGGTGGCACGGGCGGTGAGGGTGGCGAGGCTCCAGCGCCGCCGCCGGTGCAGGAAGCACCGTTCGTCGTGCCGCAGGGCACCCGCCCGGATGGCAGCATCGTCCACATCATTCAGGAAGGCGATACGCTGTCGAGCATCGCCTATGCGTACGCCGAACATGGCGTGACGCGCGAGTCGATTGCCGAATTGAACGAAGGCATCCAGCCGAACACCCCGCTGCTGGTCCCTGGTCAGGAATTGATCATCCTCGGACCCGGCTCGATCGACCCGCTGACGGGCCGTCCCGGCGGCGGATCGGGCGAAGCGGAAGCGACGCAGCCGGTCACGGTGATCGGCGACGAGGGGCAGGCCGGCAGCGAACAGCGCGCGACGCCGGTGCCGACCATCACGCCGCGCGGGCAGGTCGCCGCGCCGCAAGCCACCCCCACGCCCCAGGTGATCGGGCAGGCGCCCGCCGCGCCAGCCGGTGACGTGCAGAGCCGCGCTGTGCTGGATCGCTTGATGGCGATTAGCGAAGCGTTTGCGATGGAGCTGGGTCAAGGTATCGGGCTGGGCGGCGCGCTGCTGTTCGAGTGGCTGCGGCGCTTGCTCGGCGGCTAATCCCCGCCGGATCGCGTATTGATGACAGCCGGGCCGCGTGCGTGCGGACCCGGCTTTTTGCGCCGGGCGGCGTGTCACGGTTTTCGGGCAGGTGCGCTACACTATGCCTGCACGCGATTGACCGACCCTATCGTCCGATCAGGAGAGGAGACCGCACGTCATGACGAAAGCAGAACTGCTTCAGCGGGTCCGCGAGGGGCGAGCGCGCCTCGAAGCCGCGATGGCGGAAGTCCCTACCGGGCGGCTGTCTGAGCCGATTCTGGACAACGAGTGGTCGTTCAAAGACTTGATGGCGCATATCGGCTTCTGGGAGCGCCGCGCGCACCAGATGTTGAGCGCGCTCCAACGCGGCGAGACGCCCACACCGATGCAGGAAGCTTCGATTGACGAGCTGAACGCGCGGGTGTTTATCGAGAACCGGGTGCACACGCTGGACGAAGTGCTGCGCGACGAGCGGCAGGCGTATGAAGACCTGCTCGCGCTGATCGAGCGCTCTGACGAGGCGGACCTGTTCGATCCACACCGCTATACGTGGACCAACGGGCGCCCGTTCGCGGACTGGATCGAGGGCAACACCTTCGGGCACTATGAGGAACACCTGGAGCAGCTTGCCGCCAGCCGCGATGAAGACTGACCGGCGCGGCGCGACTGCGCATGAAAAACGGGAGCCTCAACAGCTCCCGTTGTGTTTGCGCGATGGATCAGCGTCCGGCTCAGGGCTGGACGCCGCCGATCTTGGGCGCGGCTTCCAGCAGCTTGAACGCCGGGCGCAGCGGATCGGTCACGTTCGGCACGAGCAGCGCGTAGGCGGACTGCGGGTCGGCTTGCTCGATGCTCTCCGACGCGGAGAAGTTCAGGTTCCAGAGGAACATCGGGCCGAGGTACGGCAGGCTCTGCGCGATCTCAAAGGCGCGCAACGTGTAATGCGCCTGTTCTTCCTGGGTCAGCCACTCGAAATAAGGCGGGTCGGCAGGTGGCGGGACGGGCGTGCCTTCCGGGTTTACAAAGCCCTCGTACGTCCCCCAGCCGAACTCAGTCCCCCACAGTTGCAGGTTCGGGTTGCCGCTGCTCTGGACGATGGCGTAGTAGTCTTCGAGCGTGTCGAGGAAGAACCACGTCGGGTCCTGGTCGTAGCCGCGCTCTGAATTGCCACAGCAGCGCGCGTCCGGCGGGTTGGCGGCGCCGTAAGGATGCACGCCCACGGCGATGTTCTGATAACCCGGATTAGCCAGCCCGGCGGCGAGCATCTGGCGCAGGTATTCGCGGTCATCGATCGCGTTCACGCCGTCGTTGATGCCGGTCGGCGCGAGGCCCGCCGAGACAATCGTCACACTGTGGCCGCCTTCGCCGTTACGGATGGCGTGATACGCCGTGTCGAACAGGCGCATATACGCCGCGCCGCTGAGCTCCGCGCCGTTCCACTCGCGGCGCAGGTTCGGCTCGTTCCAGACCTCAATCGCGTCGAAATATGAGCGGCCCTCAATATCAACCCGCACCTCGCTCATCAGCGTCGTAATGAAGGTCGCCAGGTCTTGCGGGTTGGCGGGCGGGCCGTCTTCCTCGGCGGTGGCGCGCGCCCAGGCGGGCGCCTTGGCGATGCTCAGCAGCACGTCGAACCCGGCGGCGTTGGCATCCTGCACGAAGACGCGATAGCGGTAGAACACGTCGCTGAACTGCCCGCGCTCTGGCTCCATCTCTTTCCACGACATCTGGAACTTCACCCATTTCACGCCCAGCCGCTGCGTCAGCCAGAGCATCGTCGCGAAGTCCTCATTGGACATATTCGCGTTGATCTGGATGCCCATCAGGTCTGCGTTGTAGGTGGGCAGCGGCGTGCCCTCGACGGTAGGCGTTGGGGAGAGCGTCAGAGTGGGGGACAGCGTCGCGGTCGGCGTGCTGGTGACAGTCGGCGTCAGCGTCGGCGTTGCGGTGTCGGTTGCTGTCGCGGTCGGCGCGGGCGTGGTCGGCGGCGCGGTTTCCGAGGCGGGCACAGCAGTGATGATCGGCCCGAACGATCCCGGTGTCGGCGTCGAAAGCGCGCCCGTGTCAGGCTGCTCGCGCGTGCTCTGATCGGAGACCGCGACCAGGCCGCCCGCGTCTTGCGGCGGCTCTTGCCCGGCGGTGTCGTCCTGCGGCGTCGGCGTGACGTAGACGCGCAGCGCTTCCGTGTCATTGCCGCACGCGCTGGCGAAAAGGGTGAAGACCAAGCCGATCACGAGCAAACTCAGCGACCGGCGCATGGTGCGAGAGAAGGTCATGCGATCCGAAGTCCTCTATCCGTACAGATGAAGCCGCCGGATGTCCGGCGCGCCCATACTAGGATACGAAGGATACCGAACAGATGCAACCATGAATGTGCTACGGTTCGCCTACGGGCGGGGTGCGGCGCTTGACTCTGATAGAACATATGTGCTATCATAGGGGTGTGGTGACATGGGGCGATACCAGGAGAATTTGAAGTGGAAAAGCGTGACATCGTGCATTTTGAGCTTCCTGCAAAAGATCGTGATGTTACGGGTCGCTTCTTTCGCGACGTGTTCGGCTGGGAGTTCGAGCACCGCGAGCAACCCAGCCCCTATACGCTGGTCATGGCGGGAAATGTGGGCGGCGGTTTGCCAGATGTGCAGGACTTCTATCAGCCGGGCACCGTGATCCTCTACCTCGACAGCAAGGACATCCAGGCCGATCTCAACGCGATCGAGGCGCACGGTGGCAAGGCGCTCTCGTCGCCCTTTATGGTGGGCGATTTTGGCGAAATGGCGTTTTTCGCTGATCCGTCCGGTAACCGTCTCGCGCTGTGGCGTGAGGTGAAATCGGAACGTTAGCCCGTCTCTGGCGCGGCGGTGATGGGCGCGAAGACCGGCTGCCCGGAATAGGACAGCAGCACCGCCGCGCTAGATCCGCGCCCTAGCCAAAACAACGCGGGGGTGGACCGCACGCTTTGCAGTGCGAAGGCGTCGCCGCCCGCCTGGAACGCTTCCGCCAGCAGCAGATTGCTCGGCACGACGCTGAACAACACGCCGCTGCCATCCGGGGCAGGCGCAATCCGCCCGACTGCGCGCCCTTGCCCGCGCCAGAGCGTGTTCTCGACCGGCCCGACCAGATCGACACGGGCCAACGCCAGATCGTAGACGCTGATCGTTACCGGCCACGTGCCGAAGACCGCTTCACCGCGCGCCTGATCGCCCGCGCTGTCGAGCGTGTGCTCTTCGGCGAGCGTCGCGGTGCTATAGTACACCGCCGAGCCGTCCGCCGCCCAGCCGAGCGCTTGCGCGCCCGCGCCGAGCCCGAGATCCGTCCGCGCGCCGCCCGGCAGATCGAAGATCGCCAGCCCGTCCGGGGTGCGCGCCAGGAAGCGCGTCCGGTCCGGCGAGATCGCGCCGCCGAGCAGGTTGCCTTCGAGCGGCGCAAATTCTCCACCGGCGGGGGCGAGCACGCCGAAGCCGCCTGCGCAGCCGGTCGAGACCAGGAAGTGCCCGCTGGGCAGCCATTCGAGCACGTTGCGCTGGCCGTTCGGCCCGGCCTCGCGCGTGTACGCGGATTCCGCCGGATCGGGCGGCGGCGCGGGGCAGTTGGCGTCGTACGCGAACGTGCCAAGCGGCTCCGGCGTGCCACCTTGCGCGGGGACGCTGAAGATCGTGCGCTGCGCGGGGTCATCGCCCGCGCCGACATAGGCGATCAGCGCGCTGTCCCAACTCCACGCCGGGGGAAAGTCCGCCGCGACGCCCTCGGCCACCAGACGCGGTGAGACGTTTTCGACCGGCAACATGCGAAGGTGCGCAGTCGCCGCGTCGATGAAGGCGAGCGCCAACCCGTCCGGCGCGAAAGTGAGGAAGCGGTGATCGGCATCCGGCGCGTTGGTGACGCTGCGGCCTGGGACGCTGTTCAGCGTGCCGAGGAAGACGTCATCCACGAAAAGATGCGCCAGCGGAAAGGGCGGCAGCGCGGCGAGATCGACCGGCGCGGGCGCCTGTTCGGCCTCGCCCGGTTCCGACGATTCGGCATCGGGCGCGGCGGCGCCTTCCGGCTGGTCTGGCGCGGGCTCGGCGGCAGGATCCTCGGGCGCCGGATCGACCGGCAGCGTCACGCCGGGGATCAGCGTGCCGGTGCCGGGGGTGAACTGGCTGAGCATGTTGCGGAAGACCGGCTGCCAGCGGTCGAAATGCGAGGGCGGCGCCCACTGCTCGACCTGGTACGCGCTGCCGTACTGCACGAACGCGCTCAGCTTGACGCGGCGCTGCGCGTCATTGCACGCCGTGTCAAATACAGTCGAGCGGCCCGACGCGCCGACATTCTCGCGCGACTCGGCCAGTTCTTCGGCGCCAAGCTGGGCCAATGTGTCCGTCAGCAGTTGATCGGCGGTTACACCGCTGGCGACGCGCCCCAGCACGCTGACACGCATCCCCGGCTGGTCGCACGGCGCGTCCTGCTGCGGGGCGAACAGCACCTCGGTCGCGTTGTCGTTTGGGAAGACGAGCCACGCTTCGGGCGTGAGGATGGCGAAGGTGGTGGTGTTGAACAGCTCCAACTGCGCATCGCTGGTCAGGCTCTGCGCCCAGCAAAGGACCGGGTCGTTGCCGTCCACGTCGCTGTGGACCTCGTAGCGGATCATGTTGTCAAACAGGAAGATCCAGCGGTAG
>CAZVCM010000070.1:0-16630 GCA_964626105.1 uncultured Thermoflexus sp.
TTATAAAGGTCAATCGGGCTTTCGGAAAGGGGTAATCAGGCGGCGCAGGCGAATCTGCCGCGTTGGTCAGTGCGTTTCGACGAGGGGGAGCGTGAACGAGAAGGTGCTGCCTTCGCCCGGCGCGCTGTCCACCTCGATGGCCGTGTCCATGCCGTCCGCCAGCAGCATCGCCAGCGCCAGCCCGGTTCCCGCGCCTTCGTAGCGTCGACGGGGCGAGCGATCGACCTGGTAAAACGCCTCGAAAATGCGCTCTTGCTCGTCTTGCGGAATCCCGATCCCGGAGTCTTCCACCGCGAACCACACGCGCTCGCCCTCGACCGGCGTCGCGATCAGGCGGACGGACGCTTCGGGCGGGCTGAACTTCAGCGCGTTTTCGAGCAACAATTGGAGCAGCCGCGCTGTCGCTGTTCTGTCTCCGAGCACGATCGCGTGCTGTGCGCTAGAGTGGACTTCAATGCGCCCGACGTGCTCTTGCCAGGTCCAACTCCGCTGCAGGTGCTTGATCCCGCCGGACAGCGCGTCTTCCACGATGAACGGGGCAAGCGAGATCGCGTGCGCCTGCGCCAGTTGCTGAATATTGTCGACTACTTCGCCCAGTCGGGCGGCAGCTTCGCGCGCCATGGTGTCGAGCACGGTCGCGCGGGACGTGTCGTACGCCGGATCGAGCAGCATTGCGATCACAGTCTTCACCTGCAACAGCGGGGTGGAAAGCTCGTGCGAGACGTTGCGGATGATGTCCGCGCGGAGCATTTCGATTTCTCTCGCGCGGTTCGCGGAGACGCCGGGGAGCAGGCGCGCAAACTGGCGCTTCTGACGCAACAGAAAGCGAACAGTCTGGTCCACCTCGCGCGCCTCGACCGGTGTCATCAGCACGGCGTCCGGCTCGTCGTCGGCGGCGTTGTCTAACCACTCCGCATCGTCGTCCAGCACGGCGACCGGCACGAAGCCCAGCTCTACCCGCGCCTTGATGTCGGCGCAGAGCGCGTAGCTCGCTTCCCAGTCGTCGCGCGCGTCCAGGATGACGAGATCGACTCGCTCAGAATAGAGCGCGGGCAGCACGTCCCCCAGGTTGGCGGCTGTCATGACCGAATGCCCGCCGCGCTGAAGCGCGTGCCGGAGCGCCACTTCGATATCTGGATGGCGTACGGCGAGGAGAATAGTTGCACATGTGGCACAAGGCGGGCCAGACGCCCGCCGCTGCACCGAAGAAGCGGTCGATCCCACAGACTCAGTGCCCCACAGTCTCTGGCGCGATATTATCTATTGTACCCTTGTGATACTGTGCGCGGTAGTTGAGCAGGTGCAGGCTTGGTTTGATTACGATAATAATCGCGCTTCAGATTGCGAAATCTGTACCAGACACTGACCGGCAGGTAACATTTCCCTAACCCGCGTAGTGACTGGCCAGCGCGCCTGGTTCCCGGTACAATAACGAAGACAAATGTCATAAAAAAGCGATCCAAACGGATCGAAATGCGATTTCTCTGGCGTCCTGGCACGCCCCACCCTATGAAACGCGCTATAATGGCCCGGGTTGGCGCGGTCTGGTGGCGCGTGTTCCCCGCGCACGATACGCGTGTAAAGAATCTCAGCGAGGTGCTAAGTGAGTAACCAGCAGTTGCACGACGAGGTGATGAAAGCGCTCAGCACGGTGATCGAGCCGGAGCTGCACCGCGACCTCGTGACGTTAAATATGATTCGCGATCTCAACATTGACGACGCCGGTGTCGCGCATATGCGCGTGATGCTGACAACCCCCGCGTGCCCGCTCAAAGACGTAATGGCGCGCGACATTAAGGGCGCGCTGGCGCGGGTGAGCGGCATCAGTGATGTGGAGATTAAGTGGGACTCGAACGTCCCGACTGACGGGCGTATCTTCGGCCAGATTCAGACGCCGATCCGCAGCGTCATCGCGATCAGCAGCGGTAAAGGTGGCGTCGGGAAGAGCACCGTTTCGGTCAATCTCGCGGTCGCGCTGGCGCAAAGTGGCGCGCGCGTCGGCCTGATGGATGCGGACATCCTCGGCCCGAACATTCCGAAGATGGTCGGCCTGGGGTATTCCCAGCCGCAGCTCTCCCCGAACAAGAAGCTGATTCCCTTTGAGGTCTTCGGGCTGAAGGTCATGAGCATGGGTTTCTTGGCGGACCCAAACACGCCGATGATCTGGCGCGGCCCGATGTTGCACGGCGCGATCCGCCAGTTCTTCACCGATGTGGAGTGGGGCGAGTTGGATTACATGGTCGTGGACCTGCCGCCTGGCACGGGCGACGCGCAGCTTAGCCTGGCGCAGTCTGTCCCGCTGACCGGCGCGATCATCGTGACGCAGCCGCAGAGCGTGGCTGTTGACGACGCGCGGCGCGGGTTGGCGATGTTTGAGAAGCTGAACGTCCCGATTTTGGGCGTAATCGAAAACATGAGCGGCGACCTATTCGGCGAGGGTGGCGGCGAAACGTTTGCAACCGAGCGCGGCGTGCCTTTCCTGGGCCGCGTGCCGCTGGTCGCGGATGTGCGTGTTGGCGGCGATCAGGGGCATCCGATCGTCGCGGAAAAGCCCGACTCTGAAGTGGCGCAGGCGTTCCGCGCGGTGGCGGAAGTCGTCGCCGCGCGGGTGAGCGTGACTCTACTCGCGTCGCAGCAGAGCACGATCCCGCTCAACGTGATCAAGTAGTCACCTGAAGCAGCAACCAAGCGGCCCCGGCACGCACCACGCGTCCGGGGCTGTTTTTGTTGAGCGGTTCGCTGCAACTGAAGCATCTTGTTGGCTGTGGCCTGCAAATTGAATGCGCCGGATCTGCGTTTTCCGTAGTGGCGCAGCTTGCTGCTCCCGTGTCGCTTTCGCTAGCTGCTAACGGCTAATCGCTAACCGCTTCTCCGTCATGCGTCCTAAGCCAAAGCCGCATATAATAGGCCCTTGCCGGATGGGCCGGCGTTGGTTCGCAGTGAAGAGAGGGGCCTGCATGGGGGACGATCGCCTTGTCGCACTGATTCACGCGCAGACAGCGCGCTATCCTGCGTCGGAGATGGTGGACATTTACAAGTTGCTGCATCAAGCGACTTTTGGACCAGGGCACGCCATCGCCAGCAAGAAAGCCGCGCGCGAGTGGTTGGAGCAGGAAGCGGAGCAGGCGGGCGCACCGCTCGGCGAACCGCTGGTGGAGAGCATCCACCCTGACGGGCACATCGTCCGCGTGCACCTGCGGCCTTATCTGGCGCAGGGAGGGCAACTGAAGTGGCTGCTCGACGCGTTCGTGCGCTCAGCCGAGGCCGTCAGCGGCGATCATGCGCTGATGGCTGCTCGCTGGCGCGCGTTTGCGGAGTTATGCCAGAGCGACGGTCCGCTGGCGGGTGAGTTCCCGTTGCGTGAGATGGAATTGTTCGGCGCGGCGCGCGCTTCCGAACGCTGGCCCGCAGTGCAACATTCCCCGGCGTTTTGCAAGGCGTATCACCCGCGCTATCGCGTGCTGGTAGCGGGCGAAGCCTCGGCGCTGTGCGCGCGGCTGGGCGTGCCATTTTCGATGGACTGAGCCGCGACAACCTCGGCGGGGACGTGACGGTGCCCGTTGATCACGCGCCGGATCGCGTACGGCCCCTTGCCCTGGGACTCGTAGTACGTCCGCATCAGCATTTCCATCATCAGCCCCAGCAGGACAGACTGGATCGCCAGAATGCCAAACAGCGCGATCAGCACCGGCAGCGGCGTATCGAGCAGCCAGCCGCCGCCGGTGACGCCGCTGATCAACATGACCAGCACGCTCAGCCCGGCTAGCAGGCTCAGCAGAAAGCCCACGCCGCCAAAGATGTACATCGGGCGCGTGTTGTACTTGGTGAGGAACGTGACCGTCATCAGGTCCAGCACGACCTTGATCGTGCGCCAGAGCCCATACTTCGACGTGCCGTGAATGCGCGGGCGGTGGTTGACTACGCGCTCGACGATGCGCGCGCCCGCTGCGTTCGCCAGCACTGGGATGAAGCGGTGCATTTCCCCGTACAGCCGGACGTGGTCAAGCACCTCACGGCGATAGGTCTTCAGCGTGCAGCCATAGTCGTGCAGGTGCACGCCGGTCACGATCGAGATGATGCGGTTGGCGACGCGTGACGGCAGCTTGCGCGAGAGGGCGCGGTCTTGCCGGTGCTTGCGCCAGCCGCTGACCAGGTCGTAGCCTTCGCGCTCCATCTGGTCGAGCATCATCGGGATATCGCGCGGGTCGTTCTGCAGGTCAGCGTCCATCAGCGCGATGATCGCGCCGTGTGCGTGATCGATCCCGGCCTGAATTGCGGCCGTTTGGCCGAAGTTGCGGCGCAGCAGCACGACGCGGACGGTCTCTGGCTGGGCCTCGGCCAGCGCGGTGATGCGCTGCGCGCTGCGGTCGCGGCTGCCGTCGTCCACGTAGATGATTTCGTAGCGCAGGCCCAATCCGTCCAGCACGCCCGCCAGTTCTTCGTGCACCGGCGCGATGTTGTCTTCCTCGTTGTACACCGGCAGCACAACCGACAGGTCAACGGGGTAGGGGTGGTTCTGCATTTGCTCCACCGGAAGACTCCTCTGAACGAATGAGCCAGCCTGCGCAGGGGCGGCGCTCTGCGCGCACGCGTCACCGATGTATACGCGGGGCGCGGGCGCCGGTTGCGCCTCAGCCGCCGGGATGCTCCAGCGGCTCGGTGTGGATCGTCACACGCTGAAGCTGCGGCATCTCGGCGCGCAGCGCGGACTCGACTTGCTCCGCCACGCCATGCGCTTCGTCCACGCTGACGCTGCCCGGCAGGCGGCAGACCATCGTCAGCGCGTAGCCGCCCAGCGCCAGCCGCAGCATTGGGTTGGCCCACTCGGCGGTGGGGAATAGCTCTCGCGCGCGTGCCAGCGCCTTATCGCGCAGGTCGAGCGCGGCCTGCGTCAGCACCAGCGCGGAGCCGTGCGCATTGGCCGGTTCGATGTGCGTCATCACCGTGCGGATGACCGGCAGGCGCGCTTTCAGCCGCGCTTCGAGTTCACTGGCCTGACGGTGCGCCTCGCTGAGCGACAGCCCCGGCCCAACCTCGACGTGCATTTCGAGCGCGATGCCATCCTGTTGTGGCACGGCGACGATCTCATGCACGCCCAGCCCTAGCGCGTCGGCCACGGCGCGCGCTTCGAGCGCGTAATCGGTCGGCGCGTTGCGTTGCGGCGCGAAGTTGACCTGAATCTCTTCGACATCCGGGTAGGCGGCGCGCACGCGGCCCTTCATCTCTTTGGCGATGGCGTAGGCATGATCGGTCGTCACCGACGGGTTGATACGGGCGTCGATGTCCATATGTATGGCATCGGACGGCCCCCGGCTGCGCACGCGGACGACTTCTTCCAGCCCGGGCACGGCGTCCAGCAAATGCGCCACGTCACCGGGATCGAGCGTTTGGCGATCGGCCAACACGTCGCTCGAACGCCCGATGATTCCGAAACCGGTGCGCCCGATCACGACGACGATCACCAGCGCGACGGCAATATCCGCGACTGGGTATCCGGCGGCGCTGGCGGCGAGGCTGGCGATCACCGAGAGCGAGACGAACACATCGCTGGCGGTGTGCGATGCGTCCGCCAGCAGAATCTCGGAGCGTAAGGCGTGCCCGCGCCGCCGCTCGTAGATCGTCACGCCCACGTTGAGCAGAATGGTGGCGATCATCACCGCGAAGCTGAGCGCGGTGACTTCCGGCTCGCCGCCCTGCAACAGCCGCTCGATTAGTGTCTGCAAAATTTCCCACGCCGCGACCAGCAGCAGCCCGCCGATGCCCAGCGTCGCTAGCGTTTCGAAGCGCCGGTGCCCGTAAGGGTGCTCCTCGTCCGGCGGCTGCGCGGCGAGCTTGATGCCGACCAGCCCGAGCACATTCGATGAAGCGTCCATCGACGAGTGGAAGCCGTCCGCGATCATGGCGACCGCGCCGGTCATGATGCCAATGACCAGCTTGGCCGCGGCGACAATCGCGTTCAGCACCAGCACGCGCCACAAGACTCGCCGGACTTCGGCGGTGTTGTGCCCGGCGGATGAGGGAGACGCTTGCGCAGTAGTCATAGCGCGCATTTTACCACAACGCCCTGCTTTAGAGCAGGCCGATCCCGCCGTGCGGAAGCTGGCGGGCGCAACGTTTCTGGCGTATAATCGAGTCGGATTAGAACATATGTGCGATGCGGAAGGGGCCGAGACGATGGCAAACGAGCAGCAGGCGCGCTTGCGCGCGATCGTGGAACAGATTGGCGACGAGACGCCCGGCAGCGAGTTTGAGTACCGGCGGATGTTCGGTGCGGTAGGCGTCTATTCACGCGGGCGCTTCTTTGCAGTGATCGGCAGCGAGGGGCTGGCGCTCAAGCTGGCGCCGGACGATCGCGCGGCGCTGCTGGCAGACCCGGGCGCGCACGTGTGGTCGATTAGCTCGAAGTACGTCGTCGCGCCCGCTAAATATGACAGCGTGACGGCGCTGCGCCCCTGGGTTGAACGCAGCGCGCGCTATGCGCAAACGCTCCCCTTGCCGGAGCGTCGATCGCGGCGCCGAGGCTGATCAGATTTCTCCGCGCGCGGCTTGCGCCGCAAGCTGGTCGAGCCCATCCGCCAGCTCAGGCGGCGCCTGGCGGGCGGGCGCCCACTGGACCGGACGCGCCGCCGCTGCCGCGTCGAGCGCGCGCCACAGGTCCGCGTTCTTGACCGGATCGCCGGTCTTGGTGGTCCACCCGCGCGCCTGCCAGCCCTTGATCCAGCGCGTGATGCCCTGGTAGAGGTAATCGGACGGGCAGAAGATGCACGCGGGGGTGTCGTCAGACAATGCCTGCAAGGCGGCAAGCGCGGCTTCCAACTCTAGCCGGTTGGCGGTCGCGGCGGCTCGCCCCGTGATTGTCTCCACATCATTACCAGGCAGGGCAAGGCGCGCCGCCCATCCGCCCGCGCCGCCCGGCAGCGCCGACACGCGAATGGCGATCTGCGCTTCGCCTTCGAGCGCTTCGCGGGGTGCGTCTGGTGGGGCGATCTTCTCGCGGGCGGCGGTCGCCAGCCGGTCGACCCGCTCGTTGTAGCGGTTTCCGGCGTGCCCCTTCACCCAATGCCACGCGAGTTGGTGGCGGCGTGACTCGACGTCTAACACCTGCCACAGGTCGGTGTTGGCGACATCATGCCCCCCTTTGCGCTGCCACCCGGCGACCTGCCACGCGGGCAGCCACTCCGTGATCCCGCGCCGCAGATACTCCGAATCGGTGTAGAATTCGACCGCGCAGGGGCGCTTCAGCACGCGCAGCGCCTCGACTGCGGCGGTGAGCTCCATGCGATTGTTCGTAGTGTGCGGTTCCCCGCCTGAAAGCTCGCGCTCCGCGCCGTTGGCCGCAATCAAGATCGCGCCCCAGCCGCCGGGGCCGGGGTTCGGCGCTGCACCGCCATCGCTGTAAATCGTGACTTGATCGAGCGATTCCATTCGATTGCCTTTGATACGCTCGCCGCCGGACGCCCGGCAGCACCTTCCGGCGGGATGGTATAATACGCGGCGGATTTCAGCAAACGAGAGGGTCTCATGGTTGTTCACTTTCCTAGCGTCTACGACCTGATCGGCGAAGAAGGCATTGCGCGGGTGGTGGCGGCGTTTTACCGGCGCGTGGCGACCGATCCCATCCTGCGCCCGATGTACCCTGAAGAAGACCTCGACCCCGCCGAGCGACGGTTGCGCCTGTTTCTGATCCAATTCTTCGGCGGCCCCAGAACGTACTCCGACGAGCGCGGGCACCCTCGCTTGCGCATGCGACATTCTCCCTTTAGGATTGATCACGCGGCGCGCGATGTCTGGGTGCAGCACATGCTGGCCGCGGTGGACGAATGCAATATCCCGGAGCCAGCCTACAGCATCATGCGCGCCTATTTCGAGCGCACGGCAACCGGTCTCATCAACCGGTATGACGTCGAGTGAGGGGAAGCGGACCGATGGCTGCGTCTCATGGCGATACCTATTCGTCCGACCGCATTGCGCAATGGGCGGCGCGCCTGTCGCGCGTCCCGCATGTGTGGCGGATTGTGCTCGGCGGGCTGATCGCGATGGAACTGGCGATCCTCGCGTGGGTAATCGTGGATCGCATTGTGATCAACGAGTTCGGCAACATCACCTCGACCTTCGTGGCGGTGGCGGTGGGCGTTTTGGCCTATGGCGTCGGCTGGTGGGCGCTGGTAGGCTTTGACGGGACGCCCGGCGAGCCGTGGCGCGCTGGCGCTCCGGCGGTGTGGTATGTGGCTGCCGGCGCCGCCGGGTTGGTGACGCTGATCATGCTGGCGATCTTAGGGCTGGCGTTTGGGTACGTGTTCTAGGGCGCTCGCTGAGAGCGCGGGGAAGGCGTGATGCGCAGATTCGGATGGTTATGGGCGATCGGGCTGGCGCTGTTGATCGCCGCATGTGGTGGCGAGAACGAGACGCCGAATACTGCGACCAACCCGCCTGCGCCGCCAACTGCCACCGCGCCAGGCGAGCCTGTCGCTCCGGCGACCTGGACACCGGCCCCGACCGAAGAACTCGCCGGGGAAGACCTCTCGAACGCAGATGCCGAGCAAGCCCTCCCGGCGACCTGGACGCCGCGCGCGCAGGTCGCGCCACCGACGACCGGCCCCACGCTGCCGCCGCCACCGCCCCCGCCAACGCGCACGCCGCTGCCGGACTGGTGCCTCGCGTTCCAGGCCATTTCTGCGCCGGACGCATCCTTTACGCAGCACCCGGTGCACATCCGCTGGGTCGCGCTCGAGAATGCGGCACAGTACCACGTGGAGCTGCACAACGGCGCAGGGATGCTGGTGACGAACGAGACGATCGGGGCCAGCGAGTATATGTTCGCTGGCGACCTGTTCGAACGTCCGGGCGTCTATGGCTGGCAGGTCACGCCGCTGGACGAAAGCGGCGCGCTGGTCTGCTTCTCAATCTCCAACGAAATTGTGGTGCGCGACGCGCCGATGTAGTGTGCAATCGCCGCTCAGTCGTACTGAATCGGGCCGAGATCGGGCACGATATAACGCTCAAACGCTTCAGCGGTCCAGGGCAGGGCAGCTTTGAAGAAGTGCTCGTAGATCGCCCACGCATAAGCGCGGATCTCGTACTGCGCGTCCGACGCCATCCGCAGCCGCAAGAAGTTCATCAGGTTGTGCGCGTCTACCTTCACGACCCAGGTGTAATAGACCGCGAAGCCCGGCAAGAACAGCCGCGCCATCTCTCGCGCTACACCCGCATCAAGCGCTTCCTTGTAAAGCGCGAACCCTTCCTGATAGTGTGCCAGCAGCTTTTCGCTCAGGGCTTCGGCCTGCGGGCCGGATAGCTCGCCCTCGCTGGCTTGCTTGTTGCTGGCCGCCTGCAAGCGCCAGATATCCGGCAGGTAGAAGTCGCCTTCCTCGAACGGCGTGTAGCGGCCCGACTGGGCGTTCATGCTCCACGTGCGGTGGCGGACCCATTGCCACCACGTGACCAGTGGCGCGCGCACGCGGAACTTGAACTCGACCTGCTCGAACGGCGAGGTGTGCCGGTGGCGGAGCAGGTAAAACAGCAGCTTCTTGTCACGCTCGTCGCCCTTGCTCTCTCCTAAGAACGACACCCGCGCTGCGTTGACGATGGCGAGATCATCGCCCATCACGTCTTGTAGCTCGATCCAGCCCTGGTCCAGCACCGGGACGCGACGGCCCAACAAGTCACCGCGTGCGGTTTGTGCGTCGGCCAAGCGATTCTCTCCGTGAAATACTCTGATCAGGCGAAATAATCGAGCGCGAGACGGACGCGCTCCTCAATATCGGGCGGCGCGTCGCGCGGGATCGATTGCAGCGCGGCCTGAGCTTCGACGACGCTGTACCCAAGCGCGGTCAGCGCCGCGATCACGTCGGTGTCCGTTTCGCTGACGGGCGCCAGCCCCGTCGCGGCATCAACCGCGAGCTTGTCCTTGAGTTCGAACATCAGCTTCTGCGCGAGTTTCTTGCCCACGCCCGGCACCCGCGTGAGCATCTCCGGCTGCTCGCTGGCGACGGCGTTGCTGAGCTGGGTGATCGTCAGTGTGCCGACGATCGACAGCGCCAGGCGCGGCCCCACGCCGCTGATGGTGAGCAGCGTTTCGAACAGCGCGCGTTCTTCCTGGTCGACAAAGCCGAACAGCGTCAGCGCGTCTTCGCGCACCAGCAGGTGGGTATAGAGCGTGACCGTGTGGCCGCGGCCTTCCAGCGCGCCGAAGGCGGATGTGGGCATGTACACGCGCAGCCCTACGCCGCCGACTTGCAACACAACATACCCGTCGCGTAGCGTGACGACCTGGCCCGTGAGCGTATCGATCATGCCATCTCCTTCAGATCGGCGATCAGCCGTTAGCGATCAGCGGTTAGCGATGACCAATGTAGATAGGCTGCTGCGCACGGCGCAGTCTTTTGCCCTTAGCTAATTGCTAACGGCTAACCGCTAACCGCTAGCTTTGCGCCATGCGCTCGTAGCGGCTGCTGTTCAAATCCGTGATCGCGATGCCTAACCCGTCCGCCGCGTCGTCGGGCCGGGGGATCTCGTCCAGGCCGAGCAGTTGGCGGATCATCTCCTGCACCTGCGTCTTGTCGGCGTTGCCATAGCCCGCAATGGCTTGCTTGATCTCCGCTGGTTTGTATTCGCGGATCGGCAGCCCTGCCTCAGCCAGCGCCAGCAAGATCACGCCGCGCCCCTGCGCCACCGTGATCGCAGTCGTGACGTTCTTGCCAAAGAACAGCGCTTCGACCGCGGCGGCGTCTGGCTGGTGCTCGCGGATCAAGTCGGTGATCGCGGCGTGAAGCTGCTGCAAACGGTCCGGCATGGGGACGCGCGGCTTGGTCGTGATGACGCCATATGCGACAGCTTCCAGGCGCCCGTCGTCATGCTCGCGCACGAAGCCATAGCCGGTCGTGGCGGTTCCGGGGTCGATTCCCAAGACAAGCATCAGCGGTCCTTATCAGGCATACAAAGCGCCGCGCACCGCTCGGAACGCGGCGAAGCAATGTGTGATGTCAAAGCGAACGAGCGGAGCGAGCGCCTGCCGCGTGCGGCGATCAGGCCGCTTCGAAGGCCGCCGCGATCTCGTCGGTCAGGCGTAGGTTTGAGGCTACGTTCTGCACGTCGTCCAGGTCTTCGAGCTTCTCGATCATGGACATAACCTGCATGGCCTGGTTGGTTTCTAGCTCGACCTCGTTGGTCGGCATCCAGATCAATTCGGCTTCTGTGAGTTTGTAGCCGGACTCGCGCAGCGTGCGCACGACCGCGCCCAGGTCTTCGCGGGGCGTGTAGATCACCAGCGACTCGTCTTCTTCCTGCACGTCTTCAGCGCCTGCTTCGGCGGCGACGAGGAAGACTTCCTCGTAATCAGCGCCCGCGCGGTCGATCTCGATGTAACCCTTTTGGTTGAACTGCCAGGTCACCGCGCCGCTGGTTGCCAGATTGCCGCCCGTGCGGTTGAAGACGTATTTAAGGTCAGCAAGCGTGCGGTTCCGATTGTCTGTCACGACGGTAATGATCAGCGCCACGCCGTGCGGCCCATAACCCTCGTACAGAATCTCTTCTACTGCGTCGGCGCCGTCGCCAACACCCGCGCCACGCTGGATAGCGCGCTCGATGTTGTCCTTCGGCATGTTGTTATCTTTCGCTTTGTCGATCGCGAGACGCAAGCTAGAGTTCGCCTCGGGATCGGCGCCACCCTCGCGGGCAGCCATCATTATCTCGCGGGCCAAGCGGGTGAAAAGCTTACCGCGCTTGGCATCCTCTGCGCCTTTTTTGCGCTTGATCGTAGACCACTTACTATGACCGGACATCCTTCACAATCTCCATAGACTGCCTATGACTTGATGGCGAACTGTTACTTCGGGGTGGACCGGGTGGTAAGGTCGCCACGTGCCGCGGCGACTCGAACGCACCCATTATACCGGACGCGGGTTTTTGCCAGCAAGAATTTTCTCTGCGCTCAGTTTGCAGGCATCGCGGTCTGGGTGGCGAGGTAGTACAACTCGTCCATCCCGGCGGCTAGATCGCTCAGTCTGGCGGCGACCTCGGTGGTGAGCACGGTATGCTCGGCATTGACGCGCTCGCGCAGTTGGCTCGCGTCGATCTGCATCTCGTAATACGCCTCGAACGCGGCGCGGATCGCAGCCAGCCGCTGGACGATCGCGGTGTGCGTCTCCCCGGCGCACTCCGGCACTGGCTCAGCCATGATGCGATCGAGCAACTTGGCCTGGCGGCCAAGGATCGGGGCCATCGCGTCGGGCGGCTGGTCCAGCGCGGCGATGCTCTCAATGGCGAATCGGTCTGACAGACTGCCGGCGACCTCGTACCACGCTTCCAATTCGCTCGCCGAGCACCCGGCGACCAACGTTCCAATCGGAATTGATGGCGCGGTGATCACGATGCTCTGCGGGACGCTCGGCGTGGGGTTCGGCCCGCATGCTGTCAGCCCAATAGCCAGCCCAATGGCAAGCAACACTCCGAGCGGATAGCGGCTCTGGCGCAGATGCACGGCAGCGCACTCCTCGGGTGGCGTAGATGGCGCAGTGGCACGCGACGATCGCTTCGCTACGTGCCACCCGCTAGCTTAGGGCCAATCGCGCGCGTGCGCAAGCCGTGTCAGCCGGTGAGCCAGATGCTGAGCGCGAATACCGCTCCGATCAACAGGCTCGCGGTGATTTCGAACGCCACGCCGATCAAGTACAGCTCGAAGCTGGTGCGTCCGGCGGCAACCGCGCTGCGCCAGTCCCCTACGCGCATCAGCTCGACGGCTAGCGCGCCGAGCACCATCCCGATCACTGTTCCGAACAGCGGCACCGGGATGGCGAACGTGCCCACGATACCGCCGCCGATGCTGCCCAGCGTCGTCAGGCACGAGCCGCCTTTCATCTTGAACCCGAGCGCCTGCATCCAATAGTCTGACGTCGATCCGGCGATCATGATCACGGTCATCACCCCGAACGCGAGGTAGGTCACGCGCTCGAAGTCGTTCAGGATAGCGAAGACCAGCCCGACCGCCCATACCAGCAGCGGGCCGGGCACAAAGGGGATGACTGAGACGAGCACGCTGACGCCCATCAGCACCAGCGCGACCACGATCATAACCGATTCGCTCATCTATCGTCCCCCAGCGGTGCGTGTGCGCTTACGATCCAGCGGTTACACCCGTCGCTTGCGGCGCGACCCATTGCCGCCCAACGCACGAGTTGTAATCCGCACCGAGCACCACGCGGAAATCGACGGCGCGGTTCGGGTCCGGCTCGATCACGACGTTATCCGGGTGGATGTTGAGCAGCGCCGCCAGCTCGCCGAGGCTGCTGCCCTTGCTGCTGCCGGTGTAGTCGTAAATCATCGTTTTCTCGACGCTGGTCTGATCCGCGACGCCGACTTCCATCGGCGCGAAGCCTTCCCAGATCAGGCGATCGGCGGCGACGATCTCCCATCCCTCGTTGGCTGTCCCATTCTCAATCGCAATGCGCGCATTCTCCAGGCGCAGGCGGTTCTGCGTGGGCGGCGAGAGGAAGTTCTCGATCATCCGCAACATGCCCCCGTCCGGGTGCGGAAGTTGGACGTTCGCGCCGTTAGTGGGATCGGTCCACGCGACAGTCTCGACGTTTTTGCGGAAGAAGTGATTCTCGACGTCGTTCGGTTCCATGCTGAGCGCGAGTGGGATTAGCGGCAGGACCGCGTTCACCGGCATGTTCGTCTCGACAACCGAGGTCATCTGGCTCCACAGTTCCGGAATTTGCGGGATCAGTCCGGCGTCGACCGACTTCGCCCAGATGGCGCGCAGAAGTTGTTGCTGGCGCCGCCCGCGGTCAAAGTCGATCGTGTTCTTGCGGCTGCGCGCGTACCACAGCGCCTCGTCGCCGTCCATCTCGTAGACGCCGACTGGCAGCGTCACCAGCTCGTAATCGTCATCAGTCTCGTTGCCAGCGATGCCGTCGGTGCAGGCCGGGCCGGTACACTTCATATCCTGGATCGGGCAGTCGACCGCGATCGTCACGCCACCCAGCGTATCGATGATCTCGCGGAAGCCGTTGAAATCGACCATCGCGTAATAGTGCAGCTCGATCCCGAAGTTGTACAGCACCACCTGGCGGAGCATCCCCCAGCCGCCATCTTCCCAGCCGATCGCCTCGCCATACCAGTACGCCTGGTTGAGCCGGTTCATGCCCCAGTTCGGGATGTACACAAACAGGTCGCGCGGCAGCGAGATCATGCTGACCGTGTTGGTGTTGCGGTTGATGGAGACGACGATCAGCGTGTCGGTGTGGAAGTTCGGATCGTTCGGGATCAGCGCGCCATCGTGCCCGATCAGCATCACGTTAAGCAATTCGTACGGCGCGCCATTCGTGTCGAGTGCGCGCAGGCGCGGCATCGCGGTCGGGATCGCGGTCGCGGGTTCCTGGCGGACGGGCACATCCGGCGGGTAATAGAGCGTCGGCGTCGGCAGGAAGGCAGGCTCAGTCGCGGTGGGCAGCGGCGTGTCGGTCGGGACCGGCGTCTCGCTCGGCGGGACCTGCGCTGGCTCGACCGGGCGCGGCGTGTTGGTGGGCAGCGCCGTGGCACGGGGCGTATTGGTCGGCAGGGGGGTGGGCTGCTGGACTGCCAGCGCGCCACCGTCCACCAGGATCAGGCTGCCGAGCGCCAGCGCACCCGCCAGCGCCGCGAAGATGGCGACAGGAATGAAGCGAAAACGAGCGTGCATCGATCTCTACTCCGCAATCAGGGCTGGAATGGCAGCGCTCACAGCGTCGTCCGAGCGCCACGCAGCGCAAGTGTAGCGCGGGTCAAGGGGGATGTCCACGCGGCGGCGGCGAAGCGTCAGGCAGCCGCCAGACGCGATCGCTCAGAACAGCGCCTGCTGCACCGGGCGGCCTTCGTGCGACAGCAGCCACTCTTTACGCCACAGCCCGCCGCCATAGCCGACAAGGTCGCCGTTGCTGCCGATCACGCGGTGGCACGGCACGACGATCGCGATCGGGTTGCGCCCGTTGGCGCGCCCCACCGCGCGGATCGACTTTGGATCGCCCAGCGCCTCAGCGATCTGCATGTAGGTGCGCGTTTCGCCGAATGGGATATCGAGCAGGTGCGCCCACACGCGCCGCTCGAAGGGGGTCCCTTGCGGCAGTAGCTCGAAGGTGAACTCTTTGCGCGTCCCGGCGAAGTACTCCTCAAGCTGGCGCGCGCACTCGGCCAAGTCCGGTGGGATGCTTTCCGAAGCTGGCGCGGGATTGTCCAAGAAGGTGATCGCACTGATCCCGGCTTCTGTGCCGGCGATTTGCAGCGCGCCGATGGGGGTTTCCAGCGTGCAGGTGTAGGTTTCCATCGCGTCTTGTCTCCACAACAAACCGGCTGGGAGCGCGTGTCGGTCCCAGCCGGTGAACGGTTTATCCTGCCGGGGCTACTCGCCGAAGCGCACCCGCACAGTGCACTGCGGTAGCCAGTTCCCCGTATTGTCCACGACCGTCAGGCGAATCCAGTAGTCGCCCGGCGTGAAGGCCAACGTGTTGATCGCGCCAAGCTGCCCGCCTGTGACCGGATCGTTGTAGACGTTCAGCGTGACGAACTCGCCATCGCCCGTCCCGCCACCGGAGACTTGCAGCCGGTAGAACTGGAAGTCCGGATGCGTGGCCGTGCCGAAGACCGCGAAGCTACCGCGCAGGATCGCACCAGGGCGCGGGTCCGTGATTGTCGCGCTTGGGTTGCCGCAGTCGAAGGCGGTGTAGTTGCCGGTCGCTACCGAGCCGGACTCGGATGTAGCGGTCGGCGGTGGGCTGAGGTTGACACCTGGCGGCGCGTACAGGATCAGCCCTGAAGTGATGTTGCTGCGGTCGTCGATACAGTTCGCTTCGGACAGCCGCTCGACCGTGATGCCCCAACGCCGCGCCAGCGCGAACAGCGTGTCACCGCGCTGGATGATGTACTCCTGCCAGCCCGCCGGAACGACGCAGCCAATAGGCGCGGGCGTCTCGGTTCGCTCTCCGCCAAACGGCGTGATGCTTGGCGTCAGCGAGGGGTAGGGCGTGAAGGTTTGCGTGGGACCGACACGGCTTGGCGTGGGCGTCCGCGACTTCATCGGGATCGGGCGCGGCGTGTTGAACACGCGCGGGCTTGGCGTGGGCGTCGCTGTGCTCGTCGTGAAGGGTGTCATCGACGGTGTACGCGTGATCGACGGCGTCCAACTGGGTGTGACAGTTGCGCTCGATGTGCGCGTGGGCGTGCTGGTTTGCGTCGGACGCAGTGTTGCGGTGTGCGTATAGCTCGGCGTAATCGTCGGTGTTGGCGTGGCCGAAGGCGTGCGCGTGATCGACGGCGTCCAACTGGGTGTGACGGTCGCGCTCGGCGTGAAGGTCGGCGTATCGGTGCGCGTTGGGAGCGGCGTGCGCGTGGCGCTGGGCGTCACGGTCGGTGTGTCAGTGCGTGTCGGAACCGGCGTGCGCGTGTCGCTGGGCGTCACAGTGGGTCTGTGGGTTCGTGTCGGCACCGGCGTGCGTGTGAGGGTTGCGCTCGGTGCCAGCGTTGGCGTGTTCGTCCGCGTTGGACGTACCGTGCGAGTAGCGCTCGGTGTGACGGTCGGCGTATTCGTGAGCGTCGGCCCCGCCGTGCGGGTCGCGCTCGGGGTCACGGTTGGCGTAGCAGACAGAGTATGGCGCGGCGT
>CAZVCM010000071.1:0-6246 GCA_964626105.1 uncultured Thermoflexus sp.
CATCGAAAACACGCGGATGCCCGCCACCGGTGTCACGCTTGAGGCGACCAGCCACGTCACGATCGAGTCATCCGGCACAGAAGACGCCGGGGCGACGCTGGCGCAGGGCCGCGCGCGCCTGACCAACCTGACGGACGGGCCGATCATTGTCCCGGCAGGAACCATTCTGGCGACCAGCGACACGTTTCCGGTGCGCTTCGAGACGCTGGACGAGATCATTCTGCCCGCCGGCGAGGCCGCTGCCAGCGAGGTGGGCATCCGCGCGCTGAATGAGCACGCCGGGACGCAAGGCAACATTCCGCCCGGCGCAATTACGCGCGTTGAGGGGAATCTCGCGGGCCTGCTGGATGTCACCAATCCGAATGCGACCAGCGGCGGCACGTTCCAGGAGCGGAAGTTCGTCACCGAAGACGATCACAGCCGCCTGCTGGTGCTGGGCCGCCAGCAACTGCTGCAGCGCGCACGGGATTTGCTCCTCCACCAACACAGCGGGACGCAGTTTCTGGTGCCCGGCTCGATCACGATCATCGAGGAGCGCCCCGCCTGGACGACCTATAGCGCGGTCGTCGGCGAGCAGGTCGAGAGCGTGAGCCTGGACTTACGAGCGCGCGTCCAGGCCGTGATCGTCGACGAGGCGCTGGCGCGGCAGGTCGCCTACGCCAGCCTGCGACCGCGCATCCGGCCTGGCTTGCAAGTCGCACCCGGCGCGCTGACCTTCACACGCGGCGCCATTCAAGAGATCGCGCCGAATGGCCGCGTGACCTTTTTGATGGATGTGCGCGGCAGCAGCACCGTCGCGATTGACACCGATGCTGTGCGCGAGCGCGTCGCCGGGACGAGCGTCGCCGAGGCGCGCCGCCGCCTGGAGCGCGAACTGGTGCTGGAGCCGAACTTCCCGCCGCAGATCGACGTCTGGCCGGGCATCTTCGGGCGCATGCCAGCGCTGCCAATGCGCATCCGCGTGGAGATCGCGCAGCCGTGAGCGAGGCGTTTCCGGGCCGCCTGCTCGGCATCGACCACGGTTTGAAGGTGATCGGCCTCGCCATCTCGGACCCGACCGGCCTGCTCGCGCGCCCGCTCGACCTGTTGCGCCGCACCTCCAAACGCGCGGACTTTGCGCGCATCAATGCGCTGATCGCGGAACACGGCGCGGTCGGGCTGGTAGTCGGGCTGCCCGTGTCGCCGCCGGAGATCACGGTCTATACACAGGCGGATCGCGTCCGGCTGTGGGCAGCGCGGCTGGCGGCAGCAGTTGAGGTGCCGGTCTACCTGTGGAACGAGCGCTACTCGACGCAGGAAGCCGAGGAATTACTCGAAGCGGCAGGCCGCGAGCGTCCGGAGCGGATTGACGCGGTGGCGGCGGCGGTCATCTTGCAGGAATTTCTCGACGCGCGGCGCGCGGGCGAGCCATGGCCAGAGCCAGTCGCCCCGGCGCAGGAATAAGCGGTTGGTGCCCGGCGGCTAACCGTTGGGAAAACCAGGCGATTCGCGGCTATCATGGCGTGAGTGATTGCGTCAGGAGAAACGGCTTATGGATTCAGCACCCACTCCCCCCACCCGCGGCCTGCTCGGGATCGTGCTCGCGCTTGTGCTGGCGCTCGCGCTGGTCGCATGCGTAGCGGGCGCCGGTCTCTTTTTGTGGGCGCGTCAGGACGGGTTGAATCCGATCCGCGCGATTCAGCTCCGCATCACGCTCGCGCAGCGCGAGGATGACCTCAACACGCCCGCCGGAACAAGCGATGAATACCAGCGTTTCGCCGTCAATGGGGGAGACTCGGCCTACATGATCGCGTCGAACCTGCTCGCGCAGCAGTTGATCACCGACGCCGATCTCTTTGTGGATTACGTGCAATATCACCGGCTGGACAGCCAGCTTGAGGCCGGGACATTCTACCTTCGCAACCGCCAAACAATCCCGGAGATCGCGCGCGTCCTGACCGACGCCAGCGCCGCGACCGTCCCCTTTCGCACGCTGGCCGGGTGGCGCATCGAGGAAATCGCCGAAGTTGTGGATACAAACCCGCTGCTTGAGTTCACCGGGGCGGACTTTCTCGCGGTGGTGGGGCGCGGCGCGCCGATTCCGGCGGAGTTCAAGAGCCGCAACGGCATCCCTGACCAGATGAGCAACGGGCAGTCGCCCTCGCTGGAAGGCTTCCTCTATCCGGGAACCTACCAGCTTCGCCCCGGCATTACGCCCGAAGAACTGCGTGACGAGATGCTCAACGCCTTCAACGCAGCCATCGACGAGACATTCTACGCGCAGGCGCAGCAACAGGGCCTGACCATGTACGAAGTTGTCACGCTGGCCTCGATCGTGCAGCGCGAGGCAGTTGCCGTCGAAGAAGGTCCGCGCATCGCGGCGGTGTACCTCAACCGGATGCGCCTGCCGATGCGCCTCGACGCCGACCCGACCGTGCAATACGCCATCGGGAACACGCGCGATTCGAATGAATGGTGGCCGCCGCTTACGCAGGCCGATTATTACGCAACCGAGGGTTTGTCGAACCAGTCATACAGCACGTATCTGAATGAGGGGCTGCCGCCAGGCCCGATCAACTCGCCTGCCCTGGCCGCGATCCGCGCTGTGCTCGAAGCGCCGGAAACCGACGAGTTCTACTTCCGGCTCGGTTGCGACGACCGCACGCACGTCTTCTTCCGGCTCGATCAGCAGAACGACCACGCGACCTTCACCTGCCCGTAAGGCACGCGCCGCCTCGCACCAAAAAAACCGGCTCCTGTTCCTGGGGCCGGTTTTGTCATTCGACGCGGGCGCAGTTCGGCGTACTTATTCTTCGCCGCCTTCGCCGTCCTCGTCAATCTCGCGCACGACCTGGATCTGCACACGCGTGACCAGCGCCGCCAGCGCGCCGAGCGCTGCCATGACCGGCGCCGCTAGCGCGAACACCCCGCCCGCCACCACGCCGACAGTCAGCGGAATCTCCAGATGATACTTTCCGGCGGGGTCTTTAATGATCAGCCGCCGCACGTTGCCTTCCTGGATCAGATCGCGCACGCGGTCCATCAACTGGCGGCCTTCCAGCTCAATATCCTCAACAAACGTCCGCTTCGCATCTTGAGGGTCTTGCGATTGGCCTGACTGCTCACTCATGGTTAGCGCTCCTTCTATGACATTCAAGATGTTCAGGGCAGTTTGGACGCGGGTCGCAGCCCGAAGAATTGTAAACACGCCCGTATACCCCCGTACTCAATCGTCTCCATAGATCGTAGCATAGAACGGCGCCAGCGGCGGCACTTCTTCGCTGGAAATCGACAGTGCGGCTTCTAGCTCGGCGCGGGCGCGGGCGAGCCGTCCCTCGTCGTTGGCGTGGATGGTGAAGGCAGGCGCGCCCGCCTCGATGCGGTCGCCGACCTTGACGTGTGTCACCACACCAACCGCCGGGTCGATCGGGTCCTCTTTCTTCTCGCGCCCCGCACCCAACTCGAGCGTCGCCTGCGCCACGTGCAACGCGTGCACCTGCGACACCCACCCGGCGCGCGACGCGGGCACAGCTTCGATCAAGCGCGCCTGGGGGAGCCGGTCCGGTTCATCGATCATGCGCACATCACCGCCTTGCGCCTGTACCAGCGCCCGCAGCTTGTCAAACCCGGCGCCGCTATCGAGCAGCGTTGCCAACTCTGCACGCGCGTGATCGAATGCATCCGGCGCGGAATCCTGCCGCCCGAGCCGCAGCATGTGCGCCGCGATCGTCAGGCAATGGTCGCGCAGGTCCGCCGGGCCGCCGCCACGCAGCGTCTCAATTGCCTCGCGCACTTCGAGCGCGTTACCCACGGCATCGCCAAGCGGCTGGTTCATGTCCGATAGCAGCGCGACCATCATCCGCCCAGCGCTAACGCCAATATCGACCATGATCTGCGCGAGATCGCGCGCCTCGTCAACCGCATGCATGAACGCGCCGACGCCAACCTTCACGTCGAGCACAATCGCGTTCGCCCCGGCGGCGAGTTTCTTACCCATGATGCTGCTGGCGATCAGCGGCAGGCTGGATACCGTCGCCGTGACGTCACGCAGCGCGTAAAACTGACCATCGGCGGGCGCGAGGCTCTTGGTCTGCCCGCCGAGCACGATCCCGATCTCGCGCACCTGGCGCAGAAATTCCTCGTCAGAAAGCTGCACGCGGTACCCGGCAATCGACTCCAATTTATCGAGCGTCCCGCCCGAAAAGCCAAGCCCGCGCCCGCTCATCTTGGCGACCGGCACGCCCGCCGCCGCGACCAGCGGCAGCACCACAAGCGTCACCTTATCCCCCACCCCGCCGGTAGAGTGCTTATCGACTGCGTAGGGAATAGCATCCGACAGGTCAAGTTGATCGCCGCTTTCCGCCATCGCGACGGTGAGATCGAACGTCTCGCGCCGCGACATCCCGCGCAGGTACACCGCCATCAGCCACGCCGCGGCCTGATAGTCAGGAATCGAGCCGTCGGTATACCCCGCGACAAACCAGCGAATTTCCTCGGTGCTCAGTTCTTCGCCATCCCGCTTCCGGGCAATAATATCGGTTGCGCGCATGATTGTCTGTCCTTCAGAGCGCGTGACTCGCACAAGATCTCAGGTAAGGCGGAGTATAGCACGAGGGGAAAGCCCCCGCCTCATGAACTTCTAACTTGACATCGCGCCATGAGCGTGTAAATTCATAATAGTTTAGATATGAACCTGACAAATCAAAGAAAAGGGCACCGCATGACCACCAAGTCCGCTAAGACAGAAGAACCCGCTGTCGGGTTGCCATGGCGCCGCCGCGCCCAATATGACCGTGGCCGCACGCGCAAGCAGCGTCAGGACCAGTACCGTGCTCAGATGAACGTGCTCGGTACCGTACTCGTGGTGGCAGTCATCGCCGCCGGGCTGTTCATCTATGCGAACTGGCTGCAAACGGGCAGCACCAAACTCGCGAATTGCACTGACTTTCCGGAATTCTGCGTGCCGCACGCGGGCGGCGTGAGCGGCAGTAGCGCGCTGGCGAACCTGGAAGCGCCCGGTATCCGCGAGCTGGACGGCGAGAGCACCGCGGCGCCCGGCGTGGTGCGTGGCGTGAACAGCGATTTCATGCCCTATATTGGCGATCCTGATGCGCCGATTCAGTTCGCGTTGATGGCAGACTATGCATGCCCGCACTGCCAGGACTACCACGCGAGCGACTATAAGCGGTTCGTTGAAGATTACGTGCTGACCGGTCAGGCGACGATGGCGATCGGGCTGCTTACCGGTACGGGCGGTCAGTACTCGCAGACGGCGTCCGTTGCGGCGCTGTGCGCGGGCGAGCAAGGCGCGTTCTGGGAGTTCAACGAGGAACTCTTCCGCCTGGCAGAGTCAATGGGCGCGTCGAGCGCGTTCTCACTATCGCAACTGCAAGACTCCGCGCAGGACATGGGCCTGGACTGGGACGCCATGCGCTCGTGCATCGCGTCAGGCCGCTATGACCCGGTGATGCAGCAGCACACCACCGTCGCGGTCGACGCGGGCGTGACCGGCACGCCGACCGTCCTGGTGCGGCGCGGCAATGAGCCGTGGCGCCAGATGCTGCCGGACTACGCCAACCTCGCCGCCGTTACCGAGCAGGCGAACAACGACACCGAATAGTCGTGACAGTTCTGCACCGAATCAGAAGCCCCCTCGCTTGAGGGGGCTTTTTGATTATACACGACCGGGAAAGATCAGCCCTGCGCCGGTTCGAGCGTCGGCGTTGGCTCCTCGGCGGGCGCTTCGTCGGCAGGCGCGCCCTCAGCGGGCGTCACGTCAACCGGCGCCTCACCCACGTCGGGCAGTTCCATGACGTCATACGCTTGTCCGCCGCGTGTCACCGTCAGGTACTGCGTCGCGACCCAGCCCTCGAGCACGGTGCCCTCAGTCTCATACGTCACACGCACCCAGGTTCCATCAAAGTTGCGCCCGATCAGTTCCACGGTCGAGCCGGACGGAATGCCGACCACAACGCGCGCATCCTGCGTCGGACGGTCGCGCAGGTTCAAGTTCGCGCCCGGATCGAGCGCCACCGCGCCGACGATTGCTTGCTGCTCGATCGGGATCTGCGGCTGGATGCCTGGCGTCTCGTAGAAGCCCGGCTCGGCCTCTTCCAGCACCGGCAGCGCGGTCAGGTCTAGCGCGCGGCCCAACTGCGAGATCGACACGTATTGCGCAGACACCCAACCAACCGTCGCGGCCTGGTTTTCCTTGATGTAGCGCACGCGGACCCAGTTCGGATCCACCGGTTGTCCGACTAACCCTTC
>CAZVCM010000071.1:6256-16620 GCA_964626105.1 uncultured Thermoflexus sp.
CTCGGCGACTCGATGTAGCCCAGCGCCTCAAACTGCGTCCCAGCCGGCGCGCGATCCAGCGCCTCGGCGTCAGTCGCGGGCATGCGGCGAATCTGCAGGCTCACACCTGGGTCGAGATTCACGGTCGCCAGGATCGCGTTATAGATCGGCGTCGGCGGGCGGATGGCGGTGTCCACCGCTTCGCCCGGCTGGTTGAACGGCACTTCTGGCAGTTCCATCAACTCTTCGATCGTATCCAGTAACCGCCCAGAAAACTCCACGCGCAGGTATTGCGCGTTCACCCAGCAGGTGATATAGCCGCCTTCGGGCTGCGTCCACTCGGTCAGCAGCCACATGTCGGGGATGTCTTCGATCACCGGCGTCGGCTCGGGTGTCGCTTCGCCGGTATCCGGCACGATCGGCTCGCCGGGGCGGCCCAGCACGCGCAACTGCGTGTTCGCCGGAATCAACCCTAGCGAGAAAGCGGTCGACGCGGGATACTGGCGGCATTGCAGGTTTGCGCCGGGGTCAAGCTGCACAAACGCCACCGGAACCGCCGGGGCCTGCGTCGGCGCGGGCGGCTGCGCGGCGGGCTCCTGAGGCGCTACGCCCTCTTCGGGCGTCGGCTCCAGCACCAGTTCAGTATCGACCGGCTCTGTCGGCTCAACGCCGGACTCGGCGGGAGTCTCCTCAGCCGTAGGTTCGTCGGGGACGACTTCGCTGTCCTGTGTTTCTTCAGCGACAGGCGCCTCTTCCGTTACCACTTCCTCGACCACGGTAGGCTCGGGCGTCGTCACCGCAGCGACCACTTCCGCGCTGCTGCCCGGAGCGCTCGTCATCCCGACTGACACCGGCGTGTCACCCACACTCGCCTGCACCGGCGCCTCAGACGCCCCGCCGCCGTACACCAACACGGTGTAGTACACGCCGCCCACCAGCGGCATTTCTGGCACGGTCACGTCAACCGGATCGCCCTCGCCAGCGACTTGCACCGCCAGCGCCTCGCGCCCCGGCTCGACCGATGCGGTCGCGCTCGCGCCCTCTGTCACGGCGCTTGCCAGTTCGGTCTGGTCACTCGCCAGCGACACCGACACTTCGGTGCCCGACACTGCGTTGATCACGGCAACCTGCGCCTGATCTTCCGTCACATCTGCCAGCGCGTCCGGCGCGGACTGAAGCGCGAGGCTACCTTCCGCTGCTTCACCGGTCAGCACCACCGTCTGCGCGGCGCCCGCTTCGCTTAGCGAGACATCCGCCGACACCAGCGCGTCGTCGGCTGCAGCAGACCCTGCCGGGCGAGCGCTCAGCGTGTAATCACCCACCGGCAGCGGCATGTGGATCGTCATCGCGCCCTGCTCCAGCGCAGGCGCCAGCAGGATGTCGTCCAGATAAACATCCACCGACCCGGCGTCCGGGCTGGCATTCGCGACACGCAAGCGCGCGCCGTCCGCCTGCACATTCAGCGGGGTCTTGACCACGCGCGCTGAAGGCGCTTCCGCCCCGTCAAGCGTGCCCGACACCACGAACGTGTACAGCGCGCCATGCTCTAGCGCAACCTCACCGATCCGCACGATGGCGCTGTCTACTGCACCACCTGCCGGAACGATCACCAGGTCTTGCAGGCCGGTCCCAATATTGACCGAGCCGAACTGCGTGCCATAGTTCACGCCCTGCAACAGCGGGCCGCCCTCGCTCGTCAGCACGTCCAGCGGCGGCGCGTCTGCCACTGCGCTGATCGCCGTGAGGCGAGCCAGCCCCGGCGCGATCTCATCGAGAATGTCCTCATACAGCGCGGCCTCGACCGCGTCCGCCGTGCCCTGTGCCACCACGGTGAACGCCAGGTCCGCCGCCAGCGGAACCGTCACCTCAACGAGCGCCGCCGAGGTCGGGTCGCTATCGGCGGTACGCAGCGCAACCTGGTGCTCGCCCGCCGGCACCTGCATATGCGGCGTTACCTCGCCATATCCCAGCGCCGGCACTACCCGCGCGCCGTCGAGGTAAACGTCGACATTCGGCCCGCCCGACACAGCGTGCAGGAAGCGAAGACGGGCAGTCGGCTCTCCCGTCTGAGCACCCACCGCTCCGCCGGAGAGCGGTCCAAGCAGCGCCAGCAGCGCGGCGATTACCAGCGCGCCGGTCACTAGCCAGTTTCGACGTTTCATAGTGTTTTCTCTCCCTCGTTCAGTTAGCGGTCGCCTGTCATGCGGCATCACCCGCACACGCATGATTGTAACGCACGCTCAGAGCCCTACCCAACGACTGGCTGACGCTCGGCTGGCGCGCCGGAAAAACAGCGCGCCGCCGGGAGCGAGTCCGGGCGGCGCGCACAATTTGCACGCAGCCTACGTGCCTTCTTGCCACTGGTTGAGGTAGTGGATTTGCTGCTCGGTAAGCGTGTCGATCACGATGCCCATCGACTCCAGCTTCAGCCGTGCGATCTCCTGGTCGATTGCCTCAGGGATCGTGTAGACCTTGTTTTCCAGGCTCTTGCCCTCGCCCAGCATGTACTCCGAGCCGAGCGCCTGGTTGGCGAAGCTCATGTCCATCACGCTAGCCGGGTGACCTTCGGCAGCCGCGAGGTTGACCAACCGGCCATCGGCCAGCAGGTTGATCACGCGGCCATCCGGCAGGCGATACTGCTCGACAAACGGGCGGATGCGGCGCGGCTCGCCGACGGCCATTTCGCGCAGACCGGGGATATTGATCTCGACGTTGAAGTGCCCGCTGTTGGCGACGATCGCGCCGTCCTTCATCGCCTCAAAGTGATGCACGTCGAGCACGTTGATGTCGCCGGTCGAGGTCACAAACACGTCGCCCAGCGGCGCCGCCTCGATCATCGGCATCACGCGATACCCGTCCATCACCGCTTCCAGCGCCTTGAGCGGATCGATCTCGGTAACGATCACGTTCGCGCCCATGCCCTTGGCGCGCATCGCGATGCCGCGGCTGCACCACCCATAGCCGCCGACCACCACCGTCCGACCGGCGAGCAGAACGTTCGTCGCGCGCACGATCCCGTCGATGGTGCTCTGGCCCGTGCCATAACGGTTGTCGAAGAGATGCTTGGTCATGCTGTCGTTGACCGCGACGACCGGGAACTTCAGCGCGCCGTCCGCCGCCATCGCGCGGAGCCGGATCACGCCCGTCGTCGTTTCTTCCGTGCCGCCAATCACCTCGCCCAGCAAGTCGGTGCGGTTCTTGTGCAGCTCGCTGACCAGGTCCGCGCCGTCATCCATCGTGACATGCGGGCGGTGATCCAGCGCGCGCTTCAGGTGATCGTAATACGTGGCGTTGTCCTCGCCCTTGATCGCGTAGACCGGAATCTCATAGTGCGCGACTAGCGCCGCCGCCACGTCATCCTGCGTGCTGAGCGGGTTCGATGCCGTGAGAACCACGTCCGCGCCGCCTGCTTGCAGGGTGCGCATCAGGTTCGCGGTCTCCGTCGTCACGTGCAGGCACGCCGACATACGTACGCCATCCAACGGGCGATCCTTCTCAAACCGCTCGCGGATCTGACGCAGCACCGGCATATCGCGCTCAGCCCACTCGATCCGGTAGCGACCACCGGTCGCCAGGCTCAGATCGCGGACATCATGTTCAACCGTCATGCAGCTATCTCCTCAATGCTCAATGACCCATGTCGGGGGGAAAACAGTCGGACATTGTAACACAGATCGCCGCCAGGGGGCGTGTGTTCAGCGGTCCCAGTAAGCGATCTCCCAGAAGATACTATCAAAGTCGTCCGCCACCGGACCTACCCGCCCCACGAAATAGACGGGCTGCTCGCTGGCAGGCGCCGGAACCAGAGGCACGCGCCCGCCGCCGATCCCGGCCACAATGCCGATCCCGGCCTCGCGGCATGCATCGACGATCGGCGCCTGCAGGCGCCCGGCGTATGAGTCACTCGCGCCATTGCCGAAAGGTAGCACCAACGTCCTGACCGGCGCGCCGGTACGCGCTTCGATCAGCGCCGCCGATGCGCCAATCTCGCGACGCAGGTCATCCGGCGACAATCGTCGTTCGGCAAGGTTGCAGTGGCTGTCGCTATGCGTCGCCAGCTCGATCCCGCTCGCCTGCCACTCGACCGCCAGCGCCCAGTGCGCCTCGTCCTGCTCGCGCAGTTGAATCAGCCGCCCACCTGCGCCCGCCGTCACCGGCTGGGTGATGATGCCCAGCACCCCCGGCGCCTCATACTCAAGCAGCACATCCACCATGCGCGCGATGAAGGGGAAATTACGCGATCCGCGCACCAGCGTCAGATCGTCGATAGTCAGGATTACTGACTGCGTGGGCAGCGCGCAGTCCTCCGCCAGACATTCCCAAAGCGTTTGATAGGTGATCGGAGTGTAGCCCCGCTCGAACAGCCAATCGAGCAAGCGCGGCAGGTTGTCCAGGTGCGCCTGCCGCGCGTGGAGCATGACCGTCGGCGGCACGCGGACGCGTCCCAATGCGTCAAGCGCGCGGATCGCTCGCGCCGGAGCGACGCACGCAGTTGCCGCGGCGAGCGCGAGGAGCTTTAACACGTGTCTCCGAACCATCGCCGCTATTTGCGCCGCAGCGCCGGGCCCTCGATCATCGCCCCATGCGCCCGAAAGCCGAGCTTCTGATAAACATGAACCGCCGCCGCATTCGAGCGGCGGACGTTCAGCACAATCGGGTCCAGCGCCACAGCGAGCGCATCACGCACCACTGCCCCGGTGCAGCGCGCAGCATGCCCGCGCCCGCGCCGGTCAGGCCGCGTGAAGACATTCCCGATCGCGACCACGCGTTCCGCTTCGGACCAGACGTGCGTTCCTGCCGCCGCGATCAACTCAGCGCCTTCCCACACGCCGTAAAATGCGCCGTGCTCGATCTGCCACGGGCTGAACGCGACGATTTCTTCGCCGGGTTCCGCCGCATGCTTGAACAGCGCGCCCAGTGCTGCCGCGTGCCCGCCATCGAGTCGGGCCACGCCATCCAGGTGCGGCAGCGCGAAAGCTGCCGGGTCCAGCGCCATGCGCCACTCTTCGTGCGGCTGGTGCAGCGTGTAAGAAGCGCTGAACGCCGGTTCGAGCGCAGGCGGCAGCAGCACGTAGACTTCGTCCGGCAGGTCGAGCGCGGGCGCGCTCAGGATCGCCGCGACACCCTTCGGCGTGCCGAACGCGCAGAACACTGGCGGCTCCAGCCCGCGATAGACCAGCGCCAGCGTCTCGATTGCGCCACCCCTTGACGCGCCGAAGAAAGCGCTCTGCGGCCAGAAGGCGTCATCCAGATCGCCGAGCGCATACGCCGTCTGGATGCGGTCGCGGTCGAGAAAGGCGCGGATCGGCTGTTTGTTGTCAAGCCGCGTCACGCGCCACGCGCTCAGATCAGCCACGCGTCGAGGGCCCCCTGGTCATCAAATGCTGTGCGGAAGCGCTCTACAAATTCCGGCACCGTGAAGGTATGGTTCTGCGTGCCGTTATGCTCCAGCACGTACGCCGCGGCGAGCGAGCCCAATTGCCCACATAGCTCCCAGCCAAAGCCGCACGCGATCCCTTTCAGCAATCCAGCGCGGTAGGCATCGCCCACGCCGGTCGGGTCGGACACGTGTGCCACCGGAAAGACGGGCACGACGATATGCTCCCCGCCCGCGTAGAGGTGCGAGCCTTCGCTGCCGTGTGTCACGATCAGCGTCTTGCCCGCATCGACCAGGTCTTCGCGCGTCAGCCCGGTCTTTTTGGCGATCATCGCCCATTCGTACTCGTTGACGATCAGAATCTGGCAGCGCTCGGCCCCGAATCGCAGAAAGTCGGCGTCCAGCCAGATCACCTGCTGGCTAGGGTCGAACATAAACGGCACGCGGCGTTCGGCGCACTCCTCGGCAAGCTCGCACATCGCAACCGGGTCGTTCGGCGCGATCACGACGAGATCGGGCGCGCCTGCAATCGCTTCCGCCAGCGTGTAACCGCGCGCATGGGCCATCGCCCCGGTGTAGAACGATCCGATCTGGTTGTTATCGCTGTCGACGTTGGCGAAGAACGACGCCGTGAATACCTCTGGTATCACGCGGACGGCAGACGTATCCACGCCGTTGACGTCCAGCCACGCGCGATAATCGGCGAAATCCGACCCGGCGGTGCCCATCAAGACCGGGCGCTCGCCCAGCAGCGCGAGGGTATAGGCGATGTTCGCACCGACGCCACCGCGTTCCTTCACCAGCGTTTCAACCAGGAAGCTGACGCTGATACGGTCGAGCTTTCCCTCGATCAAGTGCTCTCGAAACCTGCCCGGAAAACGCATCAGATAATCGAAAGCGATCGAGCCTGTGATGACTACTTTCATTACGTGTCCTTACTCAATTGCACGCGGCCTTAGCCCCGCCCGGACCGGACGAACAAAACAGCCCGAAGTATACCACCAATCGCACGCCGGGGAACCTTCGCGCAGAGCGATGTTGCGCGCCAAACGGGCTTAGGCTACTGTTGCGACAGGTCTATGACGCTGCTCCGGAGACGAGTTTCGCATGTGCCCATCCGACCCACCACCGAGCCGCCCGCCCCCGCTCTCACCGCTGATTCCGGGACGCAGCGGGCGGCCCACCTACTCGCTTGAGGCGCTGCGCGAGCGCGTGGAGCGCCAGTTCCACGCCGAGACGGATGGCCGCGACGACATCCTGCGCGAGCTGGACACGCCCGCCGAACAACGCGTGCTGCTGGGTGACATCGCAGACTACTTGCTGGCGGTCGAGTCGATCACGCTGGATGCGCGCACACGCTTGGCGTTGATCGAGGCGGCACGCGCCAGCTTATTCTCGTTCGGCCCGCTTGATCCGCTGATCGCCGACGACCGCGTGACTGAAATCGCGATCGACGGGCCCACGACCATCGCCGCGCGGCGCGGCCTGGGCCGCAGAGCACGCATCGACGCGCGCTTCGAAGACGAGGCGCATCTTGCCCGCGTGCTGGAACGCCTGCTCGCCACCGGCGGAACCGGCGCACCCGACGGGCTGATCGTCACTGAGCACGGCGCGATGCTCGAAAGCCGCCGCGCGCGGATCACCGCGCTCCTGCCGCCACTAAGCCCTGCCATCAGCGTGCAGATTCGCCTGCACCCCGCGCAGCCGCACACGCTCGAAACGCTGCATGAGGAGCTTGGCGCGCTCCCCGCCGAAGCGGTCTCGCTGCTGGACGCGATCGCGCGCGGCGGGTTCGGGCTGCTGATCACCGGCGAGCCGGGCGCCGGCAAGACCACGCTCGCCGGGGCGCTCGCGCTGCGCCTGCCGCCGGACGAGGACGCGATCGCGGTGGAGCGCGCCGCCGAGCTATCACTTCCGGATCGTGTTCGCAGAGATACCGCCAGCGAGGAACGGCCATTTGCGAACACCCTGCACGCTGCGCTTGACGCGCACCCTGCCGCACTGGTAATCGACGAACTGCGCGGCGAGGACGCCTCGGCGCTGTGGGATGTGCTTGCGCGGGATTCCGCACCACAGACGATCTGCGTCTGGCGCGGCGCGGTGGAGCCCGACCGCTTGCGGAGCGCGCTCAATATCGCTGTCCGGCGCCAGCAGCCTGCTCTGCCACAAGAGACAATCGACCGTGCGTTGGCTGCGCGCTTTTCGTTCATCGCAGCGTTGAAAGAAACTGCGGACGGCTCGCGGCTGGCGTATCTGGCGGAGACCCAGCTCGATGGCGACACGCTGCGCATCGTGCCGCTGATCGAGGCGCGCGACGACGCGTGGCGCGTCACCGGCGAGCAGCCGAGGCATGCAATTGACTGGGAAGACAACCCGGGAGAATGACTACACGAAGGAGCTACTTCTTCTTTCGACGAGCGCGCTCGAGTTGCGCGCGGCGCAGAATCTCGCTCACATCCGTCTGCGGATCCGGCGCAGGCTCGGCAAACTTCGCATCGTCGCCGGAGCGCTGCCCACTGAGCGCGGCTTGCTCCGCTGCGAGCGCATCGCGCAGCGCCGCCGCCCGCCGCTCAATCTCCGCCGCCAGCGTGCCGTCTTGCTCCATCTGCCAGTACAGCGCGCTCCAATAGAGAATCTTCCCGGCTCGCTGCGCTGCGTCGCGAACCTTGTCCGCCGGGTCAAGCGCGAACGCCGCCGCCAGATAGGGTAGCGCTGCCGGGTTGTTGAGGTGTTCCAGTTCCAGCGCAGCTTGCTCTCGCATGGCGGGCGCCAGCGACTCGCGCAGGCGTTTGACCCACACCGTAATATCGTCGCGGGTCGGGCGGGTAGCGGGCGTGCGCTGCGCGCCAATATGCGGGCGCGGATCAAACCCGGTCGAGGCATCCAGCGGCCCCGCGCCCATCGTCATGCGCGCTGCGGCTAACCCTCCCAACGGCCCGGCGAGCATCGCACCGCCCAGCCCCGCCGCGAGCGTCATCCCCATACGGCGCTTGCTCGCGTCGGCAAGCTGGCGCCGCAGGTCGGTGTCCAGCCCCTGCTCCATCTGCCGCAGCATCGCCAGCTCAGCTTCGTCGCGAACTTTCGCCAGCTCGCGATCGACGTTGAAATAGCGATACAGCGCGTTGAGCGTGTCGTAACCCGCTTGCTGCGCGTCGTGCACGCGCCGCCCCGCCCAGGCAATCGCCGCGCGCACGCTCTCGTCTGGCTCGACTTGAAAGCGGTCCCGCAACGGGTCAAGCGCCCGCGTTTCGTCGAGCATCCCCAACACGCGCGTGATATCCAGCCGCACTGTCGCCTGATGATGTTGGAGTCCGTTGAGCAGCACCTCAAGCATGACGTCTTTCTCCTGCCCCCAACCCGGCGATCGCACCGGGCCAGAGCCGTCACATTGTCTTTACTATACATCAGAATAATGGGCCGTTCGCAAGGGAAAAACACGCGGCAGGCAGATTTCAGAAAAGTTTCATAGATGACCTGCAAACATGAGCGCCAGAGCCGCAAATATGCCAGTTTGCGCTGATATCTGGTGAAGTATTGCACATGATTTCTAGGTAATTATTAAGTTAAACTGATTTTCGATGCGGCCCGGCAGCGACTCGGGCGTTTGCACGTGTCTGCTTCAGGAGGGATTGTTGGTTATGGAAGCACTTGATCTGGCGCGGCTGCAATTCGCCGCGACGACGGTATATCATTTTTTCTTTGTCCCCCTCACCCTGGGGCTGTCCATCCTGGTCGCCATCATGCAGACGCTTTGGTGGCGGACGGACAACCCGCTCTACCGCCGCATGGCGAAGTTCTGGGGCAAGCTGTTCATCATCAACTTCGCGATGGGCGTGGTAACCGGCATCGTCCAGGAGTTCCAGTTCGGCATGAACTGGTCCGAATACTCGCGCTTCATGGGCGACATCTTCGGCGCGCCGCTGGCGATTGAAGCGCTGGTCGCGTTCTTTCTGGAGTCAACCTTCCTGGGCGTGTGGATCTTCGGATGGGATCGGCTGCCGCGCGGCGTGCACACATTCGCGATCTGGATGGTGGCGCTGGGGGCGAATGTCTCCGCGCTGTGGATTCTGATCGCCAATTCCTTCATGCAAGAGCCGGTCGGCTACGTCCTGCGCAATGGCCGGGCAGAAATGGACAACTTCTGGGAGCTTATCACCAATCCGCATGTCGGGGTGCAGTTTCCACACGTCCTCTTCTCTGGTGTGGCGACCGCCGCCTTCTTCGTGCTCGGCATCAGCGCGTGGCACCTGCTGCGCAAGACCGAGCACCAGGAGTTCTTCCAGCGTTCAGCGCGGATGGCGGCGATCTACGGCGCAATCGGAGTCGTGGCGGTCGCGTTGGTCGGGCACAGCCAGGCGCAGCATATGGTCGAAGCGCAGCCGATGAAGATGGCCGCCGCCGAAGGGCTGTTCGAGTCCGAAGACCCGGCAGGGCTATCGCTACTGACCATTGGGGACTGGGAACAGCGCAACGAGGTCTTCTCGATCCGAATCCCCGGCGCGCTGAGCTTCCTCTCCTACAACCGCTTTGACGGCGAGGTGCGCGGCATCCACGACCTGCAAGCCGAGTACGAAGAGACGTACGGGCCAGGCAACTACATCCCGCCGGTCGCGTTTACGTATTGGAACTTCCGCGCGATGGTGGGCGCGGGCGTGTTGATGGGCGTGATAGCGCTTTACGCGCTGTACCTGCAACTGCGCGGGCGCTCACTTCAGCCGCGCTGGTTCCTGCGCGCGCTTGTCTTCGCGATCGCCCTGCCCTATATCGCCAACACCACCGGTTGGTTATTGACCGAAGTGGGTCGCCAGCCGTGGATCGTGTTCGGGTTGCAACGCGTGGAAGAAGCAGTCTCGCCCAACGTGACAACCGGCATGATCGCGCTGTCGCTGGTGGTGTTCGTCGCGATCTACGGCGCGCTGATGGTCGCGGATGTGTACCTGCTGGCGAAATTTGGACGGATGGGGCCAACCGAAGAGGCGCCGAAAGAGGGACCTGTCGAGGGTGCACC
>CAZVCM010000072.1:0-16600 GCA_964626105.1 uncultured Thermoflexus sp.
GGGGTTGGCCTTACCAGAGTTTCCCGGATTTCCTGAGTTACCAGGGTTATCCTTCTTGGCTTGACCGGGCGGGACGTTGTTGTCTTTCTTTGCCTGGCCGGGCGGGATGCGCTGGTCATCATCCTTCTTAGCCTGGCCCGGTGGCACCCACTGACCTTCATCGTTCTTCTTGGCTTGGCCGGGCGGGACGAACTGGCCGTCCGCTTCTGCGTCAAGCGGCGTTACTTCGACCTCGTCATCGCCGTTGTCATCGTCGTCATCGTTGCCGACGAAGCGCACCTTTCCGGCGACCACCTGGCCGGGCGCCAGCGCGCTCGGATGCACGTCAAACTGCTGCTTGATCTCGCCCCAGCCCAGGCCGGAGTCCTTCATATCAAGCAGGTCCTGCGCGCTGGTGTTCGCGTCTTCATCTAGCTCGCCCAGCAACAGCGCCCGTGCGATTTCGCCAAAACCGAAACCGTCGCAGTGCCAGTCCATGATCTGTCCGTAGGACACATCGAACGCTTCGGACAGCCGCCAGCCGACCGGGTGCGGGTCCGCGCCAACGCAGACACGAAAGTCCTCGTCTTCATCATCCTCGTCGCAGGCATCGCCCACGCCGTCACCATCCGCATCCGCCTGATCCGGGTTGGCGACCAGCGGGCAATTGTCGAGCGCGTCGACCACGCCATCGCCATCGCTATCAAGCAGATCCTCATCGCAGGCATCGCCCACGCCGTCACCGTCGCTGTCAAGCTGGTCATTGTTCGGAACCAGCGGGCAGTTGTCAATGGCGTCGGCCACGCCGTCATTGTCGCTATCAAGCAAGTCCTCATCGCAGACGTCGCCGATACCATCGCCATCGCTGTCAAGCTGGTCGGCGTTTGGCGTCAGCGGGCAGTTGTCGATCGCATCCGGCACGCCGTCGTTGTCCGCGTCCATAAAGTTCGGATCGCAGGCGTCGCCAATACCATCACCATCTGCGTCGGCCTGGCTGGGGTTGTAGGTCAGCGGACAGTTGTCGAGCGCGTCGACGACGCCATCCTCGTCGATGTCAGTCATGTCCGGGTCGCAGGCGTCGCCCATACCATCGCCATCGCTGTCAAGCTGGTCGTTATTGGCGACCAGCGGGCAGTTGTCAAGGGCGTCCACCACGCCGTCATTGTCGCTGTCGACCAGGTCCGGGTCGCAGGCATCGCCCACGCCGTCGCCGTCAGCGTCCGCCTGATCGGCGTTCGGCACCAGCGAGCAGTTGTCGATTGCATCGACGAAGCCATCGCCATCCGAGTCGATCAGGTCCGGGTCGCACGCGTCGCCAATGCCGTCGCCATCGCTATCCGCTTGATCCGCGTTCGCGACCGCTGGACAGTTGTCCAGATCGCTCGGGATTCCGTCGTTGTCGGGGTCCGGTTCGATCACCAACCACACGGCGAACAGTGTGTCGTCGCTCAACAGATAGCCGCTGATCGTGACGACATCACCGACTTGCAGGCTCAGCGGGTCGAACACGCCCGCTGGGTCGACCTGCACGCCATCTACCACGATGTATCCGGGGTTGACGACCTCGACTTCGCCGGTGATGTCTATGATCACGGCGAGGGGATCGTCACCCTCTTGCGCTTGCGCGATTCCGGTGGGCGCGACAGCCAGCGCGACAAGCGCCAGCGCCGCGGCGACAATCAGCGCTGAAAGATGGAATAAGCTATTGCGGTGAGTGTTCATCGTTTCCTCCTTCATTTAGTCCGTCTCAGGCTGCGGGTCCGGCGGTAGCTACCAGTAAAAGCAAAGAACGCGCCTGTGAGACGGCGTTTGAAAACCGCGCCGCGCGCGGCTGTCAGCCGGACCAGCTACAGGCTAAACCGAGGGGTATTCGGCAATTTAACAGGTACTTTGGTTCTAGGAATGGGGCAGCTTAGGTGACGGAAAACGGGGCGACCGTACGATCGCCCCGCTCAAAACTGCTTGAGAGGTGCGTTTTAGACGCCCCAGGCGGGCAGCAGCGTCGGATAGCCGTTGTTCACGATCAGCCACAACGGTTGCCAGCCGATCCCGAAGATGCTGAGGTAGATGTCTTTCTTGTAGGGCGTGATGCGATACTCCTCGACGACGGTCGCCGCCTCGCCCCAGTACGCGTTCATCTCCGCCAGTTCGCGCTGCATCTCTGTCTCAGTTTCCACAAGTTGGCGTTCCAACTCGGCGATCCGTTCTTCGGTCTTGTAGAGATCTTCCTGAATATAACCCTTGTAGCGGCGCGTGCGGCTGATACGAGAAAGCGTGTAGGTCGTTCGCCCGCGCAGCAGGCTCAGCAGCGCCTCGCCCGTGGTGAACAGTTCCTCGTTCTTCGCTGCTTCAAGCTGCTCTTGCTCACCTTGATAACCACGCACTGCTTGCCGCAACTTCGCCTCGCGTTTATTGAATTCGCCCTCGTAACGGCGCGTGATCTCATCCACTGCTGCGTCGCGACGCTGCCGCGCCAGGGACTGCGCCTGGACCAGAAAGTCGCGGCGGCGCATGTCCGGCCCGCCGATGAAGTCCAGCGCCGGATTATAGGGCAGCGCGACGCTTCCGGAGCGGTAGATGAAATCGACCACATCGCTCTTGAGCGTGGTCAGCCGCTTGGAATCCGTAAGGGCGTGCGGCAGATCGGCAAATGCGGCGCCCGCGGCGGGTTCCTGGCTGACCTGTTTCGGATCGATCGGGTTCCCTTGATGTTCGTCCCAGTGGATCAGCCCGGCGGCGGGCACGTCCGGCACGTAATAGGCGTACGTCCGGGCGAACGTGACATCGGCTTTACGGTCGGAATAGCGCACGTCTGCCTGGGCGATCAGCACCGGGCGATAGACCAGCCGCGCGCCGCCTGTCAATGGCACGATCTGGCCGGTCTGTTGCTGCCACGCGGCCTGCGCCTGTGCCAGCGATTGCTGTGGTGGCAGGAAATACTGCGCGATGGTGGATGAGATCGGCGGCGGCGCGCTGTTGATCCCGTCGGGCAGCGCTGCGCCCGCACGCGCGCTGGCAACAGTGCGTTGCGGCGATTCGGCTGATTCGACCGGAACCGGCTGCAGCGCGTCGTCTGCTTCGGATGCGGGGCGAACCGGCGGTGCAAAGTCCGGCAGGCTCGTCGGGCGTGGCGTGGCCTGCGGATCGTCCAGCTCCGGCAGCGTTTCGGGCGGTGGCGTCGAGCCGGGTGGCACCGGCGCCTCTGCCAGCCGCGACTCCTCGGGGAGCCGGTCCGGCGGCGGGGGCGCGCCGCGCTCGGGATGCATCTCGGCGTAGGTCTGGTAGTACGGGCGGTGGCGCTGGTCCGCCATCAGCGTGCGGATCTGCTGGCGTGTCAGCGGCCCGCGCAAGTAGCTCATCGCCCAGCGTGTGTAGAAGGGATACGAGCCGCCATTGTCGTGCACGTTGTGCAGGATGAACACACGCGGGTCAATCGTGCTCAACAGCCGGTCGATATCGTCAATGTCAAACGGATGGTTCGCCGATTGCAGCGATTCCAGGCCGGTGAGCACACGATTTTTGTCGTTCTCGGTCTGAAGCTTGCCGATAAACCACGTTCCCGCGTTGGAGAGGCCCTTGTAGTCGATGTCGCCGGGGTTCTGCGTGGCGAGCACCAGCCCCACGCCAAACGCGCGCGCCTGCTTGAGCAGCCGCAGCAGTGGATCCTTGCTCGGCGGGTTGTACGGGTGCGGCGGGAAGAAGCCGAACACCTCGTCAAAGTACAAGATCGAGCGCAGGCTGGTTGTGCCGCTGAGCGTGCGCATCCAGGCGAGCATGTTCTCCAACAGCAGCGTGACGATGAACATCCGCTCGGCGTCGTTGAGGTGCGCGACGTAAAAAATGCTGACGCGCGGCTTCCCTTCCGGCGTGTAGAGCAGGCTCTGAATGTCGAGCGGCTCGCCTTGCAGCCAGCTTTGGAAGCTCGGCGCGGCGATGATGTTGTTCAACTCCATCGCCAGCGAGAAGCGGTCTTTTTCGGGGAAGAACGTGTTTACGTCGAAGACGCCGAGCTTGGCGAATGGCGGCTTTTGGACACGCAGGATCACATCCTCTAGCGTAAGGTCCTCGCCCTGGCGCCACGCGTGCTCGAAGATGTTGGCGATCAGCACGTGCTCGCGGTCTTTGACCGGCTGCACTTGCTTGCCAATCAGGTTTAGCAGCGCGGTCACGATCCCGCTGATCCGCTCGCGGTGGAGTTCTTCGTCCGCCTGGAAGTCGGGCGGCGCTTGCATCGCGTCGAGGATGCTGATCGGCAGGCCCGCGTCGGAGCCGGGAGTGTAGATGCTAAAGCGCGCGTTCTGCTTCAGGCGCTCCATACGCGGCGGCGTGATGTGCCAGCTCGCCAGCCCGTCGCGCCACTGCTCTGCGACCTCGCGGGCATAGTCGTCCACCTCTTGCCCGGCGCGGCGCGCGTCGTCGATGTTCACCCAGGGCTCGAAGTCCTCGGGGCGCATCTCCGGGAAGGTGAGCATCAGGTTGGTGATGTCGCCTTTCGGGTCGATGATGATCGACGGGATGTTGTCCATCACCGCTTCTTCGAGCAGCGTGATGCACAGGCCCGTCTTGCCGCTGCCGGTCATTCCGACGACGACTGCGTGCGTGGTCAGATCGCGCGAGTCGTAATACACGACCTCGTCGATCAGGCGGCGCGTCGTCGGGTCAAAGCGGCGGCCAAGATAGAATGTGGTGGGTGCTTCAATAAAGGGCATGCCGTCCTGCCTTCCCAACACCCTGGTACCCAGCCGGGCAGGGCGCGGTCGATATGTGGTGGTGACGATTTTAGCACAGATTTTCTAGTGCGGGTGATGCGCGCCCGGCGACCTGTATCGCCGCGCGCCGCTCATACCTGCGCCAGGAAGGCATCCAGCTCAGCGCGGGCAGGCGTGCCGCGCGCCCCGGGCCGCGTAATCGACAGAGCGGCGACGGCGTTTCCCCAGCGGACCGCATCCGGCTCGCGCTGACTGGCAAGACGCCCGGCGATGTAGCCCCCGTTGAACGCATCGCCCGCGCCGAGCGTATCTACGATCTCAACCTCGAAGCCGGGGATCCGCACCTCGCCGTCCGGCCACACGCAAAAGGCGCCCGTCTCGCCAAGCCGCGCGATCACCGTCCGCTTGCCTTCGACCAGCGCGCGCACCGCGCTTTCAACCGACTTGCCGCCCGCCAGCGGGACGATCTCTTCCTCGCCAGAGCCGAGCACCACATCGGCGAGCGCGACCGCCTGCTCCACGGCTTCCCGCTGACCGGGGCGCCATTGGCCCTCGCTCAGTTCCAGCCGCAGATTGAGGTCCAGCGACACCGGCACGCCCGCCTCGTGCGCGATCTGCATCCCGTACAGCACAGCATCGGAGACCGGTCGCTGGTCAAGGCACATGCCGGTTGTGTGAAGCCACGCCGCCTGCGCGATCTGCGCCGGATCGAGGTCTTCGGGGCGCAGGTGCGTGTGCGCGCCGCCGGTCACCGGCCAGACCACCACCACGCGATCGCCATCCGGCTGCACGACCGCGATCACGGTCGGCGTCGAAACGTCCGAGCGGACGCACAGCCCGCTCAGGTCCACCCCTTCAGCGCTCAGGTCCGCCTGGATATCGCGGCCATACAGATCAGCGCCGATCATCCCGATGAACGCGGCTGGCAGGCCAAGCCGTGCCAGCGCAACCGCGGTGTTTGCGCCTGTTCCCCCGCCGCACAACTCTGGCAGCGGCGTGGATGCCAGCTTGCCGTTGGTAGCGCGGTCTGGCAAGCGTACGATCAAGTCTACATTTGCGTCGCCCAGCACGACGACAGGTCGAACCGTCATGCCAGAACAACCTGCTTCGCTGCGGCGACAAACGCGCGCACCCGATCCAGGTCTTTACGGAATCCGCCTTCGGGCAGCGGGCGGTTGGTGTGCGTCAAAGAGTCGACCCCCCAGGGGCGCACCGCGCGGATGGCCTCGGCGACGTTCTCGGGAGACAGGCCGCCCGCCAGGATCACGGGGATCGGGCTTTCCGCGACAATCGCGCGGCTGATGTTCCAGTCATGCGTCGCGCCTGATGCGCCGATCCCGCCGATGTCCGGCGCTTGCGTGTCGAGCAGCAGATAATCGGCGACCGCGTGATAGCTGCGCGCATCGTCAAGCGCTTCTGGCCCGGCGACCGAGATCGCCTGCATGATCTGCACCCCGGGCAGCCGCTCGCGCAGCGTCCGGACCGCATCCGGTGGCACCGCGCCGCGCGGCCCGCAGAGGTGCACAATATCCGGCTGGACTGCGCGGGCCATCGCCTCAATTGCGTCGAGATCGTTATCGACCGACAGCGCGACTTTCGTCACGCCCTCCGGCAGCGCCTCAAAGATGGCACGCGCCGCCGCGTGGCTGATCTCGCCCGGCAACCCGCAATTCGACGGCGTGACGCCGATGTGATCGACGCCGATCTGCGCCGCCGCGATCGCCTCGTCAGGCGTTTGCATCGTATAAATCTGGACTTTCATCAGGATTTCCTTACAGCACGAAACGGTACAGGCAAAAAGCTGCCTCTACCTTACCGCATGAGAGGAATTTTCCACACTGTGGAATGTCGCAAAACGCGCGATCAGAGCAGCCGGAAGCGGCGCTCGCTGTGATATTCGATCAGGACAGGCGTGCCGGGGGGCGGTGTTACCAGCGATAGCCCGCTCAGGATGCGCGTCGCTTCGCTGGTGAGGACGCGCCCGCCCGGCGAGCGAAAACGGAAGCGCACCGTGAGCCGCTGGCTACCGTCTTTGCCGGGGCTCGCCTGCGCTGCGACGACCTGACCGCGCAGCAGCCTGCCGCGCAGCACGCCCCGGCTGGGCAACCGCGCGATCCACGTGATCACGCCGATCAGCAGGGCGACGACGGTCGCGCCGCCTGCGATGATCGCCAGCCGCTCGCGCCGCGTGTCGTCCGGCGAGTCGATCTCCAGCCGCGAAACGGACGGATCATCCGGCAGGTAAATCACCGGCAGCGTCGGCGTGTCCGCGTCTGCCAGCCAGCGATGCAGATCGGCGCTGATCCGCTGCTCGCCGAAGTACTGCGGCGCGTCGTTATCGTCTGCATCGCCTGTCACGGGGAAGAGGTACGCGACCGTCTGCGGTTTGTCCGCCGCCGAGTCGACTGGCGTGCTGAGGCTGGTGATCGCGGCCTCGGCCTGCACGCCCTCTTCGCGCAGGCGGAACCAGTCGTACCACGTGGGGGCCGCCAGCCCCCACAGAAACCCGGCAGCGATCAGCGCCAGCATGAACAGCGCATGCAGCAGGCGGCTGCCGCGCTGGACCGGTGTCAGGCTCTCGCGCAGGGTGCTGCGCACGAGAGGGCGATTCGCCTGGTTCAGTAGGAAGGTAGCGCCGGGTGCGCTCGACTTCGGGCGGCTGCGTGCGGGCGCGCTCTCGGCGGGCGCGGGCGCAGGGACCGACGGCCCCTGGCGGCTGAGCACGCGCCAGACCGCTTCGCGCACGGCTGGATCGGGATCGCTCTGGTAGAGGTGCTCAAAGACCTGGACCACACGCGGGTCATCCGTGACATCGCTTAGCCCGTCGATCCCGCGCTGGCGCTTGGCCGGATCGTCGCTGCGCAGAAGCTGCAGGCTTTTCAGGATGTCGCCGGGTTTAGGCGGGCGTGCTTCGCTCATAGCGCACCTCGGTTGTGCCGGTTCAGCAGGTGAACGCGTCAGTTGGCATCGGCGATGCTTCGGTCCAGCGGCGCTCAAACTCTTCGAGAAATGCCTGGGCGACGTCCCGGTTGTGAATGATCAACATGTTCTCGTCGTTGTCGTTCGCGGCGCTGGCGCTGAAATTGAACGATCCCAGGGCGACGGTGGTGTCGTCAAAGATGAACACTTTATGATGCAGGATGTTCGGGTTGCCATCTTGCCGAACGTCTAACCCGCCGCAGTACAGCGACGCGACATAGCGGCGCTGGCTGGTCTCCACAATCCCGCGCACGTCAAGCAGGCCCGCCTGCGCACGGTCGACCAGGACAGACATGATCTGATCGCGCGTGAGCACAAACGCCATAAACCGGACGCTGCGCGCCTCATCTGCAAGCTCTGCCAGCCGGGCGAGCGGCTCGCTCTGATACGCTTCCCAGCCGGGGCCGCCTTCGGCCTCGAAGAACGTTTCGATCACCGTGCCATTGACCGTCAGCACCGGGTTCGGGATGTTGTTCGGCGAGGTCGTGCCGAACTGCCCGGCCCACATCTCGTTAAACTCGGCCTGATAGTTCTCAGCAAGCTGGCGCGAGCGGATCAAGATCGCGTTGTTGTTATTGTTGTAAAACCCGTTGCCGGTGATGTTGGTCGAGCCAGTCCAGACGTACAGCCCGTCGATGATGAAAAACTTGTTGTGCATGAAGCCCCGGCGCGGCATGTCAGAGCGCACCGGAATGCCCTCGAACTCCAGTTCCTCGATCGTGGAGTTCGGATGCTCTAACCCGAACTCGTCGTCGGTCACGATTCGGATCGCGACCCCGCGCTCCTGCGCGCGCAACAGCGCGTCCGTCACCGCGCGGGAGTTCATCTCGTACACGGCGAGGTCGATTGTGCTGGTCGCGGTATCGATCGCGTTTACCAGCGCATCTTCCACCGGTGAGCCGGTGAAGAAATTCTCATCGTTTGTGTTGATCGGTGACGTGAAGTAAAGCTGGTACCAGCCGCCATCAATTCCGCCAGGGATCGGGCGCGCTTCGCCGCCAGGAATCTCGGCGACCGGCGTGCCGGGCAGCGTCGGAAGCGGTGTCCAGGCGGCGGTGGGGAACAGGGTCGGCGCGTCGGTTGGGCGAACGGTCGCGACCGGCGGCGTGTCCGTTGGACCCGTGTCCACCACGTTGATGCCGATAACGTACTGGACAATCAGTACGAGTCCAACCACGACCAGGCCGGTGACGGTCCCGATTGTGACGCGCTGTCCGGTGCTGGGGTTGGAGTTGTCTGGGCTTTTGCGGCTCATACGTCGTCATTTCCTTGTGTGGGTGGCGAGTCCCGGTGGGGATCTGCTGGTGGTTCGTCAGATAGCGCGCGAAAGAGGCGGCTGCGCCAATCTCTCGCAAAGTTTGACTCGTCTGGCGATGACGCCGGCTCGGCGGGCGTTTCGCCCGGCGGCTCATGTGATGCGCCCTGCTCGTCTGCTGGCGGATCGTTCGCCGGCGGCTTGTCGGCTGGCGCGTCGGGTGTGGGCGACTCGTCGGCTGGCGCGTCTCCGACTGGCGCAGATGCGCCCCCAGGCGTGAACCGTGCGATCAGATCGTTGAGCAGCTCGCCATTGGAGCGGTTCGGCTGCTCCGCGATCCAGGCGGCGATCTCCTCGTCGGACAGCGTCGGCGCGTCCGGACCGAATAGCTCCTGGCTCAAGGCGTTGATCTTGGCGAAGGTGCGGGTCAGCCACGCGCCGTCTTTCTTGGCGCGATACGTTACTACCCAGGTGAGGCGTGTCAGGAAGCGGCCCAGCGTGTATGCGACGTTGGCGATCTGCTCGTTGTCAGGCGGTGGCGCGTCGCCTTCGGCCAGATGCTGTGCGACCGTTCCGGCTTGCTCTGCGCCCCAGTTCACCAGGGGCAGCGCTTCATCATCAGTCAGACCTTCGCGCATACCGCTGTGCCCGGCGAGGGCGTCTTGTATCTGCTTGGTCCATTGAGCGGTGTCCGCTTCGAGAGGTGTCATGCCGTTATCCTGCCAGCCAGCCGCGCGAATACGTTCATTCTAGCCGGGGCGCGGACAATGAGCAATCGGCGCCCGGCGAGAATGCGCCGAATTTACGCGGGCACTGCCGGTTGTCGTCGCGACGGCGCGCTGCGGTATACTCAGACAGACGCTAAGTAAAGGCGCGAGGTTTATGGAGCGGCAGATGGTCACGGCTCTAGTTACCGGTGGAACAGGGTTTCTCGGCTCGCATATTGCGCGCGCGCTGGTCGAACGCGGTCACCGGGTGCGGATTTTGCGGCGCAGCACCAGCCGCCTGGACGCGATCGCTGATCTGCCGGTCGAGCACGCGGTGGGCGATGTGCTCGATCCGGCGTCGCTGCGTGCGGCGATGGACGGCGTGGAGTGGGTATTTCACACCGCGGCGGTGGCCGATTACTGGCGCAACGACCCGGACCTGATCTACCGCGTCAATGTCGATGGGACGCGCAACGTGCTGCAAGCGGCAGAACAGGCGGGCGTGCAGCGCGTGATCTTCACCAGCAGCGCGGCGGCGATTGGCTACCGCGCGGACCTGCGCCCGATGGACGAGACGGTCCGCTTTAACTGGGACCCGCACCTAACGCCCTACGGGCACAGCAAGTTTCTCGCCGAGGCGGAAGTCCATCGCGCGATCCGGCGCGGTCTCGATTGTGTGATCCTCAACCCGGCGGTGATCCTCGGGCCGGACGACATCAACCAGATCTCCAGCAGCACCGTGGTCGAGATGGCGCGCGGCAATGTACCACCCACCGCGCCCCCCGGCGGCGTGACGCTGATCGACGTGCGCGACGTGGCTGCGGCGCACATCGCTGCGGCGCAGCGCGGGCGCACCGGCGAGCGGTACATCCTCGGCGCGGTCGACCTCAGCCACAAGGCGTGGCTGCGCCTGATTGCGCACATTATCGGGCGCTCGACACGGGTGATTACGCTGCCTGCCAGCGTGACAACGCTTGTGGCCTACGTTGCCGACGCGCTGCGCCGGGTGGGGGTGCGCCTGCCGATTGAGGGCAACCAGCTCCGCCTCAGCACGCGCATGATGTTCTACAACTGCGCGAAATCGTGGCGCGAGTTAGGCGAGCCGCGCGTGTCGATCCAGCAGAGCATTCGCGAAGCGTACGAATGGTATCGCTCTCGCGGGGAGATCTAGCCGCCTCGCGCCGATCTCCGGCGCGTGCGCGCCAGTGACGGTAACACAGTCCGGGCGCGGCTGGCAGATGCTTGCGCTCGGATTTTGATTCTATGCTATGCTGGCGCTGCCGTTGCCGTTGACAAGATTTTTGGAGAGTGCTTTTGGAAAGGAAAAACACGCTATGGCCGAGAATTATCGGGCGGTGAACTACAAAGCGGAATTGGTCGGGGTGTTGGGTTATCCGGTGGCGGAAAACCCAACCGGCGTCATGCAGGAAGCCGCGTTTCGTGCGGCGGGGCTGAACTGGCGCTATATGACCATCCAGGTCAAACCCGACGATCTGGCAGATGCGATCCAGGGCGTGCGCGCCTTTGGGATGCGCGGCATCAATCTGACGATTCCGCATAAGGTCGAGGTCATGCAATATCTGGACGAAATCGCGCCGGATGCCGAGAAGATCGGCGCGGTGAATACGGTGCGGCGCGTCGGCGATCACTTGATTGGCGAAAACACGGACGGCAAGGGCTTTTTGCGCGGGCTGCACGTTGATGCGCACTTCGACCCGGCGGGCAAGCGTGTCGTGATCCTGGGCGCGGGCGGCGCGTCACGCGCGGTGAGCACCGAGCTGGCGCTCGCAGGGGCGGCGGAGTTAATCGTCGTCAACCGGACGCTGCTGCGCGGCGAGGAAATGGTCGGCGATATACGCTATCGGACCGGCGTGGCGATCTCGCTCGTGCCGTGGAAAGAAATGTATGTCGTGCCGCCGGATGTTGACTTGCTGGTGAATGCTACGTCCATCGGGTTGTATCCAAACGTCGACGCGATGCCAGATGTCAGCCTGGAGCACGCGAAGACCGATTTGCTGGTGTGCGATGTGGTTTTTAACCCGGTCGAAACGCGGTTCTTGCAGGCGGCGCGCGAGCGCGGTCTGCGGACGCTCGACGGGCTGTCGATGCTGGTTTATCAGGGCGTGATCGCCTTCGAGCTGTGGACGGGCCGGGACGCGCCCGAAGCCATTATGAAGGCCGCACTGCGCGAAGCGCTCGGCGTCGAGTAGCCGCGCTTGCCCGCAACCCGGCAGGTGGGCGCGCGTAGAGATCAGTAACGAACTCTCGTTGATACGCGCGGCGCCACATGTGCCCGCGCCACATAAGCAGGAGACAGGGCGATGGCTCGTGTTGATGATATGCTGGCCGAGAAGTTTGTCTGCGTCCGATGCGGGAACCACGGCGCCCACACCGAGCGGCTGTCGATGTCCGGCACGGGGCTGTCGCGCTTGCTGGAGATTCAGGCGCACCGCTATGCGTTTGTTTCGTGCACGAATTGTGGCTACACCGAGGTTTACGACTTGCGCACGCTGGAAGGGAAGGACAACCTCGGCACGTTCCTGGAGATTCTGTTCGCAGATTAGCGTCGGCCTGCGCAAGTGCGGCGGCTCATATTTGCGTCAAAGCCGGGCGATGACACGCCCGGTTTTTTTGCGCGTTCTGGCGAAAAACGGGTTTATACTACGATTACCGCCATCGTAACCGCGCCGGAGCCCGCCATGACACGCACATCACACCTCGGTTTACTGATTGCGCTCCTGTTGTTCCTTTTTGCTGCTCTGCCTTCGCCTGCTGCCGCGCAGGACTCATCGCAAGCCAACTCCGTGATCGCCGCGCTCAACGCGTGGCGGCTGGAACAAGGCTTGTGGCCGCTGCGCCCTAACGAAACGTTGCAGGATATGGCCGAAGACCAGGCCGCGTATTTGCAGACGCTCTCTGCGCTGCCGGAAGGGGGCGACATCCACTTAGGGCGATCGGGCGATACCCCGCGCGACCGCGCTCGCCGCGCGCCGTACAACTGGCCGAGCTATAACCGCCCAGAGCAGATCGCGGTGACGGAGATCGCGTACGAGGGGCGGAACGTGAATGCGGCGATTCGCTTCTGGCAGTCGTCCCCGGTGCACCGGGGCGCGGCGCTCAGCCCGGTGTATCGCGAGGTCGGCGTCGCAGCCGTGACGCACAACGGCAGCACGCTCTACCTGGTGGTGCTGGGTGCACGCCCGAACGTGCTCCCCGCGCAGGTCGATGCCCGGGCGGAGATGCTGTACCTGTCCGACGAGCGCTTTACCTACGCCAGTGGCGATCGCTGGATCGACAATGTGACGCGCGTGCGCTTCTTCGACGCCGAGGGCCGCCCGCTGGGGAGCAGTTGGCAGCCCTGGCAAATGGCGCTTCCCCTGCCGGATGGGGCGGGCGACCGGTTGTTTGTGATGACAACCGATGGGACGGTCGACGTGCTGACCGAGGTCGATCTGCAAGAGGATGCGGCGCTGCTCCCGGCGGGAGTGGTCGCGCAGCTTCCGAGCGCGACGCCGGCAGCGACCGCGATCGCGATTGTGACGCCGGTTCCTGGCACGCCCGGCGCGAGCCGCACGCCGATCACGATTCCCGGCACAACGGTCACGCCTGCTCCTGCGGCGACGACCCCCACGCCGCGCGCTCCTTCCAGCGGTGACCTGACGCTGATCTATGACGCGCGCTCGCTGACGATCTATAACAGCACCGGCGACGCGGTCGACCTGACCGGTCTGACGCTGGAACAGGGCGCGTTCCGGCTTGACGTGGCGGACTGGCAGACACCCTGGCTGAGCGGCACGCTGAGCGCATTTGCCGCGCGGGATTGCCTGCAGGTGTGGTCGTGGACGGAAGCAAGCGATCCGCCCGCGCCGGGTGACTGTCGTTTCTTGCGCGGCGCGATCACGATCGATCCGGACGATCGGCCCTGGCTGGACGCACCCTTCAACGTCAGCCGGAACGGGCAGCGGCTGGCAACGTGCGCGCCTGCGCCGGACGCATGCTCGTTCGCATTGCGCTGATTTCCTGATGATGGCTCTTGACAGCGAAAGCACGCATATGATAGGATTTTCGCGCCTGTAATCTTCAGTGATGAGGTAATGACTCTATGACAACAGCAGCCGCTAACCGCCCACGTCGCATTTTCGTGTCGTGTGAGCGCGCCTGCTGACTGTCGGGTCGCCTGCCTCGCCTTTCAATCGAGTCTGACTCCCCTCACAGCCGCAGGAGCGCTTGTCTCCCTGTGGCTGTTTGATTCCGGCGGAAACCGGATGGTCACAGGATCGCCCACCTGTAGCTAACGTGTTGATTCGACCGGACTCGATTGAGAGGAACCCAACCCTTGCATCGTTTCACTCACAAACGGGATGCGTACGCCGTGTATCTGCTCTCTGAGGGCGCGGTGGCGCTGTTTTACTCGCTCGTCTTTACCGTCAGCAGTCTGTATCAGGTGCTGGTCGTCGAGCTGGACGCGCTTCAGCTTGTGCTGGTCGGCACGACGCTCGAACTCGTGATTTTCTGCTTTGAGGTGCCCACCGGCATCGTCGCGGACCTGTTCAGCCGCCGCCTGTCGATCCTGATCGGCCTTGTGCTGACCGGGCTGGCGTTCATCGTGCAGGGCGTTATCCCGACTTTTGGCGCGGTGCTGCTTTCACAGGCCATCTGGGGCCTGGGCGTTACGTTCACCAGCGGCGCCACGCAGGCGTGGATCGCAGATGAGGTCGGAGACGCGCGCGCTGGGCGGGCGTTTGTACGTGCCGCGCAGGTCGGACCGATCGGCGGTCTGATCGGTATCGGCCTCAGCGTCGCGCTGGGCAGCGTCCACGTACGCCTGCCGATCTTGATTGGCGGTGTCCTGTTCATCGCGCTCGCGCTCGCCCTGGCGCTGGTCATGCCGGAAACCGGGTTCAAGCCTGCTCCTCGCACAGAACGCGCATCCCTGCGCAGCATGGGCAGCACCTTCCGCGAGGGGCTGGGCCTGGTGCGGACACGCGGCATTCTACTGACGTTTCTCGGCATCGCCGCGATCACCGGCCTGTTCAGCGAGGGCTTTGACCGCCTGTGGACGCCGCACGTCATCGAGAATCTGACCCTACCCGCCGCCGGAGGTTTTGGGCCGGTGACATGGTTCGGGGCGTTCAGTGTGTTCGGGATTTTCCTCGGCCTGAGCGCGACGGAACTGGTTCGCCGCCGGATCGACGTGCAGAACGACCGGGCGGTTGGCCGCGCACTGGTGGCCTTCTCCGGTATTATGTCGGCGGCGCTGGTCGTGTTCGCGCTGGCGCCGGGCTTCGGAGTCGGAATGGCGGCGTATTTCGTCGCCACGACGCTGCGCCACGTCTCCGGGCCGCTGGAGCAGGCGTGGCTGAACCGGCATGTCGACTCGTCCGTTCGCGCAACGATGTTCTCGATGGCCGGGCAGGTGAACGCGATCGGGCAGATCGCGGGCGGGCCGGGGATCGGACTTATCGGCTCGCGCGTGTCGCTGCGGGCTGCACTGACAGCGTCCGGCTTGCTTCTCGCGCCGATCACGCTGCTCTACGCGCGGGCGCTCCGCCAAAGCGAGGAACGGAAGCCGGTTCCCGTGGTGGAGAGCGCCGAGCTTCTTGCCTGAGCCGCACAATAAGACCGGGGCGCGCCGAGCGTCCCGGTCCACTTTCTCGCGCTAGCGGCTCACCATGCGTACGACGACGTCCCGAAGACCTGCGCGACTAACCCGCTGATCAGCGAGAAATCCGGCACAAGGACGGACTGTTCATTGATCATGGTGGCGTAGACATAGGGATAGCTCAGCACGCCGAAATTGTAATTCTCGGATGGGACGGCGTTGATCTCTGCGCCCAGACGCAAGATTTCGTCGAGCGTCAGATCAGTGTCGATGTTCTCGCGAAGCTGCGTCCACAGCGCGGGACCGAACCGCAGCAGCGCTTCCCCTAGCTCCAGCACGCCGATCTTCTCGCGCACGGCGGCGATCACCTGTTGCTGGCGGCGCATTCGCTCGCGGTCGTCCGAGTTGTGGCGCGTGCGGACATATTTGAGCGCGGTTTCCCCGTCGAGGTGTTGCGGCCCGGCTTCGAGGTAGAACGGCTCGTAGCCGTAGTTCATACTCGGATAAAGCGGATCGGCGATTGGCTCCTCAACCACCACGTCGATGCCATCGATCACGTCGATCAGCGCGATGAACGCTTCAAAATCGAACGCCACATACGCATCAACCTGCACGCCGAAGTTGTAGGCGACAGTCTGCATCGCCAGCGCGCCGCCTTGCCCGGTGTACTGGCCGGACGCGTAAGCGGTATTAATCCGGTCGCTGCGATAGCCGGGGATTGTCACGTAGAGGTCGCGCGGGATGCTCAGCACGCCGATGCGCTCGTTGGTACGGTCGAGGCTGATCAGCATCATCACGTCGGTACGGAAGAGGTTCGCCGGCTCGTCGGGGCGACGGTCCCCACCCATCAGCAAGATCGTGACGCGTGGCGGCGGTGTGGGCGTAAAGGTTGGCGTAATTGTCGGCGTGGCGAGGATGCCCCCATCGCTGGACTCGCCACCCATCGGAACGGGCGTTCCGATGCCGCCAAACGGCGTCAGGCTGGGCGTCGGCGCTGGGACGGTGACGGGTGGCGCGCCGGGCGCAGGCAAGATGCCGGGCTGGGTCGGGGTCGGCGGCTCTTGCGCGGACGGCCCTGCCGCGACATATAGCGCGCCGCTCAGCAGCAAACCCAGCGCGAGCGCGACAAACGGCATCACACGACGAAGCATGAGGCTCTCCTGGGAAGTCTAGATCGTAACGATAATACTCGTCGCGCCACCGCAAGAAAAGCGCCCTGCCGGAGTGGCTTCCCCTCGCAGCTTACTGGTTCAGCTCGTCGCGCACGGCCTGGTAGAGCGCCGCGGCTTTCAACTCGCCGAGCGTGTAACACGGGCCGCCGAGCCAGTCGGCCAACTGCCGCGCTAGCCCCTGATCGAACGCCGCGTGC
>CAZVCM010000073.1:0-16413 GCA_964626105.1 uncultured Thermoflexus sp.
AGCCATGCGAAGATGCGCGGCTCGTTGAACGTCGACCAGTATTGCACGCGATCGCCCAGGTGCCGCGTGACGACATCCGCATAATTGGTGAACTGGCCGATGATATCGCGCGAGATCCATCCCCCCTGACGATCTTGCAGCGTCTGCGGCAGGTCCCAGTGATAGAGGGTGACAAATGGCGTGATACCGGCAGCGAGCAGCTCGTCCACCAGGCGATCATAAAAGTCCAACCCGGCCTGGTTGACCGGCCCATCGCCCTGCGGCAGAACGCGCGGCCACGCAATCGAAAAGCGATAGCCCTTCAACCCGAGCTCGCGCATCAGCGCGATATCTTCACGATAGCGATGGTAATGATCGGCGGCTATGTCGCCGGTGTCGCCATTCAAAACTTTGCCCGGGGTATGCGCGAAACGGTCCCAGACCGACTCGCTGCGCCCGCCCTCGTGGACGGCGCCCTCGATCTGGTACGAAGCGGTCGCCGCGCCCCACAAAAAATCGTTCGGAAACTGGTTCCCTGCCATATGCCCCTGAATCCTTTCGTCATTCTTTGTTCGACCAAGCGCTATCAGCGACGGTACGCAGCGAAGTATACCAGATCGGGCGCGCAGGAGATACTCGGCGCATATGATGAAAACTCGCCAGTTGACAATTGAACTGAGCAGTTTTATTCTTGATAGCCTGTCTAGAAAGGGGACGAAATGGCGCGCGGGCGTTTTCAACAGCAGCAGTGGGAGCAGCGGGCAGAAGCGATCGTCGAGGCGTTGGAGCGGCTCTGCGCGGCGCGCGGCTTTGGCGCGGTGACGATGGACGCGCTGGCGGACGATGTTGGTATCTCGAAGGCGACGCTCTACCAGCACTTCGACAGCAAAGACGCGCTGTTAGCTGAGATGATGAAACGGCATCTTGACCGCTTCCTCGCCGCGCTAGCAGGCACTGCCGATCAGCCGCCGGTCGAGCGGTTGTGCGCGGCGGTGCGCGTGCTGATGGACGGCCATCTTTCGCCGCTGCAGGGGCTGGTCATCGTCGGGCGAGACGAGGCGTTGCCCGTTTTCTACAACACGCCGGTGTTAGTCGAGAAGCACGAGCAAACCCTCGCGGCGCTCACTGCGATCATTGAGCAGGGGCAGGCCGAGGGGAGCATCACGTCCGATCTCGATGCGTTCACGATCATCTCTGCCATGCTGGCGCTCAGTGGCGTGTCGGTCGAGACAGGAAGCGGCCTGGTTTTCCGTCCGGTCAGCACCACCCTGCCAGATACCGCAAATCAGATGGTGAAGTTCTTTGAGCGAGCGATTCGGTCATATTAGACGCTGCATCCAGCGCGAGTGGAGTGGTAGGGACAATGGTAGACAAGACTGATCGGGCGCATGAGGTTGTCGAGCCGGGATCAGAGCATCACCAGCGGCGCTGGATTGCGCTGCTGATCCTCAGCCTGAGCTTGATGCTGGTGATCATGGACGGCACAATTGTCAATGTCGCCATCCCGTCGATCACTGAAGACTTTGACTCGTCGTTCCGCGACGCGGAATGGGTCAACACGATCTACTCGCTGGTCTACGCCGCGACGCTGATTCTGTGGGGCAAGATCGGGGACCAATACGGGCGGCGGCTGCTGTTTCTTGTGGGCGTGGTGCTCTTTGGGATTGGATCGGCGCTGGTCGGCGCGTCGTCGTCGATCAATATGCTGGTGGCGATGCGCACGCTGCAAGGGGTGGGCGCGGCGATCCTCAGCCCCAGCACGCTCTCCATCATCACGACGACCTTTCGCGGGCGCGAGCGCGGGATCGCGTTCGGCGTCTGGGGCGCGACGGCAGGCGTGGCGGCGGCGCTCGGCCCGCTGCTCGGCGGCTGGGTGACTGATCACGCATCCTGGCGTTGGGCGTTCTACATCAACATCCCGATCGTGATCCTGGCGTTTTTCGGCGCGCTGTGGGCGATCCGCGAGTCTCGTGATCCCGAGTCGCGGCGCTATTTCGACGTAACGGGCACGGTGCTCGGCGGTCTGGGGCTGGGTGGGCTGGTCTTCGGCATCATCGAAGGACAGACCTACGGCTGGTGGAAACCGACTGAGGACTTTTCCGTGCTGGGCGTTGCGTGGCCGTTCGAGAGCTTCTCGATTGTTCCATTCTCGATCATTGGCGGGCTGATTTTGCTGGCGATCTTCACCTGGTATGAGCGGCGCCTGGAGCGTGCGGGCGTCGAGCCGATCTTCGAGTTCAGCCTGCTGCGCTTCCGCAGCTACCGCTTCGGGATGATCACCGGCATGATCGTCAACCTCGGCGAGATCGGCGTGCTGTTTGCGGTGTCGCTGTTCCTGCAAGGCACGAAGGGGCTGACGGCCTTCGATACCGGGCTGGCGCTGCTGCCGCTGGCGGTGGCGGCGTTCTTCGCCGCGCCGTTCGCCGGGTCATTCTCGTCCAAGCTCGGCCCCAAGTGGATCGTGACGGCGGGCATGGTGATCGAAGCCATTGCGCTGCTGATCCTCAGCCAGATCATTGACGTGGACGTGAGCGTGACAAGCGTCGCCATGGTGCTCGGGCTGTATGGGCTGGGCCTGGGGCTGGCGATCGCGCAGTTAACCAATCTGGTGCTGTTCGACATCCCCGCGCCGAAAGCGGGCATCGCGTCCGGCGGCAATAGCACGATCCGGCAGGTTGGCTCCGCGCTGGGGATCGCGCTCATTGGCACCGTGCTGACGACCACGACCACAAATCGCTTCAAGGAAGATTTCGCCGCGACACCCGTCCTGGCGGAGTCACCGATTGCGGCGATGCAGCCGGCCTGGATCGAGATGGCGAAACAGCCGGTCAACTTCGATTTTGTCGAGGTGCTAGAAGCGGGCATGCCCGGTGGCGAGGAGTCCGGTGAGGGCGCGCCATCGGCGCTAGCGCAGTTGTTCGCCGCGATGGACTTCACGCCTCAGGGTGAGGCGCTTAATCAGGTGGTATTGGATGCGCGCTCCCAGGGGATGGCGCGCGCGGCGTTGGCGGCGTTTGTCTTCATCAGCATCGGCGCGCTGAGCTCGCTCGCCCTGCCCAATCCAAAGGAGCGCGAGCGGCCCGACCCGCACGTGAGCGAGGCGACCGCGGCGTAGAGCGCGTTACTGTCCTGGCGCGGTTCGACAAAGGCCGCGCCTGCCGGTACACTGCGCCGCATGACCGATTCGACTCCCTCTGAAATCCCCCGGTCCGCCTGGAGCCGCCGGGCGCTTGCTCTCGGCGCGGTGCTTCTGCTGGCGTTGATCGCTGCCGGGCTGGCACTCGCGCAGGCGCGGCGCGGCGTGTCCGTGCCCGAGGGCGCGTTCGCCCCGGTCGGAGAGGCGCGCGGCAATGAGCCGGTCCGCGTGCGGTTTTCGCGCGAGATGGCGCCCGAAACGGTTGAGGCGCGCTTCTCAATCGCGCCGGATGTGCCCGGCGATTTCGCGTGGCCGGACGCGCAGACGCTCGTCTTCACGCCACAGCGCCCGCTGCCCGCCGGGCAGACCTACACTGTGACCTTCGCCGCTGGCGCCGAAGCGCAAAACGGCGCCACGCTCGATTCGCCTGCCACGTGGCGCTTCACCGTTCTGCCACCGCGCGTGGTATATCTGTCCCCCGCAAGCGCGTTCCGCCAGCAGCTTGTGCAGGCCGATCCGGCCACCGGCGCGGAAGAACCGCTGACCACGACCGAGCAAGGCGTGCGCGATTACGCGGTCAGCCCGAACGGGCGCGCGGTCGCCTACTCTCAGGAAAACGAGGACGGCACGGCGAACCTGTGGGTGCTGGATCTGCTCACCGGCGCGCGCTGGCCGATCACGGATTGCGTGGAAGCAGTGTGCGACGCTCCGGCGTGGCGACCGGACGGACGCCAGATCGCCTACCAGCGCGCCGAGCTGGACCCCGCACGCGGCACCGGGACAGGCCCCGCCCGCGCGTGGATCGTAGACTTGGCCACTCTCGCGCCACGCCTGCTGTTTGAGGACGAGCAGGCGTTCGGCGTCCGCCCGGTCTGGTCGCCGGACGGGACGCGCGTCGCTGCCTTCGACGCGTCGATCCCCGGCATCCGTGTGACTGATCTGCGCGGCGGGGCAGATGTACTGATCGAGTCGCTAGAAGGCGCGGCAGGCATCTTCGCGCCCGATAGCGAGCGGTTGCTAATCCCGGTGCTGGTGCACGGCGCGCTAGGCGAGGCGTTCTACACGCAGCTTGAGCTGGTCGATCTGGCGCAGGGCGAGCGCACGCGCGTCAGCGGCGCGGTCGATGCGCCGGTTGAAGACACGGGCGCGGTGTGGCTGCCGGACGGCGACGCGCTGATCGTGCTGCGGCGCTACCTCGACGATCGCTTCACGCCGGGACGGCAGATTTACCGGCTGGCGTTGGCGACCGGCGAGGCCGAGCCGCTGGTGGTCGATGCGGGCTACACGCACAGCGCGCTCGCGTTGGACGCCGCCGGGACGCGCCTGGTCTACCAGCGGTTCCCGGTCAACCAGCCCGACGCCGAGCCGGAGATCTGGACGCTCGATCTGATGACCGGCGAGCACGCGCTCGTCGCGGAAGATGCGTTCCTGCCGGACTGGGTGCCTTAGCCGTGGCTCGCTCGCTACCGCGTTTGTGCTACGATTAGCAGCAGTAAGCGGTTAGCAATTAGCGATTAGAAAAAAGCAAAGGCGAAAACCTCACCCCTGAACCCCTGCACCGTTTCCTGTGTCCGTTAACGGAGAGGAGCCAGGGGTAAGGAATGCCGCCGATACTTTTGTGCCCGGGTGTGTTATATGCTGTGGAGCATTGAACGCATCCGGCGCCGCGTGTCCGGTCGCCGTTTTTGGCTAACTGCTAGCTGCTACCTGCTAACCGCTATCGGCTGCTTGCGTCAGGAGCGCGCCATGAGCGTCACCGTTTCCCCTGGATCCTCTGCATCGTTCGATCAAGTTGACGAGGCGACCTACCGGCGCCGCCAGCGCGCGTGGGTGCTGTACGACTGGGCGAACTCCGCCTTTGCGACTACCATCCTCGCGGCGGTGCTGCCGACGTATTACAGCGGTGTCGCCGGGGCAACGCTGCCCAGCGAGGCGACCGCGACCGGTTATTGGAGCGTGACGCTCGCTATCGGGCTGTTCATCGTCGCGCTCCTCTCGCCCATCCTCGGCACGATCTCGGACGTGCGGCGCGGCAAAAAGGCGTTCCTCTCCCTCTTTGTAATGATCGGCGTGATCGGGACGGGCCTGCTCGTGTTCGTCGGGACGGGCGACTGGCTGCTGGCGTCGATCCTGTTCATCGTCGGGCGTGTAGGCTTCTCCGCGTCGATTGTGTTTTACGACGCGCTGCTGCCGCACATCGCCCGCTCCGACGACGTGGACAAACTTTCCACCACCGGCTACGCGATCGGCTACCTGGGCGGCGGGTTGCTGCTGGCGGTCAACATCGTGATGATCTTCGTCTTGGGCAGCGAGTTGGGCGCGCGGCTGTCGTTCCTCAGCGTCGCGATCTGGTGGGCGGTGTTTTCCATCCCCGTGCTGCGTGTCGTGCCGGAGCCCCCGGCTGCGACCGCCGCGCTCGGCCCTGGCGAAAACGTGCTGACCGTCAGCTTCAAGCGCCTGCGCCAGACCTTCCGCGACCTGCGCCAGTATCGCGAGCTGCTCAAATACCTGATCGCCTTCCTGATCTACAACGACGGGATCGGCACGATCATCGGCATCGCGGTGATCTACGGCGCCGAGCTTGGCCTGGGGACGCTCTCGCTAATCGGCGCGCTGTTGCTGGTGCAGTTTGTCGGCATGCCGTTCGCCTTCATCTTCGGGCGACTGCCTGCCGCCGGGGACCCGCGCCGCGCCTTCTTCCTGGCGTTCATCGTGTGGAATCTGGTGTTCCTGCCGCTGGTCGCGGTCGGCGCGCGCCGCACGCTGGATACTGACCTCACCGGCGCGCCGCGCCCGGACACGCCCACCCTCGATGGCGCGATCGGCACAGGGGTGGTCGATCTGGACGACGCGGCGGCGGTGCAGCGCGGCCTGTTTGCCGAGGACGGCGCCGCAGTGACGCCCGCGCCGGACGTGTGGCAGGCGGCGACGGTCGACGATGCGGAATTCGACCGCGAGGCGCTGACTTACCTCTCGACTGAGACAACCGACGCGGCCTACACGCTGCGCTTCAATGGGGAATCGGTCGCGCTGTTCTACTCAGCAGGTCCGGATCGTGGCATCTTCCGCGTGTATCTCGACGGCGTGCCCTATGAGTTTGACGACGACGATCTGCAAACGGGCGAGGTAGACGCCTATCGCCGGACGGTCCGCTGGAACAACCGCCTGACCATCGAAGCGGACGACTCCGGCGTGCACACGCTCGTCGTGCAGAACACCGGGCGCGCCCACCCGGACGCGACCGGCACGCGGATCGATGTCGGGCGGCTGGAAGTGCTTCCCGCGCCGCGTATCTCCAGCCTGCCGCTGATCCTGGGGCTGCTGGCGGCGATCCAGGCGAGCGGGCTGTTGTTCGCATGGACCATCGGGCAGCGGCTGTTCGCCGGCCTTGCCGAGTCGCTGAACACCAAACGCTCCGTGTTGCTCGCGCTGTTCATCTACATGGTGATTGCGGTGCTCGGCTACTTTGTCGACTCGGTGCTGGAGTTCTGGCTGCTGGCGTGGCTGGTCGCGGTAGTGCAGGGTGGCAGCCAGGCATTGAGCCGCAGCCTGTACGCGAGCATGAGCCCTCGCGCCAAAAGCGGCGAGTTCTTCGGCTTCTTCAGCGTCATGGAGAAGTTCGCTGGCATCCTGGGGCCGATCCTGTTCGCTACCGTTATCGCGGTTTTCGGCAACAGCCGGCCCGCTGTGCTGAGCCTGATCGCGCTGTTCGTGATCGGTGGCTGGCTGCTGGCGCGCGTCGATGTCGAAGAGGGGCGGCGCATTGCCCGCGAAGAGGATGCGGCGCTCGAAGCGAGCGGCGCGGTGACGGGTTAGCGACGCGCCAGGCCGTTGCTTGCTTCGCCTGCTGTGCTGAACTAGAACGTAAAAAAGGGGGCGGCTTGGGCCGGCCCCTTGCGCTTGGGAAAAGGTGGCGCTCTTGTGCCTGTGGATCTGGCTAACCACTAACCGCTAACTGCTGTTCTCCGTTATTCCCGCCGCGCGGTTGCGGGCGCGCCACGCTCGCCGGTAGAGCAGCCCGGGCGAGCCGGACGCAGGCGCGGACTCGACCTCAGCTCGCCAGCGGGCTTCTGCCGCTTGCGCCTCAGCGAAACAGCGCGACGCATACGCCGCCCGATCCTCGGGCGCGGTGTGCCGGAAGGCGAGCGCGCCAGGGACAAACTGCTGTTCGAGCGCGTCACGCTGCGTTTGATACAAAGGCGCCAGCGCGGGATAGTCGCGCAGCGTGGCGCGGTGCAGCGCCTCGTGCCGCCAGAATAGTGTCGCCTCATCATAACTGCCGTCCGGCACCGGTCCGAACAGGTCACCTAGCTCCACGCCCAGCCACACCGGCTTGAAGACGCTGGTGCACGGCGCGGCGGTCCCCGTGACGAAGTGCGTCTGCACATCCGGCGCGAGCGACGACACCATCGAGCCGACCGTCTGGTTGCCGCGCACCGGCCCCGCCCCTGCGTGCATGCAGACTTCCGCGCCGGTCAGCCCGGCGGCAGGGTTGTATGGCTCTTTGCCGTGATCGCGCAGGATGGCAAAGAAATCCTGCACGGTCAGCGCGCCAAGCCGCGCCCGCAGCGCTTGCTCGGTGCTCTGGCGGCGATGGTGGCACGCGCTCAGGCGGGTGTAGAGCGTGTCGGAATAGCAGTTCGCGAAGTGGAAATCGTCGCGCCCCTTGCACCAGCCATGCTCTGCCGCGAACGTCACCAGATCGTCCGACGCCAGGTCCCACGTGTCGCCAATCGTCAGCCCGTTGGAGATCGCACGCACGTCCTTAACCTGCTGCGCTGCCCACTGACGCCCGGCGGTTTCCAGCACCCAGGCGTCGCGCGGGTCCGCGATCAGGAAGCTGTTGTGATAGTAGAACTTGTGGCGGAATCCTGCGTTGCCGCCTTGCCCATACTCCGCCAGCAGGGACGTGATTACGTCCAACGCCTCGCGCGCGGTGCGGGATCGTTCGAGCGCCAGCCGCAGCAAGTCCATCCCGAGCAAGCCGCCCTTTTTCTCGTACGGCACGCGCGTGAAGACCGCCTCGTTGCCGATCGCCACGCCGTGCTCGTTGGCGCCCATCTCCGCGCCCCATATCCAGAACGGTTTGGCGAGCAGCACCTCGTATGTGGTGCGAACCTGCGGGACGGTGATATACGTGCAGGTGACGGTGCTTCCGGCGGGGTGCTGCGCGCGCGGCACGCGCAAAAGGTGGTGCGCCTCGTTCGGCTCGCGATCGCTGTTCTTCCCAAAGAGCGGAATGCCATCGGCAGTTGCGTTGCCAAGCGCGACAATGGTATCGCACATGGTGATTGTCTCCGGTGGGGCCATGATGCAGAATCGTTCGGTAAAGTATATAGACGAACGCGGGGCGCGACCAAAAGAGGGATGCAGACCATGCATCCCTCGACTGTACAAAACCCGTTGGCGCCGGAAAGATCAGGCGTTGGACCCCTCGGCTGACTCTGGCATGGCTTCCGAAGCGTCGGGCGCGCCATCGCCCGGCCCAAAGCGGAACTCGAAGCGCCCGCCCGGCCCGAAGAACGGGTGATTGCGGAAGAACTCTTCATCTATCATGCCCGGCCCGAAGAAGTACATCCCACGGTCACCGTCCTGGCCGCCACGGAAGAACCCGAACGTGCCGCTGCTCGGCCCCAGCGTGACTTCAATGCTCAGCGCTTCACCATCGCGCAGCACGTCCAGCGTGACGACCTCGCCCTCGTCATAGGCCAGCAGCCGCTCGCGCAGCGTGCGCCGCTGATCGACCGGCTCGCCTTCGACCGCCGTCACGATGTCGCCCACTTCCAGCCCTGCCTGTGCCGCCGGGGTATCGTCGTACACCTGCTCGATCAGCGCGCCTTCTTCAACGTCCAGCCCGCGCTCCGCCGCCAGTGCGGGGGTGATAATCGCGAACTGCACGCCCAACTGCGCCGGCTGCGCCAACCCCTGCATCATCCCTCGACCCCGATCAAAACCCCGGTACTGGCGGCCAGGCCGCCCCGGCATCAACTGGAAATCAAGCGATTCAGGCAGCGTGACGTCGATGGTTACTTCCTCGCCATCGCGCAGCACATTGATTGTCAGCGTCCCGCCCGGCGCCAGATCGCCCAACAGCTCGACGATCGCGCCCGGCTCAAAGTCGGTCAGCGACAGGTCATTGACCGCGACGATCACATCCCCTGCCTGCAGCTCGGTATCGGCCAGCGGCGAGCCATCGGAGATCTCGTTAATCACCAGACCCTCGTCGGTGAGCTCAGCGTCCAGGCCCAGCATCCCCGCGACCATCGACCCAAAGCCGAGGCCCATTCCGCGCCAGCTTTCAACATCCGGTAGGTCGATATCAGGGAGTTCGATGTCGGGCAACTCGATGTCGGGCAGCATCCCGACCAGATCGACCTCGACCGTGATTTCCTCGCCGTCCCGCTCGACGGTCAGTCTCAGCGGCTCATCGACGCGGAACGAGCGCAACAGGCCAGCGCCCATGTCCGCCGATATGTCCTCGCCGTTCACCTGCGTGATCACGTCCCCTGCTTGCAGCCCAGAGTTTGCGAAGGGTGAGTCGTCCGCAATCGCTTCGATTACCAGTCCGTCGTCGGTTAGTTCGGCGCGCAGGCCGAACAGATCAAACGTCCCACTCATGCCAAAGCGCGGCATGATTTCGACGTTGGGGCGCCGCAGTTCCAGATCGGACGGGCGCTCGCCGAGCGTTACCGTATACTCGTTGGACACGCCACGATACTCTGCTGTAACGGTGACCTCATCGCCCGGCGCATATGTGGCGATCAGATCGACCAGCGCGTCCGCTGACTCCACATCCACGCTGTCGACCGCTGTGATCACGTCTCCAACGCGCAACCCGGCGTCGTCCGCTGGTGAGCCGCTGACGATTTCTACGATCGACACGCCATCGGGCGTATCAGCGATCGACACGCCGAGCCAGGCGTCGCCTTCTGCCTGCAGCGCTGCACCCGCCGCCGGTTGATCGCTGGCAGCGCGCGCCGCGCCCACGCTGATTCCGCTCGCGGCCAACGCCAGCACCACCGCGAGCAACATCCCTTTCTTGAGAGTTTGCATCGTTGGTTACTCCTCCGTTCTTGACTTAACGACAGTTGCGCTCGAATCAGGCATCTCATTAAAGAATCTCGCAAACAAGTGTAAACAATGTGTAAGCAACATCTTAGAAGTATCTAAGAAGCTAGCCGAAGAAGGGAAGAGTGAAGCAGGTCTAACGTGGGCGCGGCAGGCGAAGCGTGCGCGCGTGCGGCGTCGTGGCCCGCGTGGGCGCGGTCTGCTTGTCTGGATCGGGTACCAGCGGCAGGCGCACAGTGAAGGTTGAGCCAGTGTCTACGGCGCTGGTGACGGTGATCTCGCCGCCATGCACTTCGGCGATCCACTTCGCGATTGAGAGGCCAAGCCCGGTCCCCCCTTGCGCGCGGGAGCGTGCCTTGTCCACCCGGTAGAAGCGGTCGAAGACGTGCGGCAGGTCTTCAGGCGGGATGCCGATGCCCGTGTCCGTGACGGTGAGCAGCGCGTGTGTGTTGTCACGGTGCAGCCCGAGCGTGACCGTGCCGCCGGACTGTGTGTATTTGATGCCGTTTGAGACAAGATTCAGCAGAAGCTGCTTGAGACGATCCGGATCGCCCATCACGCGCGCCGGTTCGACATGCCCCAGCTCGACCGTGATGGTCTTCGAAAGCATCTGCCCCTGGCGGAACACGTCCAGCACCAGCGTGTCCAGCTCGACGTGCGCTTGTTCCAGCGGCAAGCGACCGGCGTCCGCCTTGGCGAGCAGCAGCAGGTCTTCAACCAGACGCGACATTCGGCGCGCCTCGCCCGCGATCGCGGTCATCGCCTGCTCGTCCGGCCCCATGCGGCGCATCAGATCGACGTTGCCCAGGATTGTGGTCAGCGGCGTGCGCATCTCGTGCGAGACATCCGCCACAAAGCGGCGCTGCACGTTGAACAGCCGCTCCAGGCGTTCGAGGGTGTTGTTGAAGATGTGCGTGAGCTGGCCTAGCTCGTCCGGCGGGCCGGTATAGGGGATGCGGCGGCTGAGGTCGTCGGCGGCGGTGATCTGCTTTGCCGCCTGCGCGATGGCGTCGATCGGGCGCAGCGCGCGCCGCGCCAGATAATCCCCCACCAGCAGCGAAATCAAGAGCGTGATCGTCCCGCCGATCAACATAATCTTAATCAAGCGGTCGATCGCAGCATCCACCGTCCTCAGCGAGGCCGCCGCCTGGATGTACCCACGCACCTTGCCGTCAATCACCAGCGGCTCGGAGATCACGCGCCGGTGATCGCCGCCGATCACCACGTCGCGGCGTACTTCCTGTGACTCGCCCAGCGCCATTGGGTCCATTGGCTCGTTGTAGCCATAGCCCAGCAAGCTGTACGACACGTTGTGCAAAAACGCCTGTCCGCGCTCGTTGTAGTGCCAGATCTGCAAGAACAGGCCGGGCGTGCTGCGCGTCTTGGGCGACATCGTATCGCCCGACGCGGGCCACATGATATCGCTGATCGCGTTGTAGCGTTCGTTCTCGATGACTTCGAGCAGCGTCTCCTCGACCTGCGCCCGCAGCGTCCAGCTAAGCACGCTGGATGTCGCCGCGATAAATACCAGGATCACGGCGGCGAGCAGGCTGGAATAGAGGAAGGTCAGGCGGGTCCGGATCGTCATGCCGTCAGGCGTTCCGCAGGTCGATAGTCGGGTGGTCGGTGCGCTGGTCGCCGCGCGAGGTGGCTCGCCGAGCGTTCCACATCACAGTGTAACACTGGTTTGTGAGCAGCAGATGAGAAATGTCTCGTGCGTGGTTGGGAATCAATCTTCGCGCAGCACATACCCCACACCGCGCACGGTATGGACCAGGCGCGGCTCGCCGTTTTCCTCGGTCTTCTGGCGCAAATAGCGCACGTACACCTCGATGATGTTGCTCTCGCCGCCGAAGTCGTAGCCCCACACGCGGTCGAAGATCATCTCGCGCGTCAGCACGCGGCGCGGATTGCGCATGAACAGTTCAAGAAGCTCGTACTCTTTGGCGGTCAGGTCGATGAAGCGATCTCCACGCTGCGCCCGGTGCGTGCCGGTATCGAGCGTGAGGTCCGCGAAGCGCAGAATCTCCGGGTGCGAGGCGGGGGTCGCGCGGCGGAACAAGGCGCGGATGCGCGCGACCAGCTCGTCAAAGGCGAACGGTTTGACGAGGTAATCGTCGGCGCCCGCGTCGAGGCCCTGCACGCGATCCTGCACGTCTTCCTTGGCGGTCAGCATCAGGATCGGCACATCGCTGGCGGCGCGCAGCCGCTTGCAGACTTCCAGCCCATCCAGCCCCGGCAGCATCCAGTCGAGAATAACCAGATCGGGCGGGGTATCGCGCGCCATCTCCAGCCCCTGCTGGCCGTCATAAGCCACGTCCACGCGATAGCCCTCGTAGATCAGGCCGCGCTTGACGAAGTCCGCGATGCCCTCTTCGTCTTCAATCAGCAGTATCCGCTCTGCCATGACGCCCCCTTATGATGCTGCGCCGCCATCCTGCCTATTGTAACTCTGGCGGGCAAGCGCACCATAACCGTGCGTGCGGCGCGCCTGCCCGCCGGATCGCTCGTCTGCGGGGGCTAGTGCGCCCATTTCAGCAAGCTCACCTGTCCCGGCGCGGGGACTTGCCACGTCTCGCCGGTGCTCAGGTCCGCGACCACCGGATCGCCCCAAACGCCGTCCGGCCCGAACGTGACGTTCCGCAACCCGGTGGCCATGGTCGGGATGGCATCCAGCCCGGCGGCAGGCGCGAGCACCGGTTCCTCAAGGAATGCGCCAATCGTCTCGTCATATGTTGGGATGATGCCGCTCTCCGCCGTACCGGTCAGCAGGCGTATCCACTGCGGCCCCATGCCCGCGTTCGTCCCGGCGATCACCGCCCACGCTCCATCAGCAGTCTGCCGTGCGTCGAACACGGGCGCGCTGGCGTCCAGTAGCGTGACCGGCTCAGCTTCGGGCGCCGCCGGATCGAACACGTACAGGCCCGGCGTGCTGTAGCCTATCGCCCCGCTGCTGGCGGCGACCCGGCCATCGACCGTCCACTGGCCCTGTGCCGTAGAAGCCTGTACCTCGGTCACGGCGCCAGTGCCGATATCCACTACGCCCAACATTGCGCCTTCGTACAACCCCACCGTAACCAGCAACTGCGTTTCGTCGCTGTTCCAGCGCGGGCGCATGTAGACGCGGAGCGTAGCCGGATCGTCGTCGAGCATATTCTGCACCAGCAGGCGAGGCGGCTGGCTGCCATCAGCAGGGATGGTCCACAAACCACGATCGTCACTGAATGCGATCTGCGAGGCGTCGCCGTTTACCCCGACGGATGGCCGCACGCGCCCGCTGACCAGCGTGGCGAGCGATTGCGCGTCGCTGCCATCCAGCGCGCCGAAGCGCAACTCTGTCTCGGTCACATACGCGACACGCTCCGCCGCGATCGCGTAGTCCACGATCGCCTGACCGCTGCGGGTAACGGCGCGCGCGGGCTCGCCACTGGTGGGCAGCTCCCACACCTGCGCGGTTCCGGCGTCATCCGCCGCCAGGAAGTAGAGGTTCGCGGGCAGCGTGCCTTGCGGCAGCTCCGGCAGCGGCAGCGGGCCCCAGTCGAACGCGAGCGCTCCGGCGGTTCCTGGGACGATCTGTCCGTCGCCAAGCTGCACGCCGTCCGGCGTCAGCGATGCCTCGACCGGTGCATCCGGCTCCGGCGCGGATGACACGGTTTCTACCTGCCACGTCCCCTCCCCGGCGCTGATCTGCGTGAGCGCCCCGGCGAAGTCGATCGCGATGAGCGTGCTAGCATCCGCCCAGCGCACGCTCGCCCACGGCCCGCCCTCGATCAGCGTCGTGGCAACTTCGCCCATGCCGGACGCGGACAGCGCGGCAACCTGCACGCCTTCAGGTACGGTGTACGCCAATTGCGCACCGTCCGGCGACCACGCGACGCTCTGCGCGCCCGCGCCCTCAGGCAGCGGTTGGTCGAACGCCACTACAAAGCCGCTCATGGTCGTCAGCGCGGCGACGATCACGGCCTGGTTGTCGAGCGTGCGATAGGCGTACCACCCGCCGCCCGGCGCAATGTTAAAGGCGGCGACCGGTTGGCCTTCCGGCGAGACGAGCGTTTGCTCGCCGCTGGTCGCGTCGATGCGCAGCACGCGGTTCTCCGAGGTCAGGATGTAGAGATCGGCGGACAACGGAAAGACTGATGCATCCTGCGCGAAAGCCGGGACAAGCGGCGCAAACAGCGCGATCAACAAGAAAAGAGTCAGGCGTGCTGAAGAACGCATAGCGAATATCCTCCTGGATGTGTGTGGGTGGAGAGGTGCGCAGGTGTATGCCGGAGTATAGCAGAATTTCCCAACGCCCTGCCTGCTGATTGCCGGGCGCGTGGTAGGCTGCAAGGCAACGCTGTGCTACACTCAGCGGCGCGTCAGCAGCGAGGGAGCAACCTATGACTAGCGATCGGTTTGTCATCGCGCCCGGTGGCGCGCCGTTTCTGCTTGATGGTGGCGACGTGGGATGCGTCTGTACGCACGGGTTCACTGCCTCGCCCGAGGAAGTGCGCTGGCTGGGCGAGTATCTGCATGCCCAGGGCCTGACTGTCTTCGCGCCGCGCCTATCAGGGCACGGAACCGATCCGGAGCTGATGGCGACGCAACAGTGGCTCGACTGGTACGAGGATGAGTTGGACGCCATCGCCCTGCTGCGCCAGCGCTGTCGCAAGGTGTTCGCGGTTGGGCTGTCGATGGGCGGGCTGCTCAGTCTGCTCGCCGGAGCGGCGGGGCTGGTCGATGGCGTGGTGGCGATGGCCGCACCGCTCAACCTTGCGCGCCGCGATCTGGCTTTCGCGCCGTTCCTGAAACACGCCGTCCCGTTCATCCCCAAGGAAGGGTGGCCGGGCCAGCTCGACGCCTATGTGCGCGAGATCCAGCGCGCGCAGGGCCGCCCCGACTATGGCCGGGGTGACTATGGCGTGACACCGACGGCCTCTGCTGGCGAATTGCGCGCACTGATGGCTGAAGTCACGCGGCGCTTGCCAGAGCTCACCGTCCCGTTGCTGCTGATCTACTCCCGTGCGGACCAGACTGTGCCCTATGACAACCTGGCGCTGGCCGTCAGCCTGACGACCAGTCCCGACCTCGTCACGCACACGCTGGAGACCAGCGATCACGTATTGACGCAGGACGTCGAGCACGAGACGGTCTTCGCGCTGGTGTGGGAGTTCCTCGCCGCGCGCCTCCATTGACGCGCGGGCCTTGCATGGGGTGGCCCGGTAGCGCTATCATGTTTGACCGACACGGCTGAGATCGCTCAGCACGCACCTTTTTCAACCAGACGGAGGAGCCCGTGCTGAGATTGTGGCGCCAGGTGGGCCGCGACACGCGCTGGGTGATGATCTCGTATCTGCTGTGGGGGATCGGCGAGGGGCTGTGGATGTATATCCAGCCGCTCTACGTGCGCTCGCTGGGCGCGACTCCCGCTCAAACCGGCTTCACGCTCGGCATGTGGGGTCTGGCGCGCCTGCTGTTCATCCTGCCGATTGGCGTCCTGGCGGACCGGTCCAGCGCGCGCCGCATGATGATGCCCGGCTGGTATCTCGGCCTGACCGGCGTGCTGATTCTCGCGATCGCGCCGGACTGGCGCTGGGCGGCGCCCGGCTTCCTGGTCTACGGCATGTCCTCGGTGGCGATCCCGGTCACAAACCTGTATCTGGCGCAGGCGGCGCAGCACGACCCCACGCGCGCGCCTGACCTGCCGATCCAGGCGTCGTTCGCGCTGCTGTGGGTGGCGTATTCCGGCGGGCTGGTTATCTCGCCCGCGATCGGCGGGTGGATTGGCGACGCGATCAGCCTGCGCGCGGTGTTTATGGTCAGCGTGTTCTGGTTCGCGCTCAGCACGTGGTCGATTCACCGCGTGCGCGCCTACCCCGCGCCGCCGCGCCCCGCGCAGGGACACAACTATCGCAGCATGGTGCGCAGCGGGCCGGTTGTCCTGGCGCTGGGCGTGCTGACCTTTGGCTTCCTCGCGGTGCTGACCGGACAGCCGCTCTCCGCGCAGTATCTGGAGGAAGTGCGCGGCTTCTCGCGCAGCGCAATCGGCGTCTTTGGCTCGCTGAACGCGCTGGGCACGGCAGTCTTCAGTCTGTCGCTGGCGCGGCTCTCGTCCTGGCGGGCGTTTTTTGTTAGCCTCTTACTAGTGATGGTGTCGTTTGGGCTGCTGCTGTGGAGCGGCGCCGGGGTGCCGGTCGCGGGCGCGTATTTCGTTCTTGGCGCGTACAATAAGACGCCTCCACAGGCCG
>CAZVCM010000074.1:0-16214 GCA_964626105.1 uncultured Thermoflexus sp.
CGCGACGCTTGAGGACCTGGATCGCTTCGCGTGGCCAGCCCCATCCGATCCAGGCCGCGTGCAGGGCTTGCAAGAAGAAGCCGCTGCGCTCTTTCACGACACGGATTTCTGCCTTGCCGCCGGACACATCTCCGCTGGGATATTTCAGGACTGCTGGAACCTGCGCGGGATGGACCGCTTTCTCGAAGATATGGTGCTTGACGTTGAGTTTGCCGAGGCGCTGCTCGATCGCGTGACGGATATCCACATCGGGATGTGGGACGCCTTCCTCGGCGCAGTCGGGGAATATGTTGATATTGTCGAGACGGCGGATGACCTCGGCACGCAGAACAGCACGCTCATTTCCCCGCGCCTCTACCGCAGCATGATCAAGCCCCGGCACGCGAGACTCAACGAGGCGATTCGACGTAGGACCGATGCGCGCATCCTCTACCACTCTTGCGGCGCGATCATGCCGCTGATTGGCGACTTGATCGAGATCGGCGTGAATATTCTCAATCCGATCCAGCCGCTTCCCGGCTTGATGGACCCGGAAGACTTGACAGCGCGCTTCGGCGATCATCTGGTATTCCACGGCGGGCTCGACGTGCAGCGCTTGCTCCTGTTCGGAACGCCATCCGAGGTGAGGGCGCACGTGCAGCGCTATTTCGGGGCACTGGGCGCAGAGCGGCACATCATGGCGCCGGCGAACTCAGTCCAGCCGGGCACGCCGCCCGAAAACATTGTTGTCGCATTTAGATCTGCTGCTGAATTGTAGCTAGATCAGGCAAACTTTAGAGTAGAGCGATCTCTTTCGCGCTTGGCGTGGCAGTTCATATAGATTAATTATCAAAACGGGCCGATGCCGGCCCGTTTTTTATTCCCCTTGTCGATTGCGAGAAGTACCATTCTCATAAGTCATTTTGGGCTTATTTCCAACAGAATTTTGCCCGCCATGTGGTGCTCAATCTGTGGTAACTCGCCCTTCCGTTCGTCGAGCGGCGGTTCGGCTTGCCGCGCATGCGGACTGAATTGGTCATGTGCGGTTTTCCGAGCGGCGACTGAGCGAGCTCACGCTGGCACTACCGCAGAGAAAAGCAGATATTCTTCGAGAACCTACTCTTTATCGGAGGCGCTCATCTCAACAAACAATAACATGATTTGAATAATCTTAATCTTTTGATTGATCTATATGATGGTAAATCTTACGAAAATAATCCTAATGGTCCGTTGGGTTTGTGAAAATATAGACAACCGGGTGATTACCCCTCCCCCTCTTTATTTTATACTCACGCTCATGGGGATACAGGCGTTGGGTCCTGTGTTTCACCGGCAAATTTAGAATGCCCCTGAAATGTCAAGACCATCTCGGCGGCGCGTGTTCGTCGAGACGCGGCAAAAGCCTCCAGAGACGCAACGAGGACTTTCGTTCTCGAACGCTCTAGCTCGCCTCTGTCGCACTTCGCTTCTGAAAAGCTGTGCTCCCCTTTGTTCTTCTGGTTTCCTGATATGGCCGCTGTTGGTATGTAAAGCTGCCTGGAATAAGCAAAAGGAGAGCGGTTATCGGTGGGGTTTCCAATAGTTCAACAAACTGTAATCGCGATTTATCTAGGAGGTTCATCTCGTGAGTGAAAAGGGTTTTTTGTCCAAAGCCCTCACTGATGTCACCCTCAAGCGGCGGTCGTTCCTGAAATGGAGCTCGGCGCTGAGTGGTACAGCGGTGCTGAGCAAGGGGCTGACCACGGGCCTGAAGCCTGCGGCCAAGTCAGCCGCTGCAGCCTCGGAAGGGGAATGGATTCCCGTCGCGTGCTGGCATAACTGCGGCGGGCGCTGTGTCAATAAGGTCCTGGTGCAGGATGGTATTGTTGTCCGGCAGCAAACGGATAACAACCACGAAGACAGCGCCAATTACCCGCAGCAGCGTGGCTGCGCGCGTGGCCGCTCGCAGCGCCGGCAGGTTTTCGGCGCCGACCGGATCAAGTATCCGATGAAGCGCAAGAACTGGGAGCCCGGCACCGGCGGCAAGCGCGAGCTGCGCGGTCGTGACGAGTGGGTCCGGATCTCGTGGGACGAAGCGCTCGACCTGGTCGTAAACGAAGCCAAGCGCGTTCTTGACGAGCATGGCAACAAAGCGATCCTCTCTGGCATGGGCGGCAGCCCGGTGTTGAGCAAGTTGGGTGGCACGATGGAAAACTGGGGAACCGTCTCTGAGGGTTCCTGGCCGCAGCCCGCGATCCACATGGCGGGCGGCGCGTGCTATCCCAATGACCGCATGGATTACCGCAACACCAAGCAGATTGTCTTCTGGGGCGCAAACCCGATCTGGAGCAGCGGCGGCAACCCGACCTACAACTACCTCGAAGCCAAGAAGGCGTCCGGCGCGCAAGTCATCGTGGTGGATCCGTTCTACAACGACTCGGCGCAAGTTCTGGCCGATCACTGGGTTCCGATCCGGCCTGGCACCGACGCCGCGGCGCTGATCGGCATCGCGTACCACATGATCGAAAACGACCTGCAAGACCAGGATTTCCTCGACAAGTACACGGTTGGCTTCGACGCGGATCACATGCCGGAAGGCATCGACCGGAAAGAAAACTTCAAGGACTACGTCCTCGGCACGTATGACGGCGTTCCGAAGACGCCGGAATGGGCCTCGAATATCTGCGGCACGCCGCCGGAAACGCTCCGCTGGCTGGCCGAGCAGCTTGCGTCCATCAAGCCCACCGTGCTCACTTGCGCCGCCGCACCTTCGCGTACCTATCGCGGCGAGCAAATGGTCCAGGCGTTCCTGACCATTGGCTGGATGACCGGCAACGTTGGGATTCCCGGTGGCTCGGTGTGCCAGTCCTATCACTCTAGCGCGAGCTATGGCGGCCCGGCGCTGGTCAACGCGGGCGGGACGGGCGAACCGTATACGGTCAATCCTCTCTTCCCGTACTTCTTCCCCTACACCGACCTGCCCGATCACGAAGACTGGCACGGCCCGGTATGGGATGAAACCTGGATGGCGGTCCTCAACGGCGAGTACACCGCCGGGACGCGCGGCAAAGTCCCGTGCGACATCCGCATGCTCTGGTTGATCAGCTTCTCCGGTAGTGGCAACAACCTGCTGAACCAGATCCCAGACATTAATCATGGCATCGAAGCAATTCGCAAGCTGGAATTCGTCGTCAGCAGCGACATCGTGCTCTCGACCAAATCGAAATATGCGGACATCGTTCTGCCGACGACAACCCCCTGGGAAAAACCGGGCGGGCTGTTCTCGATCGGCGGCGGCGAAGCGCTGTTGTACTACAGCCAGGTCACCGAGCCGCTGTACGAAGCGCGCGACGAAGCCTGGATCGAGCGCGAGCTTGCCAAGCGTATGGGCGTTGATCCGGACGAGATCGCGCCGCTGTCCGAAACCCAGAAGATGTTCAACGCAGTGGCCGGTGCGACCGTCATCAAGGATGATACGTCTGGCTACGAGCCGCTGGTGACTATCACCGAAGAAGACATCGCGGAACTGGGCGTCGAAGGCAAGCCGCAGAAGGGTCGCGTTCCGTTCAAGGAGTTCAAGCAGTCAGGGTCTTACCAGGTCCCGCGCGAGCCGGGTGATAAGTTCGGCTATATCACCGCGCAGGCGTTCCGCGAAGACCCCGAGGAAAACCCGCTGCCGACCAAGAGCGGCAAGCTGGAGATCCACTGCCAGACGCTGGCGGATCGCATCGCAGCCTATGGCTACATCACCATTCCGCCGATCGCGCAATATCACCCGCCGCTGGAAGGCTACGAAGACACGTACAGCAACTTCAAAGGCAGCGAAAAGGGCGAGTATCCGCTGCAGCTTGTGACGATCCATTACGGGCGCCGCAGCCACTCGGTCTTTGACAACATCAAGCAGCTTCGCGGTGTCTTCCCGCAGGAGTTCATGATCAACGCGATCGACGCGGAAGCGCGAGGTATCGAGCATGGTGACACGATCCTCATTCGCAGCCGGCACGGCAAGGTGTTACGCCGGGCGTTCGTCACTGAGCGTCTAACACCGGGCGTTGTGTACCTGGGCGAAGGTGCGTGGGTGCAGATGGACGAGGAAAAAGGTGTTGACCTCGCGGGCGCGACCAACACGCTCAGCGGAAGCAATCCGACCGGCCAGGGTGTCCAACCATGGAACACCTGCAATGTCCAAGTCGAGAAGTGGGACGGTGATCCGCTTGACCCGGACGTCGAGTGGCCGCAGCGGATTGTCCTTTAAGGAGAATGACAAGTCGTGGCTAAACAACTAGCTTTCTACTTTGACGCAAGCGCCTGCGCGGACTGCAAAGCCTGCCAGATTGCCTGCATGGATCGCGCCGACCGTGGCGTCGATGTCAAATGGCGGCGCGTTTACCAGTATGAAGGGGGCGGCTGGCTGCCCCACCCCACGCAGCCCGGCGTGATGATGCCGAGCAACGTGTTCACGTACTCGCTGTCGATTTCGTGCATGCACTGCGAAAACCCGATCTGCATGGAAGTCTGTCCGGCAGCCGCGATCACCAAGCGTGACGATGGCATCGTGCTGATCGACGAAGACAAGTGCATCGGCTGTCGTTACTGCGAATGGGCGTGCCCCTACAGCGCGCCGCAGTTTGACGAAGCCAAAAAGGTGATGACCAAGTGCGACTTCTGCGCCGACATCCTGGATGAAGGCGGGAAACCGGCCTGTGTCGAAGCCTGCGTGATGCGTTGTCTGGACTTTGGCGAGCTCGAAGAACTACGCGAAAAATACGGCGACTTGGCGTACATCGCGCCGCTCGCCGATCCTGAGGCGACCAAACCGGCGTTTGTGGTGACTCCTCACAAGGACTCACAGGTCAAGCGTGCCAACGGTCGCCTCGTGCACTTCCCCGAGGAGGTATAACCGTGGAAACACGCGAATGGGCGCTTGTCTTCTTTACAATCGCAGCGCAAATGTCCGTGGGCGCTTTCGTCGTGCTGGGGATCGTGAACTTCTTTGCGGCGCGGAAAGAAGGCGTTGAAGAAGCCGATCGACTCAGCGACCGCGCGCTGGTGGCAATTGGTCCTGTCCTGGTGCTGGGGCTTGCGGCCTCACTGCTGCACCTGGGCAGCCCAATGAAGGCGTATCGGGCGATCTCAAACCTGGGTGAGTCCTGGTTGAGCTGGGAAATCTTCCTCGGCGTGCTCTTCGCCGCGGGCGGCGCGGTCTTCACCTTCATGCAGTGGCGCAAGATCAGCACCCCGCAGACGCGGCGGCTGATCGGAGCAGTCACTGCGATCATCGGCCTGGCGCTGGTCTTTGCGATGGCGCAGGTCTACATGCTGCCGACCCAGCCTGCGTGGAACACTATCACAACACCGATCTCATTCTTCACCACCACCCTGCTGCTGGGCACGCTGGCCGTCGGCGCGGCGTATGTCGCGTCCTACGCCTATCTCCGCAGAAAACACCCGGACTGCGCCGAAACTCAGTGCAACTTGATGCGCTCCGCGCTCAAGGCGCTGGGCTTGGCGGCGGTTGTGTTGGTGGGCGTGCAGATGATCGTCTTCCCGCTCTATCTCAGCTATCTTGCCAGCGGTCCCGAATCGGCTCAGGCTGTGGCGGAATCGCTACAAACCGACTACACGGCGCTGCTCGTGCTACGGCTGGTACTCGTCTTTGTCGGGGCTGGTGTGCTGGGCGCGGTGGTCTATCAGCAGGCGGCGCAGACCGGTCGCGAAGGGACGCTGGCCCTGCTGGCGTACTCTGCGTTTGCGCTGGTACTCATCGCCGAGGTGATTGGGCGCTTCCTGTTCTACGCCTCGGAAGTAACGTTCTTCCCGCTGGGATAACCTCAGTTCGTTCGGGTTGTTTCGTGTTGTAATATGGCGGGGGTCTCTTTGGAGACTCCCGCTTGTTCTCGCTATTATTGATGCGCAATTGGCAGCCAGCTAAGGAGCCAAGATGAACGACCAGAGTGAGCAACCAGAGTTGGCGAAAGTGCTATCCGAACTGGAGACAATTCTTTCGCGCGCAGAGCACAACGGGGTGAATCTCATTTTCGCCATGGGCGGCCAGCGGCTGTGCCACATTTGTGAGAAATATCAGGCGGTGGTCCGCGAGGCGCTGAAGGTCGTGCGCGCCAACCTGCCCCCCGAGCCAGACGACAACGACGCGACGGATGTGCCCGACGGCGCAGGAACCGCGCGCTAGATCGTCGCACCGTTTGGCGCAAGCACGAACATCGCCGCTTTCTAAAGCGCCATTCCCCCGCCCCTGCTCCCAGCGGCGGACCTTCTCGTCCAGCGGAAGCGCGGCGTGGACCTCGCAGACTGGCGCAGCGAAAGGATGCGCGCCGGTTTCTCGAGCCGTTCCGGTGACACAGCCGTTTGCGCCAGCGGAAGCGCTTTGTAGAAGCCCTCGCCGGAAAGATAACGGAAAAGCCCCCCACCCTTGCCTGAGAGTTATCGACCAGGCCATCACTTGACAAACCATTCCACCTGACATAATATGTCGGCAAGCGACTGTCGGTTACCGACATATCTAAGGTGTCACGCGATGACGGAAGACTTTCTCCCGCTTCGAGAGCCCACGTTTTTCATCCTGCTGAGTATTTCGACTGAGAAGAAACACGGCTACGCCATCCTGCAAGAGGTCGAAGCGCTCAGCAACGGCAAGATCAAGCTGAGCAACGGCACGCTTTACGGGGCCCTCACTCGATTGCAGGATCAGGGGTTGATCGAGCGCGTCGCCAGCGACGAGCCGCAGACCAGCGGCAAACCACGCAAAGCCTACCGGCTGACACGAACCGGACTCGTCGTGCTGGAAGCGGAAATCGAACGATTGAACGCGCTCGTCCAGACCGCCCGCCAGCATCTACCCGAGGGGACCTGATGCACGCTCTCTACCGCACCCTGATCGTCTTCTATCGCCGGATATTGGGACTGTATCCGCACAGCTTCCGCCAGGACTACGCCGACGAGATGCTGCTAGTCTTCCAGATGCAGCTCGACGACACGCCGAGCCTTGACCTGTGGCGCACGCTGCAAATCATGTGGCGCGAGCTGCGCCCCCTGCCCGTCCTGTTGATCAATGCCCACCTGCGCAGAAGGTACATACCCATGGAATTCGACGGAGAAATCCGCGCGGCGGAATCGAACCCGCAGCAGTTGGAAGAAATCTACCAGCTTGCGCGGCAACGCGACCAAATCGGAACGTTCCGGAATGCGCTCATCGCCCGTTACGAAGCCGCCCCTGACAACGTGCTGCTGGCGGCGTGGTACTATCGCCTGGAAAATGGCGCGGAAGATGCGCGGAAGTCCGCCCGGCAAACCAACTGGCTGATCGCCGTGCCATTGAGCATCGTCACCGGCCTGATCTTCTGGGCGCTCAGCGATGTCGAGAATCTGCTGGTGCTCGATCTGGTGCCGCACCTGCTGCTGTGGTGGTCGCCGGTTGCCACTATGAGCGCCTTGATTTTCATGGCGATCACCGCCGGGACGCGGCTCGACCGGGCCATCGTTCTGGGGTTGGGCGCGCTGGTAGCGACCGCGTATGGGGTTCTCGTCGCGCCAACGTTCGGGGCGGAATGGTCGCGCGAACAATATCTCATCGTTACTGCGATCCACATTCCGCTGTTGTGTTGGGGCGCGCTGGGCGTGATGGCGCTGCGGGGGCGGTTGTCGAGCGCCGCCGACCGCTTCGCCTTCCTGATCAAGTCCATCGAGGTGGCAATCGTCGCCGGGCTTTATCTGCTGGCGGGGATGGCCTTCGGCGGCATCACGATCGGCATGTTCGCGGCGCTGTCGGTCGAGCTGCCTGAAGTTCTGCTGCGTCTAATCGCGGCGGGTGGGTTCGGCCTGCTGCCAGTAATGGCGCTCGCGACCGTCTACGATCCGACCGCCCCACCCTCGGCTCAGGACTTCGACCAGGGTATGAGCCGCTTCATCGCCACCCTGATGCGCCTGCTGCTGCCCTTGACGCTGATCGTGCTGGTGATCTATCTGCTGGTCATCCCGTTCAACTTCATGGCGCCCTTCGAGAACCGCGACGTGCTGATCGTCTACAACGCCATGCTGTTTGCCATCGTGGGCCTGCTGGTCGGCGCGACCCCCATCAAATCCGGTGACCTGTCACCGGACCTGCAACGGGTCATGCGAAACGGCATTATCGTGGTGGCGGGGCTGGCGGTCGTCGTCAGCATCTATGCGCTGGCAGCGGTCGTGCATCGCACGCTGCAGGGCGACCTGACGCTCAATCGCCTGACGGTCATCGGCTGGAACGCCATCAACATCGGCATCCTGGTCACGTTGATCGTGACGCAGCTCCGCACAGACCGCGAGCGGTGGATCGAGACGCTTCAGTCCGTGTTCAGCCGGGCAACGGTCGCCTATCTGGCGTGGACCGTCTTTTTGCTGGTCGCCCCGCCGGTTCTGTTCTGACGCGCCTGTCTGTACCAACCAACGCAGGAGCTTGCGATCGACTAGCACGACCCCTCGTGCCCGGGCGCAGCGATACGCTCGCGCCTGGAACGCGCTGCTGGCAGAACGCACAGAACAGGCCGGGAAGTCGGAGCGGAATCACTGGGGCAGAGCCGCACATCGCTCTGCCCCAGCCAAGCTCGATCAAAGTGTCCGACGCTATTCCTCGGCGCCAATCAGGTCCCGGATCGCGTCCACAACCAGCTCCGGCTGATACACATAGACGTAATGCGGGCTGTCCTCGGCGACGATCAGGGTGCTGTTCGCCGACCGTGTGAGATGATCTTCCTGGAACCCGCGCCAGAGCGCCTCATAGGTGTCGAGCATCTCAGGCGTCAGGCCGAGCGCCTCAAGCGCCTCGGCAGGCATCAGCTCCGCCAGGGGCAAACCGTGTGCGATCACCACCAGCGGAATATCGCCCAGATCGCCGTCTTCCTTCACCTGCGCCAGGTCTTCGTCCAGCACCTCATACTCCGCAATCATCGCCTGGAGATTCTTCGGCTGAATGAACAACTGCGCCCATGTCTCGAAGTCTTCGTCGGGCAGCCCCTGCGGGCGCAAGTCCGCCACCATTTCCGTCGTCAGCGTGCCTTGTTCCGCCGGTTCCAGCAGCGCCACATAGGTGAGAAAGCCCATATCCTCAACCGCGACGATTTCCGGAACCTCAGCCTCGAGCACTTCCATCTGGTCTGGGTGCGACGAATCGAGCAGCACAACCCCCGCCATCAGGTCGGGATTTTGAGCGGCGAACAAGATCACGTTGATCCCGCCCAGCGAGTGGCCGACCAGCACGTATGGCCCCTCGACACCACCGTTCTCTAGGAGTGTTTTGAGCTCGTCAACATTCTGCTGGCTGGTGCGCGGCTCTGGACCTGGATCGCTCCAGCCGTAGCCCGCGCGGTCAAACGTGCAGACCCGGGTGATCTCCGCGACCTGCGCCTGCAAGCTCGCCAGGTTCAAGGATGAGTCGCCATGCCCGGCATCCATCACCACCGTCGGCTCGCCATCCCCTACGCAATAAAGGTGCAGGGAATAGCCACCGACATCCACCATGTCACCCGGCGCAGGCGGAAGCTCGTCTTCCCCCTCTTGCGCCCAGGCGATGTTAGCCGCCAATAAACAGACCAAACCTACTAATAAGACCTTCTTCATGGCAGAACTCCTGTCCGCGTGCGAGAAGCACAATTGCATGAATGGCCATGCAGCCGGTATCCGAATGCGCCAGCATCCGGGAATCCCCCAAAAGACCGCAGATGAGCCAGTCACGGGCGCGCACTAGCGCCCCTGATCGTTGCCCGCCTGCGCCATCAACCGCCGGTCCACCTGCGACGAATCGAGCAGCAGCCCGTCACGCACTTCCTGGACGCGTGGCACTTTTCCCGCGAGGTCTCTATCGTGCGTGACCATCACCATTGTCTTCCCCTGGGCAACCAGGTCTTCAAACAGCGCGAACATCAAGCCCGCCGAAGCCGAATCCAGGTTGCCGGTCGGCTCGTCGCCGACGATCAGCGGCGGATCGTTTGCGAGCGCGCGCGCAATCGCGGCTCGCTGCTGCTGCCCGCCTGATATCTGGCTGGGATAGCTGTCAGCGATATGGGCCAGATCCACCATATCAAGCAGTTCCATCGCTCGTTCCTGGCGCTGTCCGCGATAGGCTCCCGCGTACACCATCGGGATCATCACGTTTTCCATCACGGTGAGCGAAGGCAGCAGTTGGAAGAACTGGAACACCACGCCGACATTCTGACCGCGCCAGCCCGCCACCTGATCTTCGCCCATGTGGGTCAGGCGCTGTCCGGCAACGTAGACCTCGCCCTCGGTGGGCCGGTCGATGCCCGTGATCATGTTGATAAGCGTACTCTTGCCGCTGCCCGAAGGCCCCACAATGGCGACAAATTCGCCCGTGGTGACCTCAAAATCTACCCCGCGCAAGGCGTGAACGACGCCACCCTTGATTTTGTAGGTCTTCTTGACCGCTTGCAGCGAAATCAGCTTGTCCATAGCGTGTCTCTTCTGGCGCTAAAGGGCGCTGCCCGCCAGGGCTGTTCCCCTCAAGCGCCGCTTACTGGTAGCGCAAGATGTCGGACACAGTCTTGCGGGCCGCCGACACCGAGGGCCACACACTCGAAATGGTGGCGATAATCAGGATGCCGACGAAACCGGCGGGGAGCAAGATGGGCGGATAGGCGAACTCGATGAAGTCGCCAAACGGCAAAATCTCGGTCAGCACCCAGGCTAGCAACACGCTCAACGGCGCCGCGATGATCCAGGCCAGGATGCCCACCAGCACCCCCTCGACCAAAAATTGCACGACGATTGTTGGGGACTTCGCGCCGATAGAGCGCATCACGCCGATCTCTTTCTGGCGCTCGAACACGGCGATCGAGAGTGTCGTCACCAGACCGATCGCGCCAACCGCCGCCATGACAAGTGACGCCATATTCAGGATGATGCCGATACTCAGAATCGCATCGGATGCCATTTCGGAGATTTCGACCATGTTCGTAAACGACACCGTAATGCCGTTGCGAACCAGCGTGTCGTTGATCTGCTCGATCAGGTTATCCACCTCGCGCGCAGTGGGATCGCTCTGCTCGGCGAGCACAAAGAACGCATTCGGAACCGGCGTGCTATCCTGGTTGCTCCGTTCCAGCGCAGCCAGGTCCTGCCAGAAGAACGCCGCGAGATCAGGTGGAAGCGGCGCCTCAGCCATCTGGGGCGGCAACGAGAAGATACCGACCACAGGCAGGTCTGCTGCGCAGTCAGTCGCCGGATTGGAATCAGGCGCAGCGCCAGGGGTCAGACAGGCGCCAGCCTGCACGGAAATCCGATCGCCAACCGAATAATCCCCGTTTTGTGCCGCCGCTTCGCTGAGCATCACGCCCGGCTCGCCAGGGACTACCGGCGCGCCATCCACCAGAGGCATGAAGGACGCGGTCTGCGCATCAATACCCCATGCGATCAGGCGATTATTCGCCATCGTGCCGGCATACCCGTCCACCGCAATCGCGGTGAAGTACCTGTTGGGCGTTGGTCCGCCAAGCGTAAAGCCAGAAAGCTGCGCCAGATCCTGCCAGCGCATCATGCCGATCGGAAACGGGTAGTTGATCAGCCCGATGATCTCCAGCTCCTGGCGCTGTCCATTCACGGTGATGATCACCGAATCACCGACCGATTTGCCGAGCGCATTGGTGATGTCATTGGACAACACAATACCGTCTCGCTCGGGATCATCCAGCCAGGCGCGCCCCTCTGAGAATTCTTCTTCCTTGAGCTCGCGATCGGTCGCTACACCGACAATGAAAACCTGGTCGGACTCGGTAGCCGGGGCGACATAGCCTTCTACCTGCACAAGATAGGCCGACCCAGGATAAAGCTCCTGGATCCCCTCGACATCGGCCAGCAGCCTCTCGATCTTCTCAAACTCCTGATGTTCGGTGGTCTGGAAGATCGCCTGATATTCGAACTGGCTCAACAGGTCCTGCAGCACCTCATTGATGCGCACAAAGACAGCCGACACACCCATAAACGCGGTCAGCGCCAGCGTCAGGGTGACGACGGTTAGCGCGAGCCGCGCTTTCTTCTGCACGAGGTTATTCAGCGACTGCTTGAGGTTCAGCGGCAGCGGCAGGCGCTTGATCACGCGGTTCAGGAGGCCGATAGCGTAATGGCCGCCGAGACCGAGATCGGTCATCGCGTCAAGGATCGTCACGCGCGTGCCGAAATACACCGGAATGATCGAGGAGACCACGGGCACAGCCAGCCCCAGGACCACGCCCAGCGCCACCGCGACAGCCGAGATCGAGAACGAGTCAATCAGCGTGTTGGCGAAATCCCCAATGACCACCGCCATCTGGTATCCGAGCGGAATCCCAACCAACACGCCGGGAATCATGCCGATCAAGCCATACGACACGGCGATGCCGCCGTAAATGACGAACGTCTCGACGCGTGTGGCGCCTAACGATTTCATCACGCCAATCTGCTTGCGCTGCTCCGTGACCAGATTGCTGACAACATTCAGCACCAGAAAGCCGGAGACGATCATCGCCACGATCGCCAGCGCTGCCAGAATGGTCCGGAACTGCTGCGTAGCTTCAATAGCCTGGTTCTGGGCCGGGTCCTGGGCGATCGCGAACAGCGCGGTGTAAGGCGTGTTCTCGCTCAGAAATGTCTGCACCGCCCCTACAGACGCTTCAGCCGTCGCGAAGTCCTCAAACCGAGCTCCCAGGATGTTGATCCCCGCAATGCCGCTAATACGCTGCGCATCTTCATAGTGCGCATACATCGCCACTTTGCTGGCGCTGTTATAAGGGTGGAACACGATCCCGGAAATCGTCCACTGCTCGGTGGGCACGCCTTCATCGCCCACAATGCGCAGATCAATCGTATCGCCAGCCGCGAGATCAAAGTCGGTCGCCATGCGCTGCTCAACGGCGATCTCAGACCGTCCTGGTCGCGGATACGCTCCATCGACCACGCGCATCGGCTGCAACTGCTTGTCGTCGAACGCGCTCACATACGAAAACAAGCGAGCCTCGTGGAAGCGGTTTTCGTCCTCAAACTTCCAGTAAAACGGGTTGTTTGCCTCGCCTTCGACGTCCGTAATATCCGGAAAGGCCGCTTTCAGCGCGCTGATGTAAGTCTCATTGTCAAGCTCAACATCGCCTTCAGCAGGGGAGACGAAGAGAAACGCCTGGATCATCGGCAGTTCTTCTTCTCGAATGTCTGTCTGAAACTGCTTGACGATCAGATCGCCGGCGGTGATCAGCGTCACCACGCCAGCCACGCCGATGAAGATGCTGAGTGAGACTAACAGGGTGCGACCTTTTCGGGTCCACAGATCGCCCCAGATTTTGCGAAGGGTTGATCGATTCATGTGTGTTCTCGTTTACACCAACATGCGCTTGCCGTTTTGGATTTCCTTCAGTCGTCCGTCTCGTAGCTCGTACACGATGGGGATATTCGCCACAATCTCACGATCATAGGTCGTGATGATCACGGTTGCGCCCTGGTCGGCCAGCTCGTGGAAGATATTGAAGACGTTTTCGGTGCTCATCCGGTCGAGGTTGGCTGTCGGCTCGTCGCCAATGATCAGCGGGGGCTTGTTCGCCAGCGCCCGCGCGATCGCCGTCCGCTGCTGCTGCCCGCCGGAAAGCATATCGGGTCGCTTCTGCGCCTGATCCTCAATGTCCAGCCGGGCAAGCCAGTTCAGCGCAATAGCGCGGCGCTGTGAGGGCTCATGCACGCTGGCATAGTCCATCGGGAAGATGATGTTGTCCAGCACCGAGATCGTGGGCAGCAGTTGGAAGAACTGGAACACAATGCCAATGTTCCGCGCGCGCCACTTGGTTAACTGCGCTTGGGGCGTCTGTGTAACAGACTTGTCGCCGATGATCACCTCGCCGCTGGTGGGTTTATCCACAGCAGTGATCATGTTCAGCAGCGTGGTTTTTCCGACGCCAGAAGCGCCAACAATCGCGACAAAATCGCCCTGCCGGAGTTCAAGATCGATCCCTCGCAGCACTTCCAACGCACCATTTGGCGTCTGGTAATTTTTGACGAGGTTCCGAGTCATGACAAAGGGACTGGTCATAGAGCATCTTTTCTCTGATCGTCATACCGATGCGCGTCAAGCCGGGTGAAGCGTGATTCCGCCCCAGCATGATCGCACAATACCGCCACATTCCGAGAGGAGTCTCGCGAAAGAGACCGTGTGCTCATCGCTGCCAGCAGGGGCTACACAGTCTGGGATGAGGTTAGCAGCGTCGCGTGTAACCGACGGGATGCTCGCATGGCATGCATGCGGGCAGAATCATCGCACCCACGCCGCGACATCCCAATATGATACCCGACCTGCGCTCTTATGAACAGAGTAAGTGAGTAATTTGGGGGGCTCGCGCCCGGGCACGAGGGTCGTGCTAGCCGGGCTGGGCGATGATTATTTGGACTATGTTTTTAGGAACGGCTCGGCTGATATCGCTGGCCAGTTCTTATCCTGATCATTGTATCGTCCCATCCATAGGTTACATGAACCCAAATTCATATACCGATAGAAAAACGAGTTGGTGAGCGCCTCTTTCACAGATGCGCCCCGTATTTGCCCGCAGGTGGAATACGTGCTGAAATTAGGCCGCACCCTGAACGGTTGTGTCCTGCTTCCCATCAGCCAATTGGAATAGAGTGATGCCTGACTCCCAGATGCGTATGTCGTCTCAGGCGAGCAAAAGCTATTTGCTGATTGCCGCGGCAATTCTTCTCTTGGCATTCGGGTTGCGCGTGTGGAATTTGGGTGACGCCAGCCTGTGGGCCGATGAGGCAACAACCGCCTGGTGGGCAAATACCAGCTTCAAGAATTTCCTCGAAAACCGAGTTCTGCCTCGGGGAGGAAACCAACTTCCTCTCCATATCGCGTCCTTACATTTCTTTCCCGCTAACAATGAATTTATGCTGCGCTTTCCTTCAATCGCTGTGAGCGTGGTCGCGACTGCGGCCGTTATAGGTTTGGTGCAGCGCAGCTATACTGATCGCTCCATGGCGCTGGTAGCCGGTTTGCTGATAGCAACTAATCCGCTGAATGTTTGGCTATCACGAGCCGCTCGGCCTTATGCCTACTTTTTCGCGGGTGTTGTTTTTGTGTCGCTGTTTTTCTTGCTCCTTGTGCAAGGTAAACGCTCCAGAGCGATTTGGCTCGGATTCGTGGTAAGCAGCGCGCTCGTCTATCTCACGCACTATTTCGCCCTCTTCTTGCCGGCAGTACAGTATCTTCTCATAGGGGTGTATTTCAAACGTCTGCGGGCGCTCCTGCGCCCCTGGCTACTGGCACAAATAGCGGCGGGCATCGGACTGATATGCCTGTGGCTCGCTCAGATTATGTATGGCAAACCAGGCGCCATCGGCATTGGCTGGATTCCGGATCCACGTCTTCTTGATATCCCGCTGAGTATCGCCAATTTGCTTGTGGGCTATATAGGAGGGACGTCTTGGTATCTTCTTATCGGCCTGTTTAGCGCGGGGCTCGGCTTCGCCTTTGGTGTTTGGCGAGCTCTTCAAAGGCGTCGCATGATCGAAGTATTCTGGCTATTGCTCTCAATCACGCCGCTTATTTCGATTTTTATCGCCTCCAAAGTGCTGCATCCCCTCTATGTTGACCGATATTTTTCCGAGGCGCAGATAGGCGCAATTGCGTTGATGCTGGTGGGCTGGTGGCAGCTTGCGCGGCGGCGCTGGCGGTATTTTCTGGTTGCGCTTGTGGTGATGAGCAGTCTGCTGACAATTAGACAGACGATCATGTCTGGCGAGAATGAACGAGAAGATTGGCGCGGCGCTACAGAGTATATTGCTGCATACTTCCAAACAGGCGATGGATTTGTGCTCGATTATCCTTATTATCTGATCGCCCTTTCTCATTATCTTCCTGTCGATGACATCGCCTTCTATATCCTTACCGAATTCGAGAACACTCACACGCTCTCTGACTTTTCTCGTATTTGGGTTATCTACCGGAATCCCAATGAGGACATTCACCGCCAGGGGCTCATGCCGGATTTCGATCCCTATGCGCCTGCGCTGAATCCGACTGGTGAGTGGCTGGCGGAACGCAGAGGCCAGATCCTTCAACATGCGGATTTTAATGGGCTAAGCATTTTCTTACTTCAGGCAAATGAAATCTCCTGATGGCTGCTTCACTATTTTGCCGTCGCGAATGTCGCTTTCTTCTCGTGAGTTCCTGAACAGGTACCCAGGTATGGCTCAGTCCACACAATCGGTTCTAGATGCTCGAGCATCGGACGCATCCG
>CAZVCM010000075.1:0-16175 GCA_964626105.1 uncultured Thermoflexus sp.
GCTGGGCCGGGGCGTAGACTGCGCAGGCGGCGGCGGAAAATCCGTATCAACCGCCAGCCGCGCCGGGTTGAAGTTTGTGCAACGCAGGTCTGCCAGCGCCACCCAGCCTGAGCGCGCGTCATCCCCCACGCCGAGTATGATCTTCAACCAATCGCCTTCTGGCGTGCGTCCGGTGGGCTGCAACAGAAGCGTGTTGCCACCTGAGGCTTCCAGGGGCGGCACCGCTGCCGAATACAGCTCTCCCGGCCCGGTGCGGACCACCGTGCGCGACGCGCTCAACTCGCACGAGGGCTCGACCACGCGCAGGCTCTGCGTGACGCTCGCCATCACGCCTTCTTCGCCTTGCGCAACCAGTGTCACCAGCCACTCAGCATCCGTGCCGCCCGGTGTGACTGTGATCACTTCTGATCCAGCAGATGGCAGCGGCGCGGGGAAGAGTGGGGCGCTCTGATCGGAGCTATCAATGCTGATCGCCTGCGCGCCGTTCTGCGCCCGCGCGCCGGACACTTGCCAGGTCAGGCGCACGTCGCTCTCGACATGGCGCACGAGCCCACCTTCGCTGCTTACCTCGACGGTTAGCGCTACCTGAGGGAGCACTTGCAGCGCGGTCGTGGCAGTCGCGCTCGTGTCTCCCTGGCTGGCGTGCAGCGTCAGCGTGTATGCGCCGGTTTGGTCGAACGTCAGCGCATACGGGCTTTCGCTCGGCGCGACGTCGATCTCCCGCGACGTGCCGCCGCCGGTCACGGTCAGGCGGACGCGATCCGCAGCGGTCACTTGCCAGCTTACCTGCGCGATCTGCCCCAGCGTGATTGACGGGTGCGCGGTCGAAAAGGACACGATCGACGGGGCAGGGGCGACAGGGGTCGGCGGCGGCTCGTCATCTGGTGAGAACAGCAGCGCCAGCCCCGCGATGACCAGGGCCACCACCAGCAGCGCCGGAATGATCAGGAATGGCGTCCAAGAAGGGAGCGCGCTTTTCTCAGTGGTGCGCCCCGGCACAGCGGCCAGGAAATGAGAGGCGTCTTGCGCCTGGGCAGCAACCGAAAACTCCACTTCGCGCTCGTTGCCCAGCCAGCGACGCTGGCGTGGGCGCGCCAGGCCGTTGATCGTACGCCGCTCGCCTGGGCCGAGTACCAGATTCGCGTCCGGCAGATCGAACTGAAGACGCCGGGCTGTGTCTGTTCCGCGCAGCACCAACGGTAGCGGCGCGTTCCCCTGGTTGTGGACGTACAGCGTAAAGCGTCCATCCGGTGACGACAGCGGAACGAGCGCCATTCCGAAGCCACTGAATGGCAGCACGCGCAGCGTCGAAGGCACGTCGATCGTCTGCGCGGGGTTCGATCGAGAGCGCACGCGCACCATAAACGGGTATTCGCCCGGCGCACTTTCGCTGCGCCGCAGCGGTTTGAAGCTGATGATCACTTGCGCAGTGTCGCCGGGGTCAACCTCAAGCTCCAGCCGGTCAATGCGCACCCACGTCTTCGGCAGCCCTTCCAGCTCCACGAAATACCGGTCCATCTCGTCGCCCAGGTTCTCGATCTTGAGCACGGCCTGGACGTGGGCGCCCGGCGCGACGCGCATATCGGGCGCTTCCATCTCGACGCGATAGGTCAGTTGAGACAGGACGATCCGTTGGGTTGTGTCGCCAAAATCGCTGGTGAGGTCCGCCGATGACTGGAAGATCAGCCGGATATCGCCAATCTGTATCTCCTCACCGCCGCGTAGTGGGAAGGGGTCGTTTGGCGGAATGCGCACGCCATCAACATACGTTCCGTTGACGGATTGCAGGTCTTCGAGATAGACAGCTTGGTCTTTGACCGAGAACGTGATGTGATAGCGCGAGATCGCCGTCGTGTCGAGCACGATGTCGTTGCCTGTCGAACGGCCAATGGCAATGGCGGGCTTGTTGAGTTGGTAGCTTTCGATTGGACCGTCGGGCCAATAGACGTCGATGCGGCCGTATGGCATGCGGATCAACTCCCTGCGACCAGTGGACTGGCCGGATGGCAACGCTGCGTGCTCGCGCAGGCGAAAATGTCGCGAGCGTGGCGCGGCGACGCAGCGACAAGCCTGCCGATCGGTTCAATTGTAGCGATCCGGCCCGAAACGACAACTGATCGGCGGGAATGCGGTGGAGAAACAGCAAGGGCACTCTACGCGCGGGGTGACCCTGCGAAGCTGCGCGCGTGAATACGATCAGTCGAAGCGAATGCGCGGGTCGAGCCACGTGTACATGATGTCGACCAGGATGTTGCCCAGGATCAAGAACACGGAATAGAGCAACGAGACGCCCATGATCATTGTGTAGTCACGCGCGGCGACGCTGTCGACAAACACTTTACCCAGCCCTGGAATCGTGAAGATTAGCTCGACCACGAAGGTGCCTGTCAGCACGCCCGCCAGTAGCGGCCCGATGATCGTCGCCACCGGGATCAACGCGTTCTTGAGCGCGTGAACGTAGATCACCACGCGCTCGCGCAGCCCTTTGGCGCGCGCGGTGCGGACGTAGTCTTCATGTAGCACCTGGAGCAGGCTGGCGCGTGTCAGGCGCGCGATCCCGGCGCTCATGCCGGTCGCCAGCGTGACCACCGGCAGCGCGAGAATCTGCAGGTAGTACAGCGAGAACTCTGGCCCGGCACGCCACTGGTTGCGCTGGTCGATCACGGGTACCCACTGCAGCTCAACCGCGAAAATGATGATCAACACTGGCGCGAGTACGATCGCGGGCGTCGCCTGGCCGAGCACGGCGAAGAACATCGCCGCGTAGTCGATTGAGCTATTGTGATAGACCGCAGCCAGCACGCCGAGCGGAATCCCCAGCGCGAATCCCATAATGACCGCGAACACGCCGACCTGCATCGACACCGGCAATCGCCGCGCAATCTCGTCGCTGACCTGAACGTTCTGGTCGCGCAGGGCGATGTTCAGCGAGGGGCCGAAGTCCAGCTGGAGCGCGCCCCACACATAGTTGAAGAACTGCGAATCGAGCAGGTCAATGCGCAGCACGCTGCGCGTTTCGGTGCGCACGCCGCCGGTCTGCCCGCCACCCGTCGTGATCTGCTCATCGCGATAGCCGATCACCTGCCAGTCGTCCCCATCCGGGAAGTACCCGTCGCCGGGTAAGTTGAAAAACAGCGGTTTGTTGAGGCCGAATTTCTCTTTCAACTGCGCAACCATGTAATCTGGCATCCGGCGCTGGCCGACGGCGTTGAACGGGCCGCCCGGCAGCGCATGGATCAGCGCGAATGTGACCAGCAAGATCGCTAACAGGACCGGGATGGCAGTCAGCAGGCGCCGGATGAGAAACTTAAGCATGCTCGTCCCGCCAACCATGCGGACAACGGTGTTCAGCGTGTCGCGCACGGCGCCCTGGCTTTGAGGTCGTTGTTTGGTGGTTGCGCTCATGGTCTCACATCCGTCTTAGCTAGCCATCGGTCCTCAGCGCATGCGGGTGGGCGGCTCACGAGTCAGCGCGTTCGAGATCGCGCGCCAGCGCCCAGCCGGTAATCGTCTCGCTCGCGTCTTCCTCGTAGCTAACCTCGGACGTGCTGGTGCGCCCGCCCTGGTCAACCTGCGCATAGGACGCGGGTTGTCCGGTGCATTCGACCTGGAAATAGAAGGTGAGGCCTGTGCCGGTACGCGATTGTTCGGTCGCAAAGTCCACCACGCGAAACTCGCTGTCCAGCGGGCAGCGCCCGGCGAACTCGATGTGCTGGCTGCTCGGCGTCAGGGCAAACGCGCCGCTGGTCGTGGTGGGCAGGCGGACGAACGTCTCGCCGTCTTCGGTTGTCTGAAGCGTGGCGCTTGACGCGGCGAGCCGCACCTCATCGCCCGGCACGAAGGGCATTGGGCCGCGCAGCGTGCTCTGGTTCAGCCAGCCCGTGATTTCTTGCGTATCCGGGCAAATTGAGACGGTCGCAACCTGCGCCGCGCCATTGATGATGACCGACCGCTGCTCAGTCTGCACCTCGTCCGCCTGGCAGCCCATGCACGTTACCTCGTAGTAAATCTGGCTGTCCAGCCCGGCGTAGCGCTGGACCGAGGCGATTGAGCGGTTCGGGCAGACGCCAACGACGTTCGACTCCGTCTCTTCTGACTCGAAGACTGCCGGACCAGCGCCAGATGTCAGGAAGGCAGGCGGCAGCGAATAGACGATTTCCGGTTCCTGGGATGCAGGGGGGGCCACCTCTTCGTCTGCCGCAACTTCTTCCCCTTCGTCTTCAAGCGGGGGATCATCTTCGCTGCGGACGCTGGCAATCGGCTCGACCTGGACGAGCGTGTTTTGCCCGGTGTCAAAGAGGAACGGGCCAATGAAGCGGTCGCTGCTCGCCCAGCCGCTGATGTCACCGCACGTCATGCGATAGTACACTTGATCGTCCACCACGCGGGCTTCTTCCGCGACCAGCACATCCCCTTCAACGCACGTCCCTTCGACCGCATTCTCCGCGCTGACCGGCCCTGGTTCCACCGCGAGCCGGTATATCTCGTCGTCGTCCGCTTCGCCGATCACCGCCAGCGCGCGGTCGCCTACGTTGATCTCCAGCGGACCGAGCAATTGCGACCCTTCAACATAACCCCGCGTGCCGCGCGGACAATCGATCTGATAATACAGCTCGCGCTCGCCGTCGTTGTCCTGATCAGCGACTTTTATATCCAGCACTGGCACGATCGACCCGGACATGCACTGTTGCAGGAACACCGGCGCGGGCTGGAGCGTGAACTCGTCCAGCATGGTGACCTGCTGCTCCCCGGCGGGCGCGATCGCCAGCGCGAGGTCATTGTGCTCAAATTGGAGCGGCCCGGCGAGCCGTTCCTCGGCGGCCCATCCAACCGAGCCAACGCAATTCACCAGATAGTAAACTCCCGAGTCGGGCGCCTCGGCGACATACAGGACGCGTGCGGTAGAGTTACCACTGCACAGCGATTTGGAGTTAACGAGGTTGCTTTCGAGCGGCTCCGGATAAATGCTCAAATAGAAGAACGGCCGGCCCATCTCCTGCGGCGCGTACGCCGTGTCGCCCACTTGCAGGCGTGACTCGGCGGGCGTCGGCATTGGCGTCGGTGTATAGTATGGGGTCAGTTCAAAGACGCCAGGAATCTGGCCGGAATAACACGCCAGACTCGCCAGGATCAGGCTTGCCACCACCAGCAGCAAGGCTCCGGAAACTCGTGTCGAAAGCGTCACGTCGATGTTCTCCTGGTCCGGGTAGAATGGCGCGACTACGTGCCACGCAGGCGCGGGTCGAGGGCATCGCGCAAGCCGTCTCCCAGAAAATTGAACGACAGGGTCGTGATCACGAGCGCGATGCTCGGCACGATGAGAATGAAGCGGTTGGAGAAGAATCCGCCGCGCGTGCGCACCTCGCTGATCATGGCGCCCCAGCTTGGCGTGCCCGGTTGCACGCCGAGGCCGATGAAGCTCAGGAATGCCTCTGTGAAGATGTAGCCCGGGATCGCCAGCGTTTCGGAGACGATCAACGGGCCGATCACGTTCGGCAGCAGGTGTACGAAGATGATTCGCCGGTTGCTGGCGCCAACCGCGCGCGCTGCTTCGACAAACTCTTTCTCGCGATACGAGAGCACCTGCCCGCGCGCCAGACGCGCCATCCCGATCCAGCTTAGCGCGCCCAAAGCGATGAACAGGAACAGCAGCCCGCCCATGTCGGCGTTCAGGTCCAGCAGAAAGCCGACAAGACCGCCGCGATCGGTGTTTTGGTATTCGCGTGAGACTTCGGTGAAGTAGACCTGGAGCAGGATGATCATCACCAGGCTGGGAATGCCGTACATGAAGTCGACGATGCGCATCATGAAGTTGTCAAGGCGCCCGCCGTAGAATCCTGCGATCAAGCCGTAGACCAGCCCAACGATCAGGCTCATCGTGGCGCCGACGACGCCAACCGCCAGCGAGATCTGCGCGCCGTAGACCGTCTGCGTGAGCCAGTCTTTGCCGGTGCTGTCGCCGCCGAGCAGATAGCACCACTGCTGCGCGCTTGGATCAGGCTGCGGGCGGAAGCAATGCCGGTCCTGCACTTCGAGCCGCGCTTCTTCGCTCAGCCAACTGCACCAGTAGGGGTTCTGATCTTGACCATCACGCGCGCATGTGCCAGGGTCAGGGTAGGAGTCGACTTGCGGAAGATTGACAGGGTTGACCGTATGCCGCGCCGCTTCGCCGGTGCGGGCGTCGATCAGGTCGAGGCGCGTCAGTAAAGGGGCAGATAGCGCGATCGCGAAGACCACGAGGATAATGCCCAGGGCGACCACTGCCGCCCGGTTTCGGCGAAATAAGCGCCACGCGTCGAGCCAGGGGCTTGATTCCTTAGCCTGGTCGGCCAGGGAAATCGGCTCTGCGCCTTCCGCAACTGACATGGTGCGACTCCTTCGAATGCCATCGTACGACACACGTGACGGACGGGCCTCGATGATGGATGCCGGTCGACTAGAATCGAATCACGTCGCGAGCTATTGCATTTTTTGTGTGTGTTTAAGCGCGCCGGATCAAGTCAATGCCGCCCGGACAATAGGAAGCTACGCCGGGCGGCAATCGCGATCAATCTTGGTCTATATGACGCGGTGGCACGCAACCCAGTGTCCTGGCAGGACTTCTACCAGCTCAGGGTCAGTATCAAAGCAAACATCGACCGAAACAGGGCAGCGCGTGTTGAAGTTGCAGCCCTTCGGCGGGTTGATCGGGCTGGGCACGTCACCCTTCAGGATGATGCGCTGGCGCTGTTCCTCGACCGACGGATCGGGCACTGGCACCGCTGATAGCAGCGCCTGGGTGTATGGGTGGAGCGGGTTGGTGTACAGTTCCTCGCTCTCCGCGATCTCGACGATCTTACCCAGGTACATCACCGCGACGCGGTCGCACAGGTGGCGCACCATGCTCAGGTCGTGCGCGATGAAGAGGTAGGTCAGGCCTAACTCATCTTGGAGGCGTTCCAGCAGGTTCACAACCTGCGCCTGGATCGACACGTCCAGCGCTGAAATTGGCTCGTCTGCGACGATAAACGAGGGGTTGAGTGCCAGCGAGCGCGCCAAGCCGATGCGCTGGCGCTGGCCGCCCGAGAACTCGTGCGGATAGCGGCGCACAAAATAGGGGTTGAGGCCGACCATCTCAAGCAGTTCAGCGACGCGTTCTTCGCGCTCCTTCTTGGTGCCGATGTTGTGGACCACCAGCGGCTCGGCCACGATACGCCCGACGGACATACGTGGGTTGAGTGACGCGTATGGGTCCTGGAAGATCATCTGCATCTCACGGCGCATGCGGCGCAGGGCCTCGCCCTTGAGTTCGGAGATTTCCTGCCCCATGTATTTCACGCTACCTGAGGTCGGGCGGTAGAGCTGAAGAATAGTACGCCCGGTGGTCGACTTGCCACAACCGCTTTCGCCCACTAAGCCCAGCGTTTCGCCTTTGTAAACTTTAAAGGTGACGCCGTCCACCGCCTTCACAGCCGCGACTTCGCGCTGGATGACGAGGCCCGACTTAATCGGGAAATGCTTCTTCAGATCGGTGACTTCGAGCAGAACTTCTTTGCCCTGGGCGTACGCTGCCGTGGCGCTACCGGAAGCGGTGCGCGGCTCACTCAGTGCTTGGCTCATATTTCAGTTCCTCTTTACGAACGTCCACCCAGCAGGCGGCGATATGGTCATCCGATCCATCGGATACCGGGATCAGCGGCGGCATTTCGTCGCACTTGTCGATCCGGTAGATGCACCGTGGCGCGAAAGGGCATCCCTTCGGCAGGTAGCGCATGTCCGGCGGTGCGCCTTCGATCGAGAACAACTTCTCGTTCTTCTGGTCCAGGCGTGGCAGAGAGCCGAGCAGCCCCAGCGTGTACGGGTGGCGCGGGTCGTGGTAGACGTCCTTGACTTTGCCGCGCTCAATAATATACCCGGCGTACATCACGTTGACCGTGTCTGCCAGCCCGGCGACAACGCCCAGGTCGTGCGAAATCCAGATCATCGCCATGCCGATCTTATCGCGCAGGCGGCGAACGAGCTCCAGAATCTGCGCCTGAATTGTCACGTCGAGCGCGGTGGTTGGCTCGTCGGCAATCAGAAGCTGCGGGTTGCACGACAGGCCAATCGCGATCATCACACGCTGGCGCATGCCGCCCGAAAACTGGTGCGGATAATCGTCCAGCCGGTCCGATGCGGACGGGATGCCGACCATGCTCAACAGTTCAACGGCGCGCGCTCGCGCCTGCTCATTGTCCATTCCGAGGTGGAGCTTGAGCGCTTCTGTAATCTGGCGACCAACGGTCAGCACTGGATTAAGCGAGGTCATCGGGTCCTGAAAGACCATCGCAATCTCGGCGCCGCGAACCAGGCGCATCTTGTTTTTCGACAGTTTCAGCAGGTCGCGCCCGCGGAAGATCACCTCGCCGTCAGAGATTTTACCGGGCGGCTGGGGGATCAGCCCCATGATCGAGAGGGCGTGCACGCTCTTTCCACAACCGCTCTCGCCCACCACGCCGAGCGTCTCACCCTCGTTGAGCGTGTATGAGACCCCGTTGACGGCGTAAACGGTCCCTTCCTCCGTATGAAATTCAGTCTTGAGGTTTTTCACCTCCATCAGGACGGTCAAAAGCGCTCTCTCCTTTGCCGCTCACCGGTTTTCGAATGACGAGCGGTCACTTCACACAATCGTGTGCTGCCCCAAAATTGAGCGGGATTGTATGCGACTTATGGGCCACGTGCAAGCCTTTTGTGCACAATCCCGAGACCAGGTTGGTTTTCCGTCGAGGGGAGGTGGTCCACGGCAACGAGGTTACCTGTGCTTTCCCCGGGACTCTCACCCATATTACTTACCCACGGCGCAAACGATTGGTTCAATACTCGCGAAAATTCCTTGCAGAATTACTCTAAGCGTGCGCTGGCGCTGCTTGACAGCCGGTATGCGGTTTGCTACACTGCTCGCAATTCCATAATCGGATAGACGCGAACGACTTTGACGAGGCCAAGTACGCCGCGAGACGCTTGCAGAGAGCCGCTGGGTGGTGCGAGGCGGCAGCAGCGCGGCTGAACATCCACCTCTGAACAGTCGCCCCTTGACCCCCTTGCGCTAAGAGTGGCCGGGTGCGCCCGTTATTGCGCGGGAGTGTTGACGCACTCATTGAGGCGCGCGCCGCGAGGTGCGTGCGAAACCAGGTGGCACCACGAGTCCCCTCGTCCTGGCCGATGTCCGGGAAGGGGGCTTTTTGTTTGGAGGCGCGGAGATGAGGCTCGATTTTATGACACCGGATGTATGGAACGGGCTGGTGCTGGCCGTGATCATTATCGGCCTGGCGCTTGCTGCGTTGCGCCTGTACGCGGACCTTTCGCGCCCGCAAGACGACGAGCGCACCCCGCCGCCCGCCGTGCCGCCCAAAGCGCCGCCTCGCGCGCACAAATCCCGCCGCTCGTCGAAGCGTCGCTAAGGGACGGCTGTTCGGCAGCGTTATCGCGCCCTGCGTATTCTGCACGATGGAGTGAAGAAGCCATGATCGACATTAATCTCATTCGCGAAAAGCCGGACTGGGTCAAAGAGCAGATCCACAAGCTGAACGACCCATCCGCGCTGGAACGCATTGACCGGGTGGTGGCGCTGGACCGGCAGCGGCGTGACCTGCTCACCCGCGTCGAGGCGCTGAAGGCGGATCGCAACCGTCTCAATAAGCAGATGGGGCGTTTTCGCGGGAACAAGCAACTGAGCGCGGCGCAAGTCGTCGGCGGGGCACGCGCTGCGATCGCCGCAATTGAGGCGGACCAGACTGACGCGGCGCTGGCTGCGCTGGCGAGTCCACGTGAGGCGGACGGCACGCTGGGCGATGATGCGCCGGCTGTGGCGCTGGCCGCGTTGACCGATGCGCTCCGCGCCCAGGGCGACCGTGTCAGCGCGCTCGACGCTGAGATCCGCAAAGTGGAAGACGCGCTCGAGGGGGAGATGCTCTGGATCCCGAACATGCCGGACGCGGACACACCGGTTGGCGCAAGCGAAGACGAGAACGTCATCCATCCGGTTCAGGGCGTGATGCCGTCGTTTGACTTCACGCCCCTGCCGCACTGGGATCTCGGTCCCGCGTTGGGCCTCATTGACTTCGAGCGCGGTGTGAAGCTGTCGGGCACGCGCTTTTACATCCTGCGCGGGATGGGCTCGCGCCTGTATCGCGCGCTGAGCATGTGGATGCTCGATGAGCAGACGGCGCGCGGCTACACCGAGATCTATCCACCGTTCATGGTGCGCGAAGAGGCGATGTTCGGCTCGGCGCAATTCCCGAAGTTCCGCGATGTGGTGTACTTCGACGCCGAGTCGGAGTTGTACATGCTGCCCACCGCCGAGGTCGCGCTGACAAACATGCATCGCGACGAGATCTTCAGCGAGGATGAGCTCCCGCTGTGCTACGCCGCGCACACGCCGTGCTTCCGACGCGAGAAGATGAGCGCCGGGCGTGACGTGCGCGGCCTCAAGCGCGTGCACCAGTTTGAGAAGGTCGAACTCTACAAGTTCACCACGCCTGAAGCGAGCAACGATGAGCTGATGACGCTGGTCGAAGCTGCAGAAGCCATCTGCGTGCAACTACAGATCCCATACCGGCGCGTCGAGATCGTCACCGGCGACCTGGGTTTTTCGGCGAGCAAGAAGTTCGACATCGAGATGTGGGCGCCAGGGAGCGAGGAATGGCTCGAGGTCAGTTCGTGCAGCAACACGCGTGATTTTCAGGCGCGCCGCGCGAACATCCGCTATCGCCCGGCGGATGGCGGGCGCCCGCGCTTTGTCCACACGCTCAACGGCTCCGGGTTGGCGATCATTCGCCCGTTCATCGCCGTGCTGGAGAACTACCAGCAGGCAGATGGCAGCGTTGTGATCCCTGCAGTCCTGCGGCCGTACATGGGCGGCGTCGAAGTGATCGAGCCGGAGAGGTAACGCTATGCCGGTTCTGCCCGACACGCTTGCGCCTGGGCTGGCGGTGGTGTTTATCGGCACGGCTGCCAGCCGCCGCTCCGCCGAGATCGGCGCGCCTTACGCCGGGCCGGGCAACCGCTTCTGGGACATCCTGTATGAAGCGGGCTTCACGCCGCGCCGTTTGGACCCGCCAGAGTTCCGCACGTTGCTGCAATACAAGATCGGGCTGACCGGCATGGCACCCGAGCGCGTGGGAAATGATGACATCCTCGAGCCGGGTGACTTTGACCCTGAAGGCGTGCGCGCCAAGATCGCGCGCTTTCAGCCGCGTGTGGTGGCGTTCGTCGGCAAGCGCGCCGCGCAGGAGTTCTTCGGGCGGGCGGGTCTCACCTATGGCCTGCAGGACGAGCGCGTCGAGGCGTCCGGTGTGTTCGTGCTTCCCTCGACGTCGGGCGCGGCGCGGCGCTATTGGGATCCGGCGCCCTGGCATGCGCTGCGCGCTTACATCGATCAAATGGAGTGAGGCCGCCCCGCGTGGTATAATTGTCGCGAGCCTGAGGCGACCGGGTGATCGCGTCTCGCCGCGTGCGAGATGAGGAAAGTCCGCGCTCCACAGGGCACGGTGCTGGCGAATCGCCAGGCGGGGTGACCCGACGGCAGAGTGCCACAGAGAAATGTATTGCCCTTCGTGAGAGGGGCGAGGGTGAAACGGTGCGGTAAGAGCGCACCAGCGCGGGCGGTGACGTCCGCGGCTAGGCAAACCCCACCGGGAGCAAGGCCAAGCAGGAACGAGGGGCTGCCCGTCCCGCGATCAGTTCCGGGTAGGCCGCTAGAGGGGTCGGGTAACCGGCCTTCGAGAGAGATGATCACCACCGGCTCTTGCCGGGACAGAACGCGGCTTATAGGCCGCCTTGGGCTCACAGCAAGCGATTAGCGGTCGCCCACAGCACTACGCTAATGGCCAACTGCTAATCGCTGACGATTCACGGCTGCGGATATTCCTCGCCTCGGAGGGGCGAAAATGTCCTGGCTTCCGAACCGCTAATCGCTAACTGCTTAAAGCTCTCACGAAAGGCAGCGCTATGCTCGGACACCTGGTTTTGAATGGTGGCGAGGCGTTCAGCCCGGCGGCGCGCCCGCTCGATAGCCGCTGGCTCCAACTGATCCGCCGCGCCCATGCGCGCCCGCGTGTGGTGGTTATTCCGGCGGCGGATGTGTCCGGCACCCGGCGGCAGGCGGACCGCGTGATGCGCTATTTCAACAACCTGGGCACGTTCGCCGAGTACACCATGATCGACTCGCACGACGCGGCAAACGCCCGAGCGCACACGCTGATTCTGGATAAAGTCGAGGGGTTGGTGCTGACCGACGGCAGCGCGATCGACATGGTGGAACGCGTGCGCGGGACGAAAACCGAGGCTGCGCTGCGACGCGCGCTTGAGGAGCGGAGAGCGGTCGTCATGGCGTCGGGCGCCGGGGCGATGGCGCTAGGTGCGGTGTATTGGATGGGTGGCCTATGGGAGCCTGGGCTGGGAATCGCGCCGCAGCTTGCGATCCTGCCGCATCACAATCTGGTGCAGATGCGCCTGTCGCCGGAGAAGCTTCTGGCAGACCTGCCGGAAGGCGTGACGATCATCGGCATTGATGACCTGACCTACCTGACGTGGACGCCGGATAACACTTATGAGGTTAGCGGCAAGGGCGAAGTGATGGTCTACCGCAGCGCCGAGCAGCAGGATACGTATCGCGATGGCGCGACGTTTGCGTTGAACTAGGCCCAACGAACTACAGCTAAGACCAGCAAAAAGCAGCGCAGAACGGGACGACCCGCTCTCGCTGCTTTCTTGCTGATTCTTCGTTGCTCGTAGCGGCTTTTCGTTTACACGACGATATTCACCATGCCGCGCTGCGCGATGAAGATCACCTTGCGCGGCGGCTTGCCACTCATGTGCCGCTGCGCGCCCTCTGACTCCAGCGCCAGACGCTTGGCGTCTTCCTCGCTGATGTTCGCCGGAACCTGAATACGATCGCGCACCTTGCCGTTGATCTGCACGACCAGCGTGATCTCGTCCTCGGCGGCGGCTTCGGGGTCGTACTCTGGCCAGGGATGCGCGTGGACGCTGCCCTCGTTGCCGGTGCGCTGCCATAGTTCCTCGCTGATAAACGGCGTGAACGGCGCCATCAGCAACAGCATATGCCGGATCGCATCGTCCCATGCCTCACGGCTGACGCTGTCGCCCCGCTGGACGTCTTCCAGCGTATTGCGCAGCGCCATCAGCGACGCGACCGCGGTGTTGAACGCGAAATGCTCCAGCCCATCGCCGACCGCTTTGATCGTCTGGTGGACCTTGCGGCGCAGGTCGCGCTCGGCTGCCGTATCGGTTGTACTTCCGCTGACACCGTCCAGCGCCAGCGCCCACACGTCGTTCAGCCAGCGCACCACGCCCTGGATACCCTTGCTGTCCCAGGGGCCGCCTTGTTCCCATCGGAAGGCAAACATCAGATAGGCGCGGACTGCATCGGCGCCGTAGGTGGCGACCAGCTCGTCCGGCGCGATGACGTTCCCCTTGCTCTTGGACATTTTCTCGACATCCAGCCGGTAGCGAATGTCTTCGATGCTCGCCGTTCCGACGACGCGCGGCACGTCGAAGGTCGTGCTTTCGTCGGTGTCCACCACGACCGAACGGCCCTCGGGCGTCTGGACGTTTAGCACCAGCTCCTTGCGAGACAGCACCTCGCCCACAACCGTGTTTGCGCCGCTCTCTCCTGCGCCATCCAGCGTGTCGACCGCGCGAATGTGCGCGGCGTTCAGCTTGCCGCCCTCGAACGTGCCGGTGGCAACGATCAGATCGCCATCGCGCGGCTCGCCCAGGATCATGCCCTGGTTGAACAGCGCGATCATCGGTTCGTCGAACAGGTGCGCCGTATCGCGCCCAATAGCACGGGCGGCTGCTTCGGTCGGCTCGAAGATGCCGCAGTCCCGCATGGCCTTCGTGAAGAAGCGCGTGTACATCAGGTGCATGGTCGCGTGCTCGATCCCGCCGGTGTACTGGTCGACGGGCAGCCAGTACGCGCCTTCCTGCGGGTCGAACGGCCCCTCACCATAGTGCGGGCTCAGATAGCGGTACTGGTACCACGACGAGCACATGAATGTGTCCATGGTGTCGGTTTCACGCGTCGCCGGGCCGCCGCACTGCGGGCAGGTTGTATTCAGGAAGCCCTCGTGAGAGCGCAGCGGGCTTTCGCCGGTCGGCTTAAAGTCGACATCTTCCGGCAGCAGAACCGGCAGTTCGTCTTCCGGCACGGGCACCGCGCCACACTGCTCGCAGTACACGACCGGGATCGGCGCGCCCCAGTAGCGCTGGCGGCTGATCAGCCAGTCGCGCAGGCGATAATTGACCGCGCCATGACCGACGCCTTGCTCTTCCAGCCAGCGCGTGACGACGCCGACCGCTTCGTTCTTCATGCCGTTGTCGGTCGCGCGGGCAGGCGTGCCATCGAACTGACCGCTGTTGACCATCACGCCCTCGCCAGGCCAGGCTTCGGCCATGTTGTCTGGGTTCAGGTCGTCGATACCTTCCGGCTTAATGACGATACGGATTGGCAGGTTGTACTGGCGGGCGAACTCAAAGTCGCGCTGGTCATGCGCGGGCACAGCCATGATCGCGCCGCTGCCGTAGCTGATCAGCACATAGTCTGCCACCCAGATCGGGATGCGCTCGCCGTTGACCGGGTTGATCGCGTAGCCGCCGGTGAAGACGCCGGTCTTGGCTTTCCCCTCGGCGGTGCGGTCGATCTCCGTCTTACGCGCGGCAGCGGCGACGTAGGCCTCAACCTCGGCGCGCTGCTCGTCGGTGGTGAGCTTCTCGACCAGCGGATGCTCTGGCGCCAGCACCATGAACGTCGCGCCCCACAGCGTGTCTGGCCGCGTGGTGAAGACCGGGATCAGGTCGCCCTGTTCGGTCTTAAACGTAACGTGCGCGCCCTCGCTCCGCCCGATCCAGTTGGTCTGCATCGCCATGACGCGCTCCGGCCAGCGCATGCCTTCATAACTCAGCAGCTCGTCGGCGTAGCGCGTCGTGCGGAAGAACCACTGCTCCAGTTCTTTCTTGATCACCGGCGTGCCACAGCGCTCGCAGTGGCGATCCTCGCCCCAGACCTGCTCGCGGGCCAGGGTGGTGTTGCAGTTCGGGCAGAAGTCCACTGCCGCCTTTTGGCGATACGCCAGATCGTGCTTGTAGAACTGCAGGAAGAACCACTGCGACCACTTGTAGTATTCGGGGTCGCTGCTGATGGCCTCGCGCTCCCAATCGAACATCGCGCCCATCGTGCGCAGTTGCTGGCGCATCTTGTCGATGTTGCGATAGGTCCACACCTTCGGGTGGATGTTGCGCTGAATGGCGGCGTTTTCAGCAGGCAGCCCGAACGCGTCGAAACCCATCGGGAACAGCACGTTGCAGCCGCGCATCCGCATCCAGCGCGCGCGGGCGTCGGATGGCGTCATCGCGTACCAGTGACCGATGTGCAGATCGCCGCTGGGGTAGGGCAGCATGGTCAGCGCGTAATGCTTCGGGCGGGATGGATCAGCGACCGACCGGTTCGCGCCTTCACGCTCCCACTGCGCGCTCCAGCGGGGTTCGATTTCCTGGGGGACATATTTGTCAGCCATTCCTGCTCTTTCGCTCCATTGCGAGTTCAATTATCAGCGCATGTGGTGCTGCGAATGATTTCAGTGCGTGCTCCAGCCGATCAGCGGCGGCCCACGAGAAGGCAGGATCGCAGTGGCGTGAAAACGCAAACGGATGATGTGTTCATGGTGTGCGCTCCTTCCTTCTCCTGTCGCTTGTCACACAAACGGCCCAGCTCGCCCGGCTGGTTCGCCGTGTGCGGGCTGGGCCGATCCCAGGCACATCACGCGCAGACGCGCGGCGAACAGCCAGTCTTACGCTCGGCGGCTGCCTGTCCGCGCGCGCCCGTGATGGGCACGCAAATCTCCCAGGGAGCCGGTTACCGCCGCCGACTGTTCTCGCGCGTGCGGACCGGAATACGGGCAGGCTGACGCGGTTGCAGCGCCTCGCGCAGCATCTCGATCAAGTTGCGAAGTCGTTCAACGAGCGGGCGTCGATGTGTTGTCATACACCTATCCTCAACATTCCAGTACGTCCGGTTCGTAGAGCTGTGCATGAGATTGTACACAACTCTGCAGGGGATGCCCGCAGCCGAACAACAAAAAAGCCCCCTTCGTGCGCTCCCTGCTGCCAGGGACGAAGAGGACTCCGCGGTACCACCC
>CAZVCM010000076.1:0-15997 GCA_964626105.1 uncultured Thermoflexus sp.
AACGGACGCCGCCGCTCGGTCCGCTTGCGGAGGATGCGTCCATCGCGGCTGAGGCGGCCAATCCACTCGCCGTCGCGCTTGTAAACATCCTGCCCTTCGACAAACCCAATATACTCACCGCGCGTGCTATAGAGCGCATCGCCGAACTTGGTCGCGTGCCAGTCGCCACGCGTGTCAAAGATAAATGTGGGCCGCACCGGTTTCGCGTTTCCGCCGGGCGTAGACATCGCAATCCCCCCAATCCTGAACGAATACTCAGTCACCGGGCGAAAGCTCGCGGTAGATCGCCCGCAGATGCCGCGCCGTGCGTTCCCAGGTGAACTGCTTCACCTGCTGCGCGCCACGCGCGACCAGTTCCGCCTGCAGCGCAGGCTCCGCCAGCACGCGCCTAAGCGCCGCACTCAACGCCGCGACATTGTACGGGTCGACCAGCAGCGCCGCGTCTCCGGCGACCTCCGGCATCGAGGAGAGTTTAGACGTGATCACCGGCGTTTCGCAAGCGAACGCTTCCAGCACCGGGAAGCCGAACCCTTCGTACAGCGACGGATAAGCGAGGCACAGCGCGTCGCTGTAGAGCGCCGGCAGATCGTCGTCCTCGACAAACCCCGTGAAGTGCACGCGTCGTTCGAGGCCAAGGGCTTCCACTGCCCGGTAGATCGGGCTGTCCAGCCAGCCTCGCCCGCCCGCGATCACAAGATGCACCTGCGCCGCCTCTGCGCCAAGCGCGGCAAGCGCTTCCATCAACCGGGTGTAGTTCTTGCGCGGCTGGACCGTTCCGACAGACAAAATGTAGGGATCCGGCGGAATGCCGTATTTCTCCCGCACGGCCCGCCGTATCGCTGGGTCCTTGACCGGGCGAAAGCGCTCGCTGACGCCGCTCAACAACACGGTAATCTTGTCAGGCGGCGTGTTGTACAGCGCGATCAGGTCGTCTTTGGTCGCCTGCGAGTCCGCCAGCACATGCGTCGCCCGCCGCACCGAGCGCGGCACCACGCGATCGAGGTACGCTTTCAGTACAGGCGTCGCAGTCTCTGGCGCGCGCACAAATGACAGGTCATGTACCGTGAGCAGCGTCGGCGTGTCAGGAAGCACCGGCGGCAGCGTGAAATCCGTCGCGTGGAAAAGCCGCACGCGCCCAGTGAAAACCTCGACTGGCAGAGGAAGCTGAAGCCGGTGCCACAGCCGCGCAAACCACAGCGGCGAGATCCGTGTGGGGCGCCAGGAGAAATTCGGTCCGGGGGATGGAGGAAGCTGTCCGGGCGTGGCGCCCGCGACAAACAATCGATAGGGAGTCGCACCGTCTTCCGCAGCGAGTGCCCGGATCAACTCGCGCACATAGCGCCCGATCCCCGCGCCTTGCTCATACGCCGCGGTGTAGTCAATGCCGATCGGCGGCATGGCTCGCCCGTTCAGGCGCTTGCTGACAGCACATCACGCACGCGCTCGACCAGCACATCTGGCGCGATCGGCTTGGTGAGGTACTCCACCGCTCCGGCATCAAGGCCGGTCCGCTGGCTGATCGCATCCACCCGTGCCGTGAGCAGGATCACCGGGATCGTCGCCGTGGTCGGGTTTGTCTGCAGCGCGCGCAACACCTCGAACCCGTTGAGGTCTGCCATCATAATGTCTAACAGGATCAGGTCCACGCCACTGCCCGACAGGTAATCAAGCGCATCCTGCCCACTGTACACCGCGTCGGTCTCATAGCCTTCACGGTGCAGCGTCAGCGTCAGCAAATTGCACATCAGCGGATCATCATCGACGATCAATATCCGCTCGGCCATCGTCCCTACTCCACGTCGTTGTAGGTCCAGTACCGGTTGACAAAAAAGTTCCACACCATGACGATCCACACCGCGAAGAACTGCGCGATGTTTGTGCCAAGCTGGCTCTGTGCTGCGGATGACAGGTTGTCGTTCATCAGACCCAGCGTGCCCAGGACATCCACCCCTACTTCGCCCATCGGCGTATACAGCAAATGCACGAACCACAGTCGAAAGACCATCCCTATCGTATTCACCAGGAAGAACAGCATCAACTGGTGCCGGATGCGGCGCGATCGCGAGTCAGGATAGGTCCAGTACCGGTTCCAGATGAAGTTGCTCGTCACCGCCGCGGTGAAGGCAATGCCTGTTGCCAGCGCAACCTTCATATCGAGATGCGGCTCGTCTGGGCGCAAGAGCGTCGTCTGGAGAATGTTCAGCGTGCCGAAGTCCACCACCGCGCCGACAATCCCGACGATGGCGAACTTGATGAAGCGCTCAACTTCCTTCGCCTTGTGCCCAAAACGAAGGCTGATGCGCTCGATGAAGTTGTTCAGGCGGCGCACCGGCTGCGCATAGCGGGGCGCGAACGGCTTTGCCACGGAGTCAGTGTGATTGGATGAAGACATAGTCGCTGTCCTCTGCTGCGCGCCGGCGGGCGTCCACCAGAGCCAGCAGCCCCAGCATTACGCCGATGTGCAGGAAGAGATTATTCACGGTGAGCTTATCGAACAGGCTGTGAACGGCGAGATGCGTCCAGGTCCCCAGCAGGCCCAGCGCCAGGCCGTTCCAGACTGGCGAGTGGACTCGTAGTGCGCGCGCCGTCCACCCGACAATCAGCGCCCAGCCCACCAGGGCCGAGGCCAGCCCTATTATACCGGTTTCTGCGAGGATGTTAAGGTAGTCATTATGGGCGTGTCCGAGCGCGTGCGGCCAACGCGCCAACGCGTGATCGGCGTACACCATTTCATAGTTCCCCAGGCCCACGCCCGTCAGCGGGCGCGCGCTCGCCATGCTCAGCGCCGCCTGCCAGTGCGCCATGCGCTCGACGGTTGAGAAATTCTCGTTTGTGACGAACACACCGCGCACGTCGTCAAATCCAACGAATTCATCGAGCGTGTTCGTTACGCGCGCCTCGATGCTCGCGGGCACAAGCCCGCCGCCCCACAACACTACGCCAAGCGCCAACGCGATGACCAGCAGCCCCACGCCGATCAGGCGTCGTCGCGGCGCGAAAACGGCCATTACGCTCAACGCTGCTGCAAAACCGAGCCATGCGCCCCTGCCCCATGACGCGATCAGACCGCCCGCGATGAGCGCCGCGCACGTACCATACACCGCGACGACCGCGCCCGCGCGCGCCGCCGCGTGACCGTCACTGAGCCGCCAGAACGCCCACGCCTCCCGCGCATAGCCCCAGCCCAATCCGAGCGCCAGCGGCAGCGTCAGACCCATGAACGCGCTAAACGGATTCGGCTGTCCGAACGTACCAAACGCGCGAAAGCGCGTGTACGCCGCGATCCAGAGGTGTGGCGCGCCCGATCCGCCAAAAAACTCGTACAGGCCGATCACCGCCTGGATCGCCGCCGCCAGGACCACGCCGAACGCCAGCCAAGCCCACCGGCCACGCGCGCCAAGGTCGATCACCAGCAGCGTGAGGACGAGCATCACCGCCCATTTCGCAACCTCAGCGATCCATGCGCCTGTCGAGGTCGCTGTGAACAGCGACGGCGTGAAACCAAGCATGATCACCGCCAGCGCCACGGCGACGCGCGAGCGCGGCAATGGGCGCGTCGGCACCTGGCTAGCACGCCATACCGCCCACACGCCGAGCGCCAGCGCCAGCGACCACTGGCCGATATCGCCCGGCAGCGCGATAGGCGCTTCCGTCTCGATTAGCACCTTGAGCGGGGCAACGCACACCATCACGATCAAGCCCAGCACCGGCTCGATCAAGAGCGCAACAGCCAGCCCGACCATCGCGAAGAGCGCGATCGCGACCTCTAGCGGAAGCAGGGCGGCGCACGCACCCGCCGCTATTGCTAGCGCGCCCCAGGCGATGGCTCGCCCGTGAACGCCCGTCGCTGATCGCACGCCGACCATCACACGCGGTCCTTGAAGTACTCGATCGTACGCTCTAGCCCGGTGGGCAGGTCAACCTTCGGCTCCCAGCCGAGCACGTCCTTCGCCCGCGCGATATCCGGCTGGCGCGTCTGCGGATCGCCCTTGATACGCAAGTCTTCCTTGACGACCATGCCTGCGGGGTTGTCTGTCAGTCGGTTCACCAGCTCTGCGAATTGCAGAATTGTCATCTCCGAAGGGTTTCCGATGTTCACTGGCTGGTCAAACTCCGACATCAGCAGGCGATACAGGCCCTCGATCAAATCGCTGACATAGCAGAAACTGCGTGTCTGCGAGCCGTCCCCGTAAACGGTCAGCGGCTCGCCACGCAGCGCCTGGCCCACGAAGTTCGGCACTACGCGCCCATCATCCAGGCGCATCCGCGGCCCGTAAGTGTTGAAGATCCGCGCAATCCGCGTATCAACCTTGTGCGTCCGGTGATAGGCCATCGTGAGCGCTTCGGCGAAACGCTTCGCCTCGTCGTAAACGCCGCGCGGGCCGATCACGTCGACGTTCCCAGCATAGTCTTCGCGCTGCGGGTGCACCAGCGGATCGCCGTAGATTTCCGATGTTGAAGCCAGCAAGAAGCGCGCCCTCTTCGCCAGCGCCAGACCAAGCGCGTTATGCGTTCCTAGCGAGCCGACCTTCAGCGTCTGAATGGGGAAATTCAAATAGTCGATCGGGCTGGCGGGCGAAGCGAAATGCAGCACTGCGTCCAACGGGCCTTCGACGTAAAGGTAATGCGTCACGTCATAGTGAACGAAGGTGAAGGACTTGTGTCCGGCCAGATGGGCGATGTTGTCAGTGCTACCGGTGATCAGGTTGTCCATCCCAATCACCTCGTGCCCTTCAGCCAGAAAGCGATCGCAAAGATGCGATCCGAGGAAACCGGCGGCGCCGGTGATCATTACACGCATGGCAACGAACCCATTCCTTTGTGTGAGCGGGCGAAACCGGGCGAAGTGTACCACAAATCGCAGATGCGCCAAGCGCGCGTTCGGCGACGCTTACATCTCTGGCAGGTCTGCAAGCCGCGCGCGATATTCTTGCGCAAACACCTCATATGCGTGGGCGTCGAACAGGCAGACCACGATCCGTTTCAGGTGGGGATGTTCTTCAAAGGTGTGGTCGATCAGCACGCGGAGCATCACCGACGCGCACGCTTCGAGCGGAAAACCGAACACTCCCGTCGAAATCGCCGGAAACGCAATGCTCTCCAGGGCGTGCTCCTCGGCCAGCGCGAGGCTGGCGCGCACCGCGCTCGCGAGCTTGCCGCGCTCGCCGCCTTCGCCCATACGCGGTCCAACCGCGTGAATCACATGGCGTGCCTTAAGCTCGCCCGCGCCAGTGATCACCGCCTGCCCGACCTCGCACGAACCAATCTGCAAGCACTCTTCCTGGATCGACGGCCCGCCCTTGCGCCGGATCGCGCCCGCGACGCCCGAACCGAGCAGAAGTTGTGAGTTCGCCGCGTTGACGATTGCATCACAATCCAACTCCGTGATATCGCCCTGCGCCAGCGCAACCGTGATCCCGTTTATTCGCGTCTCCATAGCGACCCCTCACACTTCATTGCCGCGTACCATCACGCCCAGGTGATGCAGCAGCGCCAGCGACAGGAAGAAGACGAACGCCAGATTGATCGAGAAGTAGCTCACATCCACCAACCCGTGCGCCAGGAAGTCCGCCATGCTCCCGGCCAGCCCAAGCGCCAACGCCAGCAGCAACGGATCTCCGAGCACACGCCCGCGCACGCGCCATAACCCGCGCCAAAACGCGATCTGCATCCACAGCGCCAGCGCGACGCCACCCACACCCAGGCTCACCCAGTGGTTGAGCAGGACGTTGTGCGGAACCGAGAGATTCGGCTCGGCCCACGCTTCAGGCAGCAAATAGCGGCTGCGATACCAGTACAGGAACTGGTCCAGCCCCGCGCCGGTGATCGGGTGCTCGCGGATCAGGTTCAGCGCGCTATACCACAGATGCCGCCGGAAGAAGGCCGTATCGCCCAGCAAGTCGCGCAGGCGCGGAAGCGCGATCGACAGCGGGATCAGCGCCGCCGCCATCGCGCCGAGCGCTGCCATGACCGGGATCGCCGCGCGCCGCCCGCGCCAGACAACCAGCATCGCAATCACCGCGGCAGGCAGGCCGAGCAGAATCGCGCCCCGGCTCTGACTGAGTAGCACCGCGACCAGCATCAGCGCGCCGCTCAACACGCCGAACCCGCGCCGCCAAGTTCCGAGCGGCAAGAGCGCGTACGCCAGCGCGAATGGCAGGCAGCGGCCCAGATACAACCCTACCCCATTTGGCGAGCCATAGATGCTGATCAGGCGGCGCGCGCCTTCCTCTGCCTCGACAACGCCTTCACCCGTGACAAACCACACCAGTCCGATGCCCGCGATCGCTGCACCGCTGAACACCAGCGCGTCCGCCAGCCAGACCAGGTCGCGCCGCTCCAAGCTCATCAGGCGAACCAACGCGTAAAACAGCACCGGGTCGAGGATAATCACCCGAAGCTCGTGTAGCGCCGGAGAGCGAAAACGCGCCCAACTCAAAGAGACTATGCCGAGCGCCGCCCACGCAATCACCAGCCAGTCAAGCAGCGTCGGACGCGGGAGCCGCCACATGCGCGCCGCTGCCCCCGACCGATAGCGCCGCGCCCACGCTACCAGCGCGCGTAGCGCCAGCGCGCCTGCCGTCAGCACGAGATAGACCTCAACCGTCGCAAACAGGCGAAACAGCAGGTCTAGCTTCGAAAGAAAGAACGCCGACCAGAAGATGACAAGCATCAGCCCCAGGATCGGGCGGTTGTAGATCAGCACGAACAGGACAACTAACGCCGCCAGCGTCACTAACGCAACAGGTGACAGCGATGCGACGCCCGCGGTCAGGATAGTGAGCGCCAGCGCCGGGGGATCGCGCCGCAGCAGCGCAGCCAACGGATCGCCCCAGGTGAGCAGCGTACCAGCGAGAACGAGCAGCGACGCAAGCAAGCTGACCAACCACTGCATCGCCTGCCGGACGCTAGCCGCCCGCGGCCAGCGCACCAAGCGCCACGGCAGCCGCCACGCCGCAGCCAATGCGCTCACCAGCCCCAGCGCGCCAAGCGCCGCGCACGCCGCCAACGCAAAAGTATGTGTCCGGGTATCCGGCAAGCGGGCGACCGCATAACCCGCGATCGGCCAGCGATCGTCGCCGTTAATCGGGCGGTGGACAATCTCGACGGTGTGCGTGCCCTCCGGCAGTCCGCGTGCGACCGCGATCAACTCCATGTCCGGCTGGCGGTCGGGTGAGGTCAGCAGCAAAAAGGTCTGTCCGTCCGGCTGGCGCGGGAGCGCGTTCGCTGGCTCGCCATCAACCGTCACGAACAGGTACGCGCTGGTGTCGTCGCGCCGCACCGGGATCGCGAAATCCGTCCCCTCGAACGTCAGCGTGATGCGGTTCTCCATCTCCGGCGTCACCGCGTCCGGATCGGATATCTCCGCGTCGACGCCAAGCTCGCTGAAGCGCCAGTTATCGCTGTACTCGGTGTAGTCGTTTTGCACCGGATGGCGTCCAGGCGGCAGGCCCTCGCTGAAGGCCAGCGGACCGTCCACCAGCCACGCGTCGATCACCGGTGCAACTGCAAACCCCTGCTGCGGATCATCCTGCGGGGAGTCCGGCTGCCAGTGGTGCAAGATCAGCCCGCCGATCCACGGCCACTCCTGCGCGGCGCGCTCGTACGCTTCGCGCGTGGACTGGGCGCGCTCGCTCGCGCTCACCTGCCCCCAGATCGATGGTGGCCCGGTCCAGTCTTCGGGCAGGTGGTTCCAGCCGAAGTGACTGCCCCACAACGGCTTGTCGCCGTCACCGCGCCGGACCATCTCCTCGCGCAGCAAGATCAGGCGCGAGAAGTTGAGCGTGCCATCAGCCACCTGGCGGTCATACGGCCCGGTGTTGTAGCCGTACGGCTTGCCTGCCGCGCCGTCGAACGCGCCCTGCCCGCCCTGCTCATAAATCGCGCGCAGGTACAGCACGTCCGACAGGTTATCGGGGCCGGTCTCGACAGTAGGCGCGAGCGCCGCTGCGATCACATGCGCATCCGGGTCTGCATCGTGAATCGCATCATACGCACCGCGCAGCATCGCAACATAATGCGCCGGACGCGGATCCATCCCGCCCCAGTGCGATTTGAGGTTTGGTTCGTCCCAAAGCTGGTAGTAGTCGATCGAATCGGCGTAGCGCGCGGCGACTTGCCCGGCGAACGCGGCATAATCACCCACGCTCTCTGGCGGCGCGAAGGGGTGATCCGGCGCAAGCGGATGGCGCGCCCAGCGCGGCGCCCCGTCCAGCACGGCGACCAGTTCCAGGCCGGGACGCTCGGCGACTGCCGCAACAATCTGGTCGTACGCTGCCCAATCATAGTCGCCCGGTTCTGGCTCGATCTGCTCCCAGAGCAGCGTCTGGCGCACCCAGTGAAATCCAGCGTCTTCGATCCGCGTCAGCTCGCGCGCCAGAGTCTCGTCGTCATATTGCTGTAGTTCGACGTTCACCCCAGCCAGCGGCAGCTTCAGCGGCAGATCGAGCGAGCGTGTCGCATCTTCCCAACCGCGCATCGCCTCGGCGCGCTGATCGAGCGTCACCGCCGCGCCGACCGCGCTGCCGAGCAGCACGATCACCCCGGCCCAGAAGATCCACCAGCGGCGCGTCATGGCTCGCGTGACCAGCGGGGTCGTGCCGCCTGCCCGTCGCTCGTGATCGCGTACGCGACGTCGATCTCCAGGTCGTAGATCCACAAATTCTGCTGGTAGATGAACGCAAGCTGCTTGCCAGTCGGGCTCCAGGCGATGCCATCTTCCGGGTCAGGAGAACGAAAGCCTTGACCGGGATCATCCGGCCCCGGGAAGATTTTCCGCGCGTTGCTACCGTCGCTGTCCGCAATCCACAGATCGTACGACGAGCCGAGCGAGTTGAGCGGCTCTCGCGCCTGGAAGTATGCAATGTACGATTGCGGCTGCCCGTCCGGCCCATCGATGAGCGGCGAATAAACCGGGTTGCTCCAGATACCGCCCCGCGCGCGGAAGGTGGGCAGCGTCAGGTCATTCTCGAAATCTAGCACGGCGAGGTCAAACACAATGCTGTCCTCGCGTGATTCCGAGCCGTATGGCGCGCCGTGCGCGGTCGTAATCAGCGTCCCGTTCTCCGACCACGACAGCGTCGGAACCCACACGATTGGCAACAGCGTGGCGTATTCCGCAAATGCGAGCTGCGGGATGAACTCACCCTCTTCCAGATCGACCAGACCCACGCTGTCCGCGTTTGCCCACGCAAGCTGCTCGCCCGTGGGTGACCATGTAAATCGCCTGCCCCAGTATGGGTACGCCCCGAGCGCGTTTTGCTCGATCACCTCTTCCACGCTATCGGAGATCGCCTCGCCAGTCTCCAGGTCCAGCTCGACAATGAACAGGTCATTGTACGCGCGCCAGCCAATCTGGTTGTTGGCGGGCGTGGCAGTCGAGTAGCTAAATGTGTTCTCGCGTCCAGGCACCCACTGCGCGCTGAGCACATCCGTCGGGAAAAGCTGCACGGCTTCGGGTGCGGACTCTCGCGTGTCGAGCACGGCCCACAACTCGTTGGAAAACTCCAGATCGTCCTGATCCGCCGACGAGCGTGTGAACAGCAACCTGCGACCGTCATCTGAAAGCTCGAACACGCGCCGGTCGAGCGCGCTAATTTCTGCGACCGGGCGGCGCCGCGCGGTGCTGCGCTCAATGACCCACGCCTGATCACCCGAAATGTACGCCAGCACGCCGTCAATGCTCACCACCGTTTCCGATGGCTCCGCGCCCACGTAGATGATCTCGTCGCGCGCCGGGCGGATCGGCACCGGCACGCCAGGGTTGCGGCTGACTTCGATCCCGTTCTTCTCCGTGATCAGGTAGCAAATCTCGTTCTCGCCCGGCTCGCCGGTCTGGCCGATCTGTTGCTCGTTCAACGGCAGCCGCTCTGAAGGAATGTACTGCGTCTGAAACGGGACCGGCTCGCGCACGCATTCCTGGCGCTCGACCACCCGCGTAATCGTGATCCGCAGCCCGTCGCGAAGCTGCGTGTAAAGCGGCGGATTGACCTCGTCCAGCGCGTTGAGCGTCACATCGATCGCTTCGAGGAACTGCCCAACCGACACCGGATCGTCATAGGTGATCACGCGGCTGGTCCCGTCGGCATCCAGCGTGATGTTGAGCCGCCCGCCCGCGCCGCCCCCATCCTGACAGGCCGCCAGCGCGAATGCCAGCGCGATCAGCAGCGCGATCCAGCGCCGTGTTCCCTTCATAAGTTGTTTGCCTCAATGTGAGCGAACAGCATCAGGCGTACATCCTGCCCGCGTAACGAAATGGGCCTGCAGCGGTTTTTACTATAGAGTCACTTAATGGTAATCACGACGCGGCCATTTGATCAAATTAAGGGGTGAGCGCCGCCATGCATCCGCAAACAGCCGCCTACCTGGCCGAGCTGCCCGAAGTCAAAACCAGCCGCCTGCCCGAAGGGGCGCTCTTCTGGGCTGAGGGCGCCATCTACGAAGTCTCCGAAGTCGACGCGCGCGGTTATCAGAAGGCGCGCCTGTGGCGTCATGCCGAGCACCGCGAAGTCGCGCTGGTGCCAGGGTCGCTGCTCAGCCGCCACCTGCCGGTAATCGAGCGCGGGCGCGTGCTGCCCGTCTACCGCTCGCAGCACGACCTGCTGGAAGATGGGAACTGCTCGTGCTTCGTCTTCCCGAGCGAGACGCTGGCTCTGGACGCTGCCTATCTCGACTCCATCCTGATCCAGCGCCGGGGACCGTACGTTCGCCAGCAGGAAGCCCTGCCCGCTTTCGCGCTGACCGATGGTATCCACCTGTTCCGCCTGTACTACTTCCGTGAGTCAGCGCGGGGCCGCCCGGCTGATCTCTCAAGTCTGCTCGACCGAAGCGCCGGGTTCCGCCCGCGCGCCCACACCGAAGGGCCGGGCTTCTGGCGCCTGCTGCCAAGCTGGACCGAACAGACCCGCCAGATGGATACCACGCAGCAGTCTCTACCACCGATCGCACTCGACACCACCGAGCCGCCCGACAACTTCTCTCGCTGATCAAGACAGTTTGCAGCGCACGCAACAGCGACCCGACTGATCGGGCCGCTGTTTGTCTCACGTGATACAAGCGTGATGCGCGCTTATTGGATACCGGCTGCCTGGCGCACAGCTTCCAGTATTTGCAGCGCGGTGAGATTGCGCACGTTATAGCCGAAGCTCAACGCCGGATCGGTCAGGTTGCCCGCGCCTTCGGGCGCCACGCTAAGCGGATCGCTGATCCCGCGCTCGTGCATTGCGCGCCACAGGTTCCACAGCGGCACGCCCGATTGTGTCGCGACCTCAGCGATTGCGCGGTTGTACTCGTCAAGCTGTTCGGTCGTCGCGCTGCCATCCGCCGGGATCGTCGCCAGCACCGGAATCACGCCGTACTCGCTCAGGCTCTGCATGACGAGCACCTGCAGTTCCGCCCGGAACTGCTCCGCCGGCAGATACGTCACATTCTCCCCACGGAAGCTGATCAGCGCGATCGCAGGGCGCGTGGCCAGGTACTCACAGCCGATCGCCGTGCTCGCCGAGCCATCGCCGCACGCCGCGCCGGAAGCAGGCGGCGCGTTCAGCGAGTCGAACCCAAAGCCCGGCTCTGCCGCCGTGCTTTCCACGGTCAGGCTGTTGATCGCCGGATCATCACCGCGCACCGGCGTGGACCGGTATACATCGATCAGCCCCTGCAGTGCGCTGAAGCTGCCGAGATTGAGCGGATCTGCCGCGAACGGCGCCATGAAGTGCTCGCTCGCAACCGATTCATCACCGACCTTGCTGAAGGCGCCCGGCTGGTTGCCGAAGTTGCTCTCGCCGCTCTGGTACACCTGACTGAGCATCGCAGCCGATTGCTGGTCGATCTGCGGGATGACCGGATATGCCATCAGGTCGAAACCGCCGCTGGGCGCAGAGACCGTCACCGTGAAACTGCTGATCGTCACACCGCCTTGCGCGTCATCTGCTGTCAGTTCAACGGTGGTCATGCCTTCGCCGACGCCGGTCAGCTCCACCGTATTCGTACCCGACGCTTGCGCGGTGGCAATCGCCTGGTCCTGCGCGATCGCCGTCAGCACGATCGGGTCGCCGTCCGCATCCGAGATCGTCAGCGGAACCGCGATCGTCTCTCCGACCGTTAGCGCCTGATCCGGCACCGGATCAATCACCGGCGCGCTGTTGTCGCCCTCGACAATTGCTACAAAGGTGATCGACGCAGTGCCGCCCTGCCCGTCGCTGATGTCCGCTGCGATCGTAGCTGTGCCTTCGGCGTTACCTGTCACCGCGATGCTCATCCCCGACGCCACCGCGCTCGCCACCGCCGGATTCTGCGACGCGGCCTCAACCGTCAGCGGATCGCCGTTCGGGTCGCTGGCGTTGATCGGAACGTTCACCGTCTCGCCAACCGTCAGACGCTGCTCGCCCACTGGCTCAACCACCGGCGCCTCGTTCGCAGCCGTAACCGTCACGACGAAGTTGACCGCGACCGGCGCGTTGACGCCATCCGATACCGACAGCGCGATATTGGTCTGCCCTGCCCCGTTCGCGACGATGCGAATCGTGCCCACCGCCGGAATCTCGACACTGGCAACCGCCGGATTCTCACTGATCGCTTCCGCGGTCACCGTATCGCCATCTGGATCGGTTGCCGCGTACGGAACGTTCACGACATCCCCCACTGCCAGCGACTGATCCTCGATCGGCGCGACGTTGGGCGGTGCGTTCACCGCGCCCACCGTCACCGGGAAGCTCACCGCCACCGCCGGATTACGCGCATCATCGACGCGCAACGTGACAGTTGCCGAGCCCGCCTGATTCGCGCGCAAGCGGATCGTGCCCGGCCCCGCGATCTCAGCGGTGACTGCACCTGGATTGTCAGATTCCACGCTCGCATTCAGCGGATCGCCATCTGGGTCTTCTGCCCGATACGGCACATCGAGCACATCCCCGGCGGTCATCGACTGCGCACCAAGTGGCTGGACCACCGGCGGGCGGTTCGCCTGCTGCACGGTCACCTCAAACTGCGTCGTCACCGGATCGGTGCGTTCGTCTTGAACGGTCAGGACCACTGTAGCCACGCCGGGCTGCGACGCGGTGAGGCGGATGACCCCTGGCGCAGGGACGCTCGCCGCGACAACACCCGGATTGTTGGATACCGCGCTCGCGGTGATTGTGTCATTATCCGGATCAGACGCGTTGTAACCGACGTCGCGCGTTTCGCCAACAGCCATCTCTTGCGGGCTGATGGGGTCCACACTGGGCGGACGATTCGCGAGCCCAACCGTCACCAGGAACACGGTGCTCACCGTCCCGCCCCGGCCATCGTTGGCCGTCACGGTAACAGACGAATTCCCTTCTGCCTGCCCGACGACTCGCACAGTGCTCGCATTCGGCGCGCTGACCTGGACGATCGCGCCATCGGCGGACGTCGCGCTCAGCGTGACCGGGTCGCCATCCGGATCGGACACCTGAACCGCGATGTCGCGTGTCTGTCCGACCTCAATCGTCTGGTTGACAATCGGGCTGATAGCGGGCGCGCGATTCTGTCCGGTGACGGTGACGTTGAAAGCCGCGCTCGCCGCGCCGCCACGGTTGTCGTTGACGCTCACCGTGATCACCGCCGACCCAGCCGACATCCCGCGCACCAGCACCTCGGTCGGGCTGGCAACTTCCGCGGTTGCCACCGCCGGGTTGTTCGACGAGACAAACGTCAGCAAGGTGTCGCCGTCCGGATCGCTCGCCTGGATCGGGATGCGTGTTGTCTGCCCGGATTCGACCTGCTGGTTGGCAATCGCATTAATCGCCGGAAGCTGGTTGGGGCGCTGCGTCTGGGTTGCGGTCGGCGCAACGGTCGGCTGGACGTTCGACACGCGAATACCGCCGGTTACAAACGCCGTATCCGTACCGTCGGACAGCCAGACATGCAGCCGCAGACGGTAATTTCCGTCAGGCACGCTGGTCGTGTTCCACGCGCCGAGGATACCGTTCAACACAATGGTCGAGCGCGGCGCAGTGATCGGGTACCACAGATTGCTGGGGTTTGGCTCAGGGCCCCACTCCAGCGCATACTGCAAGAAGCGTGGGTGGCTCGCGCTCCCGGTGATCGTGACATACCCCGCGACCTGGCTGCCATCCACCGGGTACGCGATGCGCACATCATAGGGCAGCGGCGTCGCGGACGGCACGAACGGCGTCCAGGTAGGCAGCGGCGTATTGACACGCGGCAGCACAAACTGCGTCGCCGTCGCAAACGGGCGCTGTGTGGGCGTTGGGTACGGCGTCGGACTGGCAAGCATCCCAACCGCGCTCTGAGTGGTTGTTGGCGAGGTGGTCGGCGCGGTGGTCGGCTGCGTATCCGACTCTTCGTCGTCCCCACCGCCGATGCTGCACGCCAGCGTCGCCAACAACAGCATGGCAACCACCAGCCCGAGCCCGATAGTCCTGGAACGCAGGTAAAGCTTCATGAGAGGTCCTTCCAAGTCGGCGCGCCACCGCCACCAGTCAACCAGATTCAATGAGGCGATCTCACGGGCGTTTCGCTCATTCTACAACCGTTCTCAAACCCTCACAACGCGGACGGCTGACGCCGGATCGACGCTCACCCCACCGATCCCCACCTCCGTCCTCGCCCACCATGCGCAAAAAACGAGCAGCCGTTGCGGGCTGCTCGTTGACTGCAAGTGATGATTGATGCGCGGCGCTTAGCGATTATCCACGAACCCCATGAGCGCGGTCTGGATCCTTGGCTGGCGAGATTTCTCCTCGTCCTTACCGAACTTGATCACTTCACCGCCATCGGTGATCGCTTCCACCGCAAGGCCGAGGCTTTGCAGTTCCTTGACCAGCACGCGGAAGCTCGCCGGAACGCCCGGCTCCTCGATCGGCTCGCCCTTGACGATCGCTTCATACGTCTTGACACGGCCCTGAACGTCGTCCGACTTGACCGTCAGCATTTCTTGCAGCGTGTGCGCCGCGCCATAGGCTTCGAGCGCCCACACTTCCATCTCGCCGAACCGCTGGCCGCCGAACTGCGCCTTACCGCCGAGCGGCTGCTGCGTGACAAGGCTGTACGGGCCGGTCGAGCGCGCGTGCACCTTGTCTTCGACCAGGTGCGCCAGCTTCAGCATATGAATAATGCCGACCGTGACCGGCTGGTCAAAGCGCTCGCCAGTCTTGCCGTCGTAGACATTCTGCTTGCCGATGATCGGCGCGATAACGTTGTACCGCTGTGAGACGCGGCGCGCCATTTCGCGCAGAGCCGCTTCTTCCAGACCATCCGGCACCTGCTCGCCCGTAACACGCTCGGCCCACAAAACCAGCGTCGCATAGCGGGCGTTCAGGTCGCGGCGCACGCGCTCGTCCACCGGCACGCCCTGATCGTTGAACAGCAGAATATCATCCGGGCTATAGCCGTGCTCTTTCAGCCATTCGCGCAGCACGACACGGCGCGCGTAGGTGTAGTCGAGCGCCAACCGCTCCACGTCGTACTCCGAAGACTGGCCAAGCCAGTGATTGATATACAGGCGGCGGGCTTCGTCGTCGTCCTCAAGGTACTCGGTGTCGTACTCCTCTTCGTTGAGCCACGCCCACGCCCGCTCAGTGATCTCGTCCCAAGCGGTGTCGATCATCCACGCCCGGCCCAGCTCCGCCTCGATTTCGTCTTCCTCGGCGCCGTCAAACACCGGCGAAATCGCGCGGAAGCCCAGCCGATCGGCTGCCCAGCCGAGGTGCGTCTCCAGCACCTGACCGATGTTCATACGACCTGGCACACCCAGCGGGTTCAGGATGATCTCGATCGGGCGCCCGTCTTCGAGGAACGGCATGTCCTCAATCGACACCACTTTCGAGATAACACCCTTGTTCCCATGGCGGCCCGCCATCTTATCGCCCTGCGTTAACTTGCGCTTCTGCGCCACGCTGACGCGCACCATCTGATCGACGCCCGCGGGCAAGTCGCGATGCTCTTCACGGTTGAATACTTTGACATCAACCACCTTGCCCTTTTCACCGTGCGGCAGGCGGAGCGACGAGTCTTT